>JBDSJB010000443.1:0-3563 GCA_039917665.1 Binatia bacterium
CCGACGTGCGCCTCCCGACCGTCCATGCGCTGCGAGCCTTCGCGGCCATGGCGGTCGTCATCTTCCACGTCACGATCAAGGCGACGTTCTTCAATAATTTCCTCTTTTCGGGCGGGCACGGCGTCGATCTCTTCTTCATCATCAGCGGGTTCGTCATGGTCTACGCCCACGAGGGCGAGCACGGCCTGCGCGCGGCGTGGCGCTTCATCCGTCGGCGTGTCATCCGCATCTACCCGCCATATTGGATCGTCATGTTCGCGGTGTGGGGCGCGGGGATGGGGCACATCGTCACCAACCCCGTCGCCGCGTTCTTCCTCTATCGGCAGGACGCGTTCGCGATCGTGCAGCAGGCGTGGACGCTCTCGATGGAGATGGCGTTCTACGTCTTCTTCCTCGCGTTCTTCTTCGTGGGAAAGCTCGGATTCGCTGCGTTGTCCGCGGGGTGGGTCGGGGCCGTGTTCTACAACTTTCTCTACCCCTGGACCGGAGGACTCCTGCTGGCGACGCGGGTCGCCGAGTTCTTCATGGGCATCGGCGCGGCGTACATCGTGCTCGCGTATCGGGGCGTCCGCATCAGCGGAGCCTGGCCACTCGGCGCGTTCATTGCGCTGTGCGTCGTCTTCTACAACGACTCGTACGGCAACATGCCGCACTACTGGTCGGTCGTGAATTACGGACCGATCTGCACGTTCCTCATCACCACCGGCGCGCTCTGGGATCTCTGGCGCAAGCCTACCTATCCGCGCTGGATCATGGTGCTCGGCGACGCCTCGTACGCGATCTACCTGACGCACTACGCCCTGCGGGATGCCATACCGTGGACGCTGCAGAATTATCGCGTCGTCTCGACCTGGGGCGACAACCTGCCGATCGGCCTCGGCATCGCGACGATCGCCTTCATCGGTGTGCTGTTTCACTGGTGCATCGAGCGGCCGACCGTGCGCTTTTTGCACGCCCGCTTCGGGTGAGACCGACGGCATCCTGTGCTAGCCAGACGAGACGAGGAGAAAGCCCATGGCCCACCCACACCACAGCTTCGATCCCCTGCTTTCCGCCGAAGGCGCGGAGCGCATGGTCCGCATCTGCGAGGAGTTCGGCTCTTTCAAGATGTACTCCGAAGAGCCGACGTTCGCGGGTCTGATCGGCGAAGGCCTGCCGGCGCGTTGGGACGCGGCGCGGAACTTCGTGAAGACCGGTGGCCGCTTCGGCCGGAACGAGCCGCTGCAAGTGCTGGCCGCGCGTACCAACTACTTCCGCGAGACCTATGCCTACGGCCGCGAGGAGCGCGTCGAAGGCATCGCGCCGTTCTTGCACCACGAGGGCTTCGTCGAAGCGGCGCGTCAGCTCTTCGGCCGTCCGCTGATCGAGCCCGCCATCGTGTACGCGAATCTGCTCGTGCCCGGCCAGGAGCTCGCGGTGCACACGGACGTACCGGAATTTCGTGGGGTGAGTCGGAAGCGCCATCCGCAGTGGCTGATCGTCGTGATGCACCACTCCGGGCTCTTCGAGAAATGGCGCATGCCGATCGCGACCGGCGTGTCGTGGTTCCACGATTCCAAGGGCGGCGAGTTCGCGTTCTACCCGGACGGTGCCGAGGGCAAACCGGTCGCACATCCTGTCCGCTTCAACACGGCGCTCTTGATGGACACCGACACCGTCTTCCACGGCGTCGATCGCGTCGCCGAGACGACGGCCGCCGTCGACAAGCTGCGACCCGGCATGCGCCTCCGCTACGCGGGCGACGGCCGTTGGTACATGGCGGACGGCGAGGAGACCGTCGCCGAGTATCGCTGGAACGAGCTCCGCTACTCGGTGTCGTGGAAGGCCTATTGCTTCGCCGACGAGGCCGAGCAGCGCGCGTGGCAACAAGGCAGCGACGACTTGAGCGTCGAGACGGTGGTCGACCGGCTCGTCGACGATCTACGCGAGCGCGGCGTGATCCAGGGCGAACGGCCGTCGGACACGGTGCTCGTCGACCTGTTGATCGACAGCTACGTGCACTATCCCGCGCCGGCGGCGGTCTAGCTCACGAGGGGATCTTCCCCTCGCTCCATCGGGCAAAGCCCGACGGAGCGTCACTCCCCGGCTCGCTGACGCTCGGCCCGCGCGCTTCTTGCGCGCGGGAGATCGAGGCATGCGGGGCGCTTCCTATAAAGAGCTCGGCGCGGGCATGCCCTCGGTCTCGATCGCGATCCGTACGGCTGGACGCGCGCGCATCGCCTCGAGATAGCGCGCGAGCGGCGGCGGTAGCACGACGCCGACGACGCTCACGAGATGCAGCGCCCACGTGAGGTACGCGTCGGCGATCGTGAAGCGCGATCCGACCAGGAACGGTCGGTCGCCGAGCTCCCCCGCCACGTACGCGAGTTTGCTCTCGAGCAGCCCCTTCGCCCACGCCTTGGCTTCCGGAGGTGGACCGGGATTGAAGCGCGGCCAGAGGCACATCTTGTGAATCTCGGTGTTCACGTACGTGAGCCACGAGAGAACGGCGTAGCGCTCGGCCGTCCCGACCGGCGGCAACAAGCCGCTCTCCGGTTTCAGATCGGCGATGTACTGCATGACGGCCGGGCCTTCGGTGAGCACGGTCCCGTCGTCGAGGCGGAGCGCCGGCACTTGACCTTTGGCCGTCACCGCGAAGTAGTCGCCCCCCGTCGCGATCTTCTTGTCGAAGAGTCCGACGGCGGTGAAATCCGCGGCGATGTCGGCTTCGCGGATCGTGATATGGCTCGCGAGCGAGCAGGCCAACGGTGAGTAGAAGAGCTCCATGACGACGACCTCCCAGGGCAACTGATAAGGTAGTTAATTTTGTACCGTCTGATTCAATATTAGCCCAGCCATGTCAACGCCGCCCTCCGAACCCCGCCGCGGGCGCGGGCGCCCGCGCAAGTTCGACCACGCGACCGCGCTCGACGCCGCGTTGCTGACCTTCTGGAAGCGCGGCTACGGCGGCACCTCGCTCGACGATTTGACGGCCGCCATGGGCATGAACCGTCCCAGCATCTACGCCGCGTTCGGCAACAAGGAGGCCGTCTACGCGGCCGCCGTCGACCACTACGTCGCGACGATCGCGCGGCGGTATCTCGATCCCCTCGCGAAGCGACGCGACCTCCGCGCAGAGCTCATGGCCTTCTACGACGCGATCATCGACGTCGTGACCGGACGATACGGACCCCACGGCTGCATCGTCGCGTGCACCCTGCCGGCCGAGGCCGAGGTCTCACCGCAGGCGCGGAAGCAGCTCGCGCGCGTCCTTTTCGACGCCGATCGCGCGCTTGGGGCGCGGATTGCGCTCGCGCGCGACGCCGGCGAGATCGGGGCCGAGTCCGACGTCCGTCAGCTCGCCGCGCTCGCGGCCAGCGGTACGCTCGCGCTCTCGATTCGCGCCCGGGCCGGCGCGCCGCGCCGTGAGCTCCGTCGTCTGGCGCAGACGTTCGTGACCGCCGTGACGGGCGGGATCAAACGGCCGCGCGCCGCTCGGCGATCTTCCGCTTGAGCGCGCGCCAATCTGACGAGCGCGCGATCCACCAGCGGCCGAAGATCGCCGTGTGCCAGCGTGACGACCG
>JBDSJB010000444.1:0-2959 GCA_039917665.1 Binatia bacterium
CCGGGCGCGCGACTTCGGCCTCTCGTTCGTCATCTCGAAGGTCGATCCGATCCCGTGACCCGCCACGATCGCCTGCATCCGTCCGAAATCACACGGTTGAAGCGTGCGGACACCGGAATCGTACGAGTCGCGTATACGATTTCTCGCGCGCCCATTTTAGCGACCTGTGCTTGACCATGATTCAAACGAACTGTTAGATCGAGCCCCTACGCGCTCGATACTCGAGTGCCCAAGGGTCGCCGTGGCCGGACCGGCCGGGGCTGTAATAGAGGAGGGACGATCACGATGATGCGCACGCTCAAATCTGGACTCACTATCGGGATGCTCGTGGCTGCGATGGCACTGACCAGCGGCTGCGGTGACAACGACAACAGCGGGGACAACGGGAACGACAACGGCAATCCCAATCCGCAGCGGACGGCGACGCCGGCTCCGCAGCGGACGGCGACGCCGGCGAACCCAAACCCGACGCCTACCTCGACGGCGGGGGGCAACCCGGTCGCCCAGACCGTCACCTTCGGATTCACGTCTGCGGCCGCCATCCAGGCTTTTCAGGTCCGCGCTGCCTATCAGACCGCTGACGGCAACTTCACCGGTTCGATCGACGCGGTGGCCTGCACGCTCACTGGGAGCGGGCTGTTGACCAAAAACGACAACGACACGGGTCTGTTGACGTTGAGCGTGGCCAATGCGTCCGCGCTCACCTTCCCGATCTCCATCGCGTGCTCGTTCGACGCCACGAGCGGGATCACCGCGTCGGACATCACCGTCACGGTGCAGGAAGTGACCGTGAACAACGCACCGGGCAACATCGCGGATCTGACGGTCGCCACCACGATCTCCTAAGCCCGTCTAGAAACTCGCAATTCGAAGGGGCGGCGTCCGCAAGGACGTCGCCCCTTTTCATTTCGGCCGGCAACTCATTTCGGTCCCGTGCGGTGCACGGTGCGCGCGCATCCCCCGACGGCCCTCGGCGTCTGGAGTCAATCCAGACGCCTCCCCCCAACACAGCCATAGGGCGGACGAGCGGAGCGACGGCGGGTAGGCGATCAGCCGCGTGTAGCACCGCGCGGCGACGCGCCTACCCGGATTGGGAACGCTTAGAAGTTGGTTTCGATCGAGATCGTCGGAATGAATTCCGACCGGAGCCCATCCTCGTTCAGCGGAATCAGGAAATTCGCGAGGATCATCGCGCGATCACCTATCGCGAAGCGTCCGCCGACCGCGAGGTCGAGGACGTCGTTACGCTTGATGTCGACGAAGAGCGGACGACCCTTGAAGTTGTCGTCGTCGGTCAGCTCGTCGAGGGGCTGCGTGAGCGTGTCGACGCCGTCGATCTTGCGAACGGCCGGCAGCCGACCCGCGTTCGGGATGCGCGCCTGCGCGCCGAACTCGCTGCGGCCGAGGAAGTCGACGCTGATCGCCGCGAAGCTCGCGACTTGCGCCGTCACACCGGCCGCGTAGCGCGCCTGGCTGAGGTCGACGTCGTTGATGTTGAACTGGACGCCGCCCTGCGTGTGGAACTCGAGGAAGGAGAAGACGTCCTTCGACAGAATCAGCGAGGGCGTGAGCGTGGTATCGCCGGTGCCCTGAAAATCCGCGGCATCGCCCGTCGGCAGCGCCAGGTCGAGCAAACCAGCCAACCGGACCGGATTCGAGATCGGCGCGTACTTGGTGCGGAGGTGGATGTCGCCGATGCCGAGCGAGCTGTCGCGCGAGGTCTGCTCGGGCAGGAGGAAGAAACCGTTGTTGTCGCCGCCGAGCGTGTTGAGCGCAACGTCGCAGTCCTCGTTGACACCGAGGCAGCGCGGATCGGGCAGCGTCTCCTGGACGGACGAGCGCGCGTAGGTGAGCAGAACCGGGAGGTCGATGTTGATGTCGAGATTGTCGAGCAAGCCGTAGGTGAAGCTGAAGTCGAAGAGCTGCGCCTCGAGATCGAGGTCGAGCTTCACCTGGTCACCGGCAAGCCGCGTGCGGTTCGGATCGTCGACGTCTTGGAAGCCGCGGAAGAGACCAAAGTACTGCGTGTTGCCGGTCTCCGGGACGAAGGCGGTCTCGACGCGATTGGTCAGCTTGTCGAGATTCTTCCCGTTGAACTCTTTGAACTTGAGGTACGTGTACGAGGTGTTGATGTTGAACTTGCCGCGACCGACCGTGACGGCGCGCTCGGAGAAGAGCGGACCGAACGTCTTCGCGGAACGCTCGAGAACTTCGAGCTCGGGGTTCCACTCGTACGTGTAGCCGGCCGAGGTCGAGAGCGCGGGGATCTGATTCGCGACCTGCGAGCCGATCGCCTTCCCGAGCGGACCGAGCGCCCCTTGGAGCACCGGATTGTCGGGGGCCAATGCCGATCGCAACGTCTCGGCTCGTGCCACACCCGCCTGCGCCACCCCTGCCACCAACACCATCGCGATCAACGCTCTGGAGTTCTTCATGCCATCCCCTCCTACGCTCGGCACACCACGGCGCCGGCACCGATGCCTAAACCCTTGGGGCGGATAGCAAATTCCGACGCATAGGGTCAAGCCATCAAATCGGGGCTGTCGTCGGGGCGATCAGGAGTTGGGCGCGGCGGGGAGCGCGTCGCGGATCGCCGGCATCGCCTCTTCCGCGGCTTGCTCGCCGCGCCGACTCATCTCCGCGGCCCCGTCGAGGTCGGCGCTGCTGAAGCCGTCGAGGTCGGGGCGCACCAGCACGTCGATCAGCGGCAAGCTGCGCGCGACGTGCTCCTGGCTCGCGAGCTCCATCGCGCGCATCGCGATCGCGAGAATGCGGAGACGCCCACCCAGACCGGGGGGCGCGACCGCTGGCGGCGGCGCCGCGCCGGCTCGAACCGTCGGGTGGCCGCGCGGCGACAGATCGACGGCGACGATGCGCTCGAAACCGGCCGCCCGCACGACGCCGGCGGGCAGCGGGTCGCAGACCCAGCCGTCGACCAGCATGCGGTGCTCGTGCCGGA
>JBDSJB010000445.1:0-9208 GCA_039917665.1 Binatia bacterium
CTGGTCGCGGGTCGGCTGCTTCGTGAAGACGTTCACGAGCAGCAGAACCATGAGAATGAGCAGGAGCCAGAGCGCGAGATTCCGCGAGAGTTGATTCACCGTTCTGTCACCTTTACGCATCGGCACGCTGGACCCGGCGAAGGTACCATAGGGGGTACACCCCGGCAATCATGCGTATTCATTCGGACGCTGAATCAATCGAATGACCCAGCATCGTGTGGTCGCCGGCCCGACGAGGCCGCGCTCGCTGCGGCCACAGCCGGGTACCCAGAGAACCTCACCCTCGGTCGTGACCAAAGGATGATCGTCTCGGAGATCCCGCGGCACGTGGCGGGACGAGAAGAGCCGCTTGATCGACGTCCGGCCCCCGAGGCCGAGGGCGCTCAGCTGATCCCCGAGGCGGCGATTACGGACGAGGAACGGGCCGTGAACGGTTTCGGCGTCGACGACGCAGGTGCCGTCACCGGGTTCGGGTGCGTCGGGTCGCAGGCACTCGACGAGCCGCACGATCCAGCCGCCGGGCGTGGCGCAATCCCGACCGGGTACGAGCTGCTCTTCCCAGGGGACGACCGGTGCGCGCGTCGCCGGCCCCGCGCGGAAGTGCAGCGCGCGCCCTTCCCGTACGATCGCGCCGCCGGGCACGGCGATCTCGCCGTCGCCGCTCGCGCGTGCGGCGAGGCCGCGAATGGCCTCGACATGGATCCGGCCGAGCCGGCGCTCGACGCCGTGGCGACGCCACCACAATCGAATCGCGCGGCGCGCGAGCGGTGCTTCGATGGCGTCGAGCACGTCGACGGTCAGGACGCGGCTGCGAACGGTGACGGCCGCGAGCCGATCGAGCAGCGCATCCTCTTCCCGCATGACGTCCGCGACGTCCGCGAGTGTCGCGGCGAGGCGCGGATTCAGCTCGCGCGTCAGCGCCGGTAGAAACCCGTGACGGACTCTGGCGCGCTCGAGTCCGAGATCGAAATTGCTGTAGTCGCGTCGCCAGGTCGCACCGCGCTCGAGGAGAAACGTTCGCACTTGAATGCGATCGCACCCGAGCATCGGTCGGATGATCCGACCGCGGCGTGGACGAATGCCACCGAGCCCGCGTCGTCCGGCGCCGTGGAGCAGCCGCAGCAGCACGGTCTCGGCTTGATCGTCACGCGTGTGCGCAGTGGCGATCTTCGTGACGCCGAGCTCGTCGGCGATACTTTCGAGGAACGCGTACCGGATACGGCGCGCTTCGGCCTCGAGATTGCCGGCCGGCACGTCGACCGCGTCCGCACGACACGGAGTGCCCTGGGCGTGTGCGAGCGCTTCGACGAACGCACGATCGCGCGCACTTTCGGCGCCGCGCAGGCGATGATCGAGATGCGCGACCGTCACCGTGATGCCGAGCGCGTCGCGGAGATCGAGGAGCCCGAGGAGCAAGGCAACGGAGTCAGCGCCGCCCGACACCGCGACGAGCACGTGATCCCCCGTGGTCACCATCGCGTGGCGCTCCATGAGGTCGCGAACCGCGGTGAGGAACGTTCGCGCCATGCGCTCGGTGAATCACGCCGACAGTCGGTGCTCAAGCGCAGGCGCCGGCAAATTGCGCGCGTTGGCCGCGCGTGTCAGCATCCGGGCCGCATGAGAAACGCCAGCGGTGGGCTCGCCCTCTTCGGTCTCTTGATCGTCGCGCCCGTGTTGGCCGTGGCCGCGGACGAAACTCCCAGCCCGTCGCCAGCACCGCCCACCGCACTCGACGACATTCCGAGTGCCAAGCGCGAGGACGTCACCAAGCTGCTGCGACGGGTGCGGCAACGTCATGGCGACGATGCGGTCGTCATCCAGACGAATCTCTTGATCAACGCGATGCAAAAGGGATCCGTGCTGGCGACCGGCGTGCGCGTCGAGCGGGTCGAGGAGGTGCACGGCACGAGCTATCTCGGGTTCGCGCTCGAAACCGGGTTGGTGTTCGACGATGCGACACGCGATCGCGAGCAGCGCGTGCAGATCCTGTGGGCGATGATCATGGAGCCGACCCTCGGGCGCTTGCAGGACGGGCTCCAGATCAAGAAGGCCGCCGGCATCGTCGTGAAGATGCAGTCGTACCACCGCCCGTATCGCTCGGTGGACGATCTGCGCGCGACCATCGAGAAGCCGGGAACCTCCGAGGCGGTCCACTTCTACGTGCGGAGCGCCGACCTCGACGCGGTTCTCCACGGCGAGCTCACACTCCGGGCGCTGATCGCACGCGCGCGGACGACGGTCGACGGTGCGGACGTCGCGGTAGCGCCACCGGCGGCCGACGCTGTGCTGACGCCGGGACCAGACTGATCGCGTCCCGTGAGCTCCCCGGGAGTCACGTTAAAGTGGCGGCGCGTGGAATCGAACCACGGACCTAGGGATTATGAGACCCTCGCTCTAACCAACTGAGCTACGCCGCCGTGCTTGGGGAACGATCGAATCGTAAAGGCGGCGGATACTAGGGCTTCCGGCCGGACTCGGCAAGGCGTCGCCGAGGCGTTTAGAGTTGGGCGGCGGCGAAGGCCGCCGTCAAGTCACGGGTGGCGACGCGGCGCGTGCCCCGCATCACCTGCAGGAGCCGCTGCCCTTCGACGTCGAGGCAACTGAGCTTGTTGCCGTAGACGAGCCCGGTATCGAGGCCGATGCGATACGGCAGATCGATACGCGCCTCGCGCGTCGGCGTATGCCCGAAGACGACCGTGTACGGCAGATCGTGCGGCCGCGAGAAGAAATCTTCGCGAATCCACAGCAAGTCGTCGGGGTCCTGCTCTTCGAGTCGAAGGCCAGGCCGGATACCGGCGTGCACGAAGAGAAATGGCGGCGCGAGATGGTGAAGCTGCGTCGCCTGAAAGAACGCGACGTGATCGGTGGGGAGCAGCGCCGCCATCGCTTGGCCGGCCGTCCCCGCTGGAACCCCGTAGCTCGCGAGCGTCGCGCCGCCGCCGTTCTCGAGATACGCGTCGCCGTGTCGGCCGCCGAGCCCGAGATGAGCGAGCAGCATGTCCTCGTGGTTGCCGCGCAGAAAGATCGTGCCGACGTCCTCGCCTTGAAGCCGCAGCAGGCGATCGACCAGCACGCGAACACCGAGCCCGCGGTCGACATAGTCGCCGAGGAACACCAGGGTGTCGTCGGGACCTGGGGCGATCGCGTCGAGCAGAACCTGGAGCTCTTCCGGGCAGCCGTGCAGATCACCGATCGCGAAGAGGCTCATGACTCGCCGAGGAGGCGGCGGACGATCTCGCGGTCGCCCAAGAGCTCGGCCGTCGCACTGTAGGGGTCGATCTCACCGCTGCGGACCCGGGTCAGCAGCGCCTGGGCTTCGGTTTGCAGACGGCGCTCGAAGCGGGTGCGGAGCTCGCCGTCGAGCACGTCGAGAAACTCGCGCTCGCGATGAGTCTCGGCGACACGCCCACCGCGGTGCGCGCGACGATGGGTCCGATGCGCGTCGATGGCCGCGATGAGCTCGTCGACACCGCGGTCTTTGGCGGCCTCGGTGAGGAGCACGGGCACCTGCCAATCGGCGGAGGGGCGGAGCTGTAACATCGTCTGCAGCTCGGTCTGCATGCGGAGCGCGCCCTCGCGATCGGCTTTGTTGACCACGAAGATGTGCGCGATCTCGAGCAACCCCGCCTTCATCACCTGCACCGTGTCCCCTGCTTCCGGCACCAGCACGACGACCACGGTGCTGGCGAGCTCCATGATGTCGAGCTCGGTCTGGCCGACCCCGACCGTCTCGATGATGATTCTATCCTTGCCGAAGGCGTCCAGCAGATGGGTCATTTGTCGGGTCGCGCGTGCGAGGCCGCCCCGTCGTCCGCGCGTGCTGAGGCTTCGGATGAACACGGCCGGGTCGAGCGCGTGATTCTGCATGCGGATGCGGTCGCCCAGCACGGCGCCGCCGCTGAACGGACTGGAAGGATCTACGGCCACGACGCCGACGGACTGCTCGGTCGCGCGGAGCTTGCCAATCAGGCGATCGACGAGGGTGGATTTTCCGGCGCCCGGCGGGCCCGTCACCCCGACGGTGTCCGCGTGGCCGAGCCGGGGATAGATCCGCGCCATGACGCCGGTGACGTCGCCCGTCTCGTTCTCGACCCGGGTCATCAGCTTGGCGAGTGCGACGCGATCACCGGTGATCATGCGCTCGACCAGCACGCTTTCGGGGCTGCTCAGAGTCGTGCCTCCTCGGTGGCCTCGCGGTGTCGGTCGTCGAAGGATCGCCGGCAGGCTGCCTCCGCCGCGGCGAGTACGTCGGCGACCGCGACCGCGACGCCTTCGGCGACGAGGCTCGTGACGGCGAGCCCGGGGACACCGCACGGAGTGATCAGCCCGTAGCCGGACAGGTCGAGGCTCACGTTCAACGCGAGGCCGTGCAACGTCACATCGTCGCGGACGCGAATGCCGACGGCGCCGAGCTTGCCGCGCGCCGTCCACACACCGTGGCCGCGCGCGTCGCGATGCGCCGTGACGCCCATCGCTCCGGCGATCTCGAGCATGATCTCTTCGAGGAGCCAGACGAAGCTCCGAACACCCAGCCCGCGCTCGCGCAGGTGCACGATCGGATACAGCACGAGTTGTCCGGGGCCGTGGTAGGTGGCGCGGCCGCCGCGTTCCGTCGCATGACGCGTGAAGCCGCGCCGCGCGAGCTCGTCGTCGCTCGCGAGGACATCGGTGACCGTGCCGCGCCGCCCGAGTGTGATCGTCGGCGGATGCTCCAGGACGAGGCACACGTCGGGACCGCCGGATCGGCGTGCGTCCCATGCGGTTTCTTGCAACGCGAGTGCCCGCTCGTACGCGCAGAGCCCGAGCCACTGCCAGGTGATGGGCTCACGCATGATGGCGATTCGTCTAGCCCGTGCTTGACGACGCCGCAACCCGATGTTACCCGCGCCCCATGCAGCCGCGGCGCCTGTATCAAAGCCGCCTCCTGGTGCTCGCGGTCACCCTGCTCGTCCTCGGCATCGGCAACACGATCATCGGCACTCAGAAGCTCGCGCAGTATCAGGGGATCGTCGCCGAAGGCCGATCGCGCGGCTACTTTCCGGACGCGGTCGGGTCGACGGATCGCATCCTTCGCCCCCTCGACGATGAAGGCGAGCGCTACAACATTGGCCGTGCGAAGGTCGATCTGTATCACGTGGTCCTGAGCGGCGGCCTCATCATGATCGCCGTCGGTGTCGTGCTCACGATCATCGGATGGTTGCGCTTGCGATTCGGCAATCGCGCCGCCGCGCATCCCGACGATTCGAACGCCCACGCACTCTGAGGCCGCGTCGCGCGACGGACAGTCCGTGTCGCGCCGAACGGAACCACGAAGCCCCGCGTCGGACACTGCATGGTGCACGGACGACGTGGACACTCGTGATTTTCGCGTGCGTGGCGCGGAACGTTGCTTGCTCTCTTCGATCGCCAGCAGTCTCTCGACTGCCACTCCACCCGATACCTTGTGAGCGAGCACAGGGGCCTGGGGGTAGGACGCCGGCTCGTCAATTCGGACGGGCCGGCGTTCGGGTGGGGTGCGAAATTTCGTACACCCACCTCGAATCTCCTTGACAGTTCAACGCTTACGAACGTACAGAATCGTACATCAATCGTGTGTGGGCGGAGGACGTGGATGTGGGTGACGGCGCGCTGAAGTTCGTGCGACGCGATTCGAGGTGGCTCTCGGTCGACGCGTTTTGCGAAAGTCGGAGCGTGCTGCGGTTGCCTGCGACGAGTGCATCCCGACATGGCAACCATTCTGGTCATCGACGCCTCGGCTAGCGTTCGCGAGACGCTTCGCATCGTCCTCGGACACGAGCACGAGGTGGCCGTCGCGCGCTCGCTCGACGAGCCCGCCGCGCGCGGCGGTTGCGACGTCGTCGTGCTCGGCTTGCCGCCGCGTCCGCGCGACGATCGTGCGCTCGGATCAGCGCTGACCCAACTCGCGCCGAAGGCTCCGCTGCTGCTTCTGCACGCGGCATCCGACGTCGAGCAGTCAGCTCTCGTACCGCACCAGGTGCCCGTCGAGTTCCTCGCGAAGCCATTCGACGCGTATGGCGTACGCGCGCGCGTCAGGACGCTGCTCGGCGCGCGTCGTCCGAGCGCGGTCGTCGCGGAGCCTGTCCCTGACGCGGGACGGTGGCGCGAGTTCCCATTCGTTTCGCACGCTGCCGCTGCGGTGATGCGGCAGATCGCGACGGCCGATCTGCCGGTGACGCTGATCTACGGCGAGCCGGGTACGGGCACTGCCGCCGTCGCCCGTGCGATGCACGACGCCCGTGAGCGTCGCGGCCCCTGGCTGGCCCTCGCAGGCGGACGGCTCGCGCCCGGTGAGTTGTCGCGTCGGCTCTCCGCAGCCGACGGGATCGCAACCGTCTACGTGTCGGATGTCGAGCAAGCGTCCGAAGAGATTCAAGGCGAGATGTGGGAGCTGATCGAGGATCAACGACGCCAGGTATCGCCGACGGTTCGGCTGATCCTCGGGGCGCGCGAGGATCTCGGCGCGTTGGCAGCGACCGCCCGATTTCGGTCCGAGCTTGCCTACGCGCTCACGACCCTTCCCATTACCTTGCTGCCGCTGCGCGAGCGAGCGGGCGACGTCGCGGCACTCGTCGAGGTGGTGACGCGCGTGCTGTCTCGGCGGCTGCGTCTCGGTGCCGTGCGCTATGCGCCGGCGGCGCTCGACCGCCTGCGGGACTATCTCTGGTTCGGCAACGTCGCCGAGCTCGAGGCGGTGGTGATGCGGACACTCGTCTTGCGACGGCCGGCCGTCGTCGAGGCGGACGATCTCGTCTTTCTACCCGAGGACGTCGACCGCGCGCTGCTCGCACGTACGGATGTGTCGCCGGTCCTCGCGGCGCCGACGTCATCCACCGTTCCGGCGATTCAGGGTCTCGATCTCGAGGTCGTCCTCGGCGAGTTGGCGCACGAGCTCAAGAATCCGATGGTGACCATCAAGACGTTCGCGCAGCATCTCGACAGCGTGCTCGCCGATCCGGAAGTGCGGGAGCGGTTCTCGGCCCTCACCACAGAAGCCATTGGCCGCATGGACGATCTGTTGGAGACACTACTCGACTTTGCGCGCTTCCGGGCGCCGACGCGTCGACCCGTCGACGTGCAGGCGCTCCTCGATCGAGCACTCGACGAGCAACGAGACGCTCTGGCCCTTCGGCACGTCACGGTCGAGCGCAATGGGGCGCGCGCCGGCATGGTCGATGCGGACGAGCAACAGATGCTCTTCGCCTTTCGCAGCCTGTGCCGGGGGCTGGTGACGGATCTCGTGCCGCACACGCCGCTCACGGTGCGGGCGGGAGGACGCGGCGCCGTCGAGATGCAGTTGCAGGCCGGGTCCTCGACCGCCGCACGCTTGGCGGCGTGGGTCGATTCCCCCAACGGGGCAAGCGAGACACCGCCACTGACGTGGGCGCTCGCGGCGGCGCTGGTCGAGCGCAATGGCGGCGTAGTGCGGGTCCGAAGAGAAGACAGTGGCAGCACGATCGTGCGCATCGAGTGGTCGCAGCCGAACGGCTGAGACGATCGCCCGCGCTGGCGGGTGGGGAGGCTGGGATGGCGGTGGAGAAGCGGAGAGTGTTGATCGTCGATGACGAGCCCGGGGTTCGCGAGTCCCTGCGGATGGTGCTCAAGGAGCAGTACGAGGCGGTGCTCGTCTCTTCGGGGGAGGAAGCCCTCGAGATGCTGACGGATGTTCAGCCCGATCTCGTGCTGCTCGACGTCCTGATGCCGGGGATCGACGGTCTCGTCGTGCTGGAGCGCATCAAGGAGCAGAACCCGCGCATCCCGGTCCTCATGTTGACGGCGACCAAGACCGTGAAGACCGCGGTCACCGCCATGAAGCTCGGTGCCTTCGACTACGTGACCAAACCCTTCGACGTCGAAGAGCTGATGATCATCGTCGAACGCGCGACGCGCGATGCCGCGCGTGACGCGGAGCTCGAGAATCTCCGCTGGGAGGTCGGTCGGCGCTACAGCCCCGACAACATCATCGGGAACTCGACCCGTATGCAAAAGGTCTTCCGGACGATCGGCATGGTCGCGCCGCTCAAGACCACGGTCCTCATCACCGGCGAGAGCGGGACAGGCAAGGAGCTGATCGCGAAGGCGCTGCACTATCAGAGCCCGCGCGCGGAAAAGCCACTCGTCACGCTCAACTGTGCGGCGATTCCCGAGAACCTCCTCGAGAGCGAGCTATTTGGTCACGAACGGGGATCGTTCACCGATGCCGTGGCGCGAAAGCTCGGACAATTCGAGCTCGCCGATCAGGGCACGATCTTTCTCGATGAGGTCGGTGAGCTCGCTCAGTCGCTGCAAGCGAAGTTGCTGCGCGTGATCGAGCAGGGCGAGTTCATGCGCGTGGGCGGCAAGAGCACCATTCACGTCGACGTCCGCATCATCGCGGCCACCAATCGCGATCTCGAGATCGCCATGCGCGACGGGACGTTCCGGTCCGATCTCTACTATCGGTTGAACGTCGTCTCGCTCCACCTGCCGCCGCTGCGCGATCGGCCGGAGGATCTTCCGCTCTTGATCAAGCACTTCATCACGACCAAGTCGGCGCAGATCGGGATCAAAGAAAAGCGTATCAGCCCGGAGGCCGTCGACGCCCTTCTCCGCTATCCGTGGCCTGGAAACGTGCGCGAGATCGAGAACGTCATCGAGCGCATTCTCGTGCTCTCCGATCACGAGCCGATCGGCGTCGACGACTTGCCTGAGCACGTGCGCGTCGGCCGCATCGAAGCGTCGTCGATCCAGCAGCAGGTGCTACGGCAAGAGAAATCGTTGACTGACGCCGTCGACGAGTTCGAGCGCGAGATCATTCGCGCGGCCCTCCAGCACGTCGAGTTCAATCAGACGCGGGCGGCCGACCTGCTTGGGACGACTCGGCGTATCCTCAAGTACCGTATGGATAAACTCGGCATCCAGTCGGAAGATTGACCCGCGATAAGCGTTCATTTTTGGACGCGAGCGTGGCCACACTGGCCGAGTTTAGGCGCTTGCCGTAGGCGTGAGGATCACGACAGGTCTGGATTTCCGAGGCTTCTTCGGAAACGGGCCTGTGCGCGGCGCGTGGCATGGAACGTGCTGCCTCGCCTTGGGCAATGACATCCCAAGGGAACATCCTCATCATCGAGGACGAGCCGGGTCCGTCACTCGCGCTCAAGATGATCCTGAAGCCGTACTATCAGGTCTACAGCGCGGAGCGCGGCGAAGC
>JBDSJB010000446.1:0-4579 GCA_039917665.1 Binatia bacterium
GCCGCGATGCAGTCGCGCTATCTGCCGAGTGCCAACAACGAGCTCTACCGTTGCGAAGAGCGTCTCTGGGACATGGGGCGGCGCACCGTCAAGTACCTCAACGGCCTCGGCGCCGAGGGGCTGACGACGACGGTCGGCTGGCCGATGGAAGTCGGGCAACGGTGGGCCGACAAGATCTGGCCGCTCAGCCACAAGCTCGTCGCACAGGCGGCGGGCCTCGGCGTGATCGGCACGAGCCGGAACTTCCTGCACCGGAAGTTCGGCGCGTACTGCCTGATCGACACCGTCGTCAGCAATCTCGAGCTCGACGCCTACGATGGCCGCATCGACTGGAATCCCTGCCTGCAGTGCAATCTCTGCATCGCGTCGTGCCCGACCGACGCGATCAAGCCCGACGGCAACTTCGATTTCTTTGCCTGCTACAACCACACCTATCGTGACTCGATCCCGGGGTTCCTCGATCTGGTGCAGGATCTCGCGGAAGCGAAACCGAAAAAGTTCCGGAAGCGCTGGGCCGACAACGAGATCGCAGCGCTCTGGCAGGCGATGGCGTTCAAGGTCGAATACCGCTGCTTCAACTGCGTCGCGACCTGTCCCGCCGAGATCGAGACCGCTTTTCACGGCGAGCGCGACACGCGCCGGCGCTATCTCGACGAGACGCTGAAGCCGCTGACGTACACGCGCGGGGTCGAGGATGCGCAGTTCGTGATCGATACGCCGGGCACGCGCGAGCGGCTCGACGTGCCTCCCGGCGAGTGGCGGACGCCGATCGATCGGGCGGGACAGTCTTCCGCGGGCACGCGGCTGGTGTCCCTGCGCAGGATCCGAACTCAGAACGTCGATGCGATGATGCGCTGGATGCCGCAGTACTTCCGCGCCGAGGAGGCGCGCGGCGTGGCGTTCACCACGCAATTCGAGCTCTCGGGTCCCGGGGGAGGCTCGTGGGCGATGCGGATCGCCAACGGTCGGTGCGAGGTGCACCCCGGGGCGATCGCGGGGGCCGATCTGATCGTCCGGATGCCCGCAACGTACTTCCTGGCGATCCACCGTGGCGACGCCAATCCGGTGTGGGGGTTGTTGTCGCGTCGCGTGCGGCTCGGGGGTCGGCGACGGCTCTTCCTCCTGATGCCGCGGCTCTTCCCGACCGAGGCTTCCAGCTCGCTTTTCAGTCGAGTCGCCTTCGCGCTCCGGCGCCGGCGTCGTGCAGCGCGCATCGCCCAGCGGCTCGCCGATGACGTCTGATACCGCCGAGCGCAGCGGGTTCGAACTCTCGTGAATGACGGTCGTGACAATCGGTGTTTGGCCGGGCGGGTGCGTCTCGGAGGTCTGACGCATTGCGTACGAGCTGCCGTGTGTCTTTCGAGTGCGCGACCACGAGATATTGGCAATAGTTGTGGATCGCGCGATCTGCGCGTGATGCCGTGATGTCGTGCTGCGCACGAAGCGACTGCGCTCCCGTCAGGATTCCCCGGTCAGGAACCGAAGCGGATCGCTCTCTCTCTAGTTCGGCCCGAACTGCCCCACAATGGAGCAACCTGACGTGCCGCGCCGATGTCCGTTTCCGTCCCATTCCCGACCAAGCTGTCCGCTGCCGTTTTTGTCGGCGGCGATTGCTGTTGACCATCACGCAGCAACCGAGTCACATTCACCACCCACCGCCCACCCCACCGGGCGACGTGCTGCGGGCGACACCCAGGAGGATCACCCAGGACCCATATCGTCCGGAAGCATCCGACCATCGCCGCACACCTCCGTGTCGACGGTGCTCACATGCAGTTGACGAAGGAGATGGCTATGAATCCCAAACGCGGACTTTCAATCTTTTACACGGCGGCGGCCCTCACGCTCTTCACGACCGCGAACGCCGGCGCTCAGCTCGTCCCTAACTTCGATCACCTCAAGTGTTACAGCATCAAGGATTTCGCGCCAAAAAAACTCTACACGCTCGACCTGCTCCCCGAGCAGAAACCGCCGTTCAATCTCGAGACGGGCTGCAGGCTCGTCGTCCCCGCCAAGCTGTTCTGCATCGACGTGATCAAGCAGAACGTTCAGCCGCTACCGCCCGGTGCCGCGCCTGGTCCGAAGGCGTACGACTACCTCTGCTACAAGCTCGTCTGTCCGAAGCAGACCCTGCCGACGCTCGTCGTCACCGACCAGTTCGGTCAGCGCGACGTGACCATCAAGCCACCGAAGTTCCTCTGCGCGCCGGCGACCAAGCAGATCCTCCATCCGACGCCCGTGCCCACCAGCACGCCGACACCATTGCCGACGGCAACCCGAACACCGGGTTGCGACTTCGACAGCGCGACCGGCAAGTGCGGCGGACCGTGCCCGCCGGATACCCTCGGAACGCCTCAGCAGTGCGTCTTCATCGTCAATCCTGACGGCACCGCCGACTGCGATTGTCGCTCGCCGAATCCGGCCTGCCAGCCGGCCGGAGCCCACGTGTGCGCCGGTCCATGCGCCGACCCGCGAGACCAGTGCCGAATCGACCCCAACGACAGCTGCGTGTGCGGTCATCCCTGCGGCCTCGACCCCACGGCGGCCCTCCAGTGCAGCGGCGACTGCGCCGATCCGACCGAGGTCTGCGTCCTGAACACGGCCAACGGCTGCGACTGCCGACCGCCGAGCAATCCCCCGTGCGGCAGCACCTTCGCGCCGACCTGCGACGGCGCCTGTCCCAATTCCGGCGAGGCCTGCGTACCCCAGGGTGGCCCCGGATCCCCGTGCTTCTGTGAGAATGGCACGCCACCGGCGTGCGGGGCGCTGCAAGGCAATCCGCAGTGCCTGGGCGCGTGCCCAGCCAACCTGGCATGCGTCGCCGTCGGACCCGTTCCCGGCGGCAGCTGCAACTGTCAGTGATCTGATCGGACCGCGGCGGAGGGCGGGAGGTCATCGTGAGTTCCTGCCTTCCGCCCTCGGGCGATGTCTACTTGAGCCTCGTCGGTGCCATCGTCGATCCCGTCATCGTCGCTGTCGACATCGGTGGGATCCGTCCCCGCCTGCTCTTCTTGCCCGTCATCCAAGACGGCGACGGCATCAACGATGACGACGACAACTGTCCGGATGTCGCCAACGCAGCTCAGGCCGATACCGACAACGACGGCACTGGGGACGTGTGCGAAGAGACGCCGTAATTGTTTCGCCTTGCCTTGAGATGTGGCCGCACTCAGGACTCGTCGGGACGGCTTGACCGCCAAACAGCTATCGCCATTTCTCATTCCGTAGTTTTCCGGCGCCACGCCGGGTGGTTCGTGCAACCGGCTACCCCATTCGCTTACAGGGCTCCGACCAGCGGGGGCCCATTCTGGCCCAAACCGCCAGTCCCGAACGCATCAGATATTCGGCCACGACCGACAAGGACGCTCAAAAGCTCGCTCTAAGGGGCGTGAATTTCGGATAGCTGAAAAAGATGCGGCAAAGTTGGCGGCTCGGAGGATGCGCTTACGCGGCGCGCGCTCCAGGCTTGCCGCGCTTGCTCGCCTGCTGAACACCGTCCACGAAGGCGACACCGTCGCGAACCAGCGGCAGAAGGTGCGCCCGATCGAGTCGTCGCCAGCGGGCCTGCGCCATGGCGAGGAGCTTGTACGCCATCAAGAGCGCCTTCGTCCATGAGCCCGCGCCCCTCGTCCCGCGCTGGCGCCGCCTCACCGTCGCGAACGGCGACTCGATCACGTTGGACGTGCGTAGGTGCTTCCAATGCTCCGCCGGAAAGTCGAACGTCAGCAGTGCAGAGGCGATCCTCCTCCAGCCGGACGTTGAAGTGGACGCCATCGACCCAGACGTAGACGTAGACGTAGTCACGATCGGCGAGCCCCCGTTTCTGGAAGGCGCGGTACTCGCGCTCCCACTCGTTGGTGAGTCGCGCGATGTTCGTGGCGGACAGCCCAGCGGCATCGTCCCCGAGCAACGCGGTAAGCGCCTTGCGGAAGTCGCCGGTGGAGAGGCCGCGCAAGTAGAGCACGAGTAAGACCTCGACGACCTTTGGGGAACGGCGCGTGTAGGGCGGCAGGATGTGGCTCGTGAAGTGTCTCCGCTCACCGTCGGGATCATTCCGCCGATCGTTCACGCGCGGGGCGCTCACCAGGATTGTTCCGGCGCCGAGCGCGATCTTCCGGGTGCGTCCTTTGCCGTTGCGGACGACCAGGGCATGGCCCTCGTCGTCGCGTTCGTCTTCATGCGCGAAGGAGGATTCTCATGATGCTCGATCCCCGTCCGCTCCCGGCCTCTGCACCCCCGGCACGTGCGAGGCGTGCATCCCGCTCCGAGGCGGCCCGATCTGCGGCAACCTGAACCTGGAAGCGGGGGGAGGCCTGCGAGCTTCCCGCCATCGGGTGCGGTCCACTGCAACTCTGTGTGGCGTGCCAGCAATGTGCGCCTTGACGTTCTGACGTCGTCCTGAGGTGACGGCCGCGAAGTCCCCAGGTCGGCTTCGCGGCCGTCGTGTTTTGGGTTGCCAGGGCTACTCGTCGGCATTGCGAGCGGCGCGGCCCGGCGCGTACGGTCGTCGGCGCGATGACGATGCCGGCGATCGAAGAGCGACGCGAGCTGCACGCGTCAGGGGAAGGGCTGGCGGCGC
>JBDSJB010000447.1:0-8752 GCA_039917665.1 Binatia bacterium
ATCTTCATCGTGGGGGTCTCGCTCTCACTGTCCTTGGAAGATGGGTGCGCGCTTCTCTTTGAAGGCCCGCGTTCCCTCTTTGGCGTCCTGCGACATCGACACCGGAATACCGAACTGCTGCTCGAGGTCGAGCGCGTCGGCCGTCGGCCGGCCGAGCCCCGCGAGCACCGAGCGCTTCACCGCTTGCACCGCGAGGGGACCGTTGCGGGCGATGACGTCGGCACAGCGCTTGGCCTCCGTCATCACCTCGTTCGCCGGGACCACCCGGTTGACGAGCCCGATCCGGAGCGCGTCGGCCGCCGAGAACTGCTCGCCCATGAGGAGAATCTCCATGGCCTGGCAGAACGGAATCTGGCGGGCGAGCCGCACCGTCGATCCCCCCATGGGGAAGAGCCCGTGCTTCACCTCCGCGATCGCGAACCGCGCGTCGTCGGCGGCGATGCGAATGTCGGTGGTCTGGAGAATCTCGCTGCCGCCCGCGACGCAAAACCCCTTCACCGCGGCGACGATGGGCTTCACGACCTCGTAGTTGCGCAGCAGCCCTTTGTAGATGATCGCGACGTCCGCGATGATCCGGCGGTCGTAGTCGGTCTCGGGCGGGCGAGCGCCCTGCATCATCCGCACGAGCCGATCGAGGTCGGCGCCCGCACAGAAGGCCTGCTCGCCGGCCCCGGTCAGAATCGCGACGCGAATCTCGGGATCGTCGTTGACGTCTTGCCAGGCATCCGCGAGGCGGCAGAGCATCTCGGCATTGAGGGCGTTCCGCACCTCCGGCCGATTCATCGTGAGGGTCGCGACGTGACCCTCCTTCGCGTACAGCAGCGCCGGCTCGCTCACGCGCGACACTCGACGGCGATAGGCGAAACTTCCATGGCGAACAGGTCAACGAGAGGCGTGTGCACCGGGCGCTCCTTGGCAAGTCGTGAGACTCGCGAAAACTATAACGGGTTTCATTTTTCCGAAAGCGGTTTCAGTGGCGTAGAGCGCTGTCAGCGGAGCTTGTTGATCAGGTCGTTCGCGTAGGTTTCGAGATACCCGCGCTTCGCGTCCATCGTCGATTGTGGCCCGACGGTGAAAAGGAGCGGCCAGCTGACGAGCGACGTGACGCCCGCATCCTCGAAGCGCCGGAGGTCGTCGAGGTTCGGCGGCCCGCTGAGCACGAGGATCGCGTCGAACGGCTCCCGCTCGCGTCCTGCTTCGCGGCGGAGCCCCGTCAAGCGCTCCATGACCCCCAACACCTGATCGGGCATGTGGCCCGACCCGACCCAGCCGTCACCGAGACGTGCCGCACGCCGAAACGCCGCGTCGCTTTGGCCGCCGATGAGGATCGGCGGTGGCGTGCGCGGCGCCGGCGACATCTGGAGGCGCGGAAAGTCGTAGTAGGTGCCGTGGTGCTCGACCATGCCGCCCGCCCACACCTTGCGGATCACCTCGATCTGCTCGTCGAGACGTTTGCCGCGCGCCTTGAACTCGCGCCCGAGCACCTCGAACTCCTCGCGCATCCAGCCCGCGCCGACGCCGAGACCGACGCGATCGTGCGACAAGAGCGCAGCGCTCGCGACCGATTTCGCAACCTCGAGCGGATGTCGCAGCGGCAGGATGTACACGCCCGTCACGAACCGCAGCGTCTTCGTGACCGCCGCCATCGCGCCGATCTGTACCCAGGGATCGAGCCACGGCGTGTCCGGCGAGAACAGCGGTTTGCCGTCCGGCTGGTAGGGATACTTCGACTCGAGGTGCTCCGGAAAGAACACGTGCTCGGAGAGGAACACGCCGTGGAAGCCGACCTCTTCGCTGATCCGAGCGACCTCCAGCAGATCGTCGGGATCGGAGAACGCCACCGACTGCCAGAACTTCATGGCGCGCTCCGCGTGCGGCGTCCCTGCCCTGCTCCGCGGCCAATCACGGCCGTTCGCTTCCGACCACCCACATCGCGAAGAACTGCGACCCCCCGCCGTACGCGTGCCCGAGCGCGCGCTTGGCGCCGGCGACTTGATGCTCCCCGGCGAGCCCGCGCACCTGGAGCGCGGCTTCCGCGAACCGAATCATGCCCGACGCGCCGATCGGGTTGGACGAGAGCACGCCGCCCGAGGCGTTGATCGGCATGTCGCCGTCGAGCGCCGTGGCGCCCTCTTGCGTCATCTTCCAGCCCTCGCCTTCGGGCGCGAATCCGAGGTTCTCCATCCACATCGGCTCGAACCAGCTGAACGGGACGTAGACCTCGGCGCAGTCGAGCTCTTTCCGGGGGTTGGTGATGCCGGCCTTCTTGTAGAGGTCCGCCGCGCAATCACGTCCGGCCTGCGGATTCACGAGGTCGCGACCGGCGAACATCGTCGGCTCGCTTCGCATCGCGGTGCCCTGCACCCACGCCGGCTTGTTCGGCGCTTTCTTCGCGGCGCTGTCGCTCGCCAGCACCATGGCGCACGCGCCGTCGGAGGACGGACACGTTTCCATGTAGCGGATCGGGTCCCACAACATCGGCGAGCCTTCGATCATCTCGTACGTGACGTCCGGGAAGACGAGGTGCGAGTACGGATTCTTGGCCGCGTTGATGCGATCCTTCAGCGCGACTTTGACGCCGGTATCCTCGGGCGCCCCCGAGCGCCGCATGTAGGCGCGAATGAGCGGCGCGAAATACCCGCCCGCGCCGGCGACGATCGCCTGCTGAAACGGAATGCGGACGGTGAGCGCCCACATGGCGTTGCCTTCGCTCTGCTTCTCGTACGCGACCGTCAGCACGCGCTCGTGAATGCCCGCCTGGATGAGGTGCGCCGCCACGATCGCCGTCGAGCCGCCGACGCTGCCCGCGGTGTGGACGCGCAGCATCGGCTTGCCGGCCGCGCCGAGCGCGTCGGCAAGATAGAGCTCGGGCATCATCGTGCCCTCGAACATGTCCGGCGCCTTGCCGATGACGACCGCGTCGATGTCGCGCCACGTGACGCCCGCGTCCACGAAGGCGCGGTCGACCGCCTCCCGGAGCAAGCCCGGGAGCGATACGTCGGTGCGCTTCACGTCGTGCTTCGTTTGACCGATACCAATGACCGCGCAGCGTTCCGCCATCACTCCACCTCCAGAACGCAGACGAGGTTCTGTTGCAGGCACGGACCGGAGGTCGCGTGCGCGATACCGCGTTTGCCTTCGCCGGCCGACAAGCGCGTCGCGGCTTCGCCGATGCGCGTGAGACCGGCGACCATCATCGGGTTGGCGGCGAGCGCCCCGCCCGATGGATTGACGTTCACCGAATCCCCGAGACCGAGCGCCTCGCGGAGGATGAGCTCTTGGTGGGTGAACGGCGCGTGCAGCTCGGCGAGATCGACCCGGCCCTTGCCAACGCCGGCGCGCTCACCGGCGAGCTTGGTCGACGCCGAGCGTGCCAGATCACGAACCCCGAGTGAGTGCGCTTCGATCCGATGATCGATGCCGCGAATCCAGGCGGGCTTGCGCCGCGCCTTCTTCACGAGATCACCGGCGGCGAGCAGCACAGCCGAGCAGCCGTCGGAGATCGGCGGACAATCGTGTTTGCGGAGCGGCGACACGATGTACGGCGAGTCCAGCAATGCGGCCGGGTCGGCCGACTTCCTGATCTGCGCTTTCGGATTGCCAGCCGCCACACGACGGTTGCGCGCCGCGACCTCGGCGAGATCCCGCTCGGTCTTGCCGCTCGCTTCGAGATAGGCGCGCGCCTGCAGCGCCGCGAGCGAGATCGCGTCGGGCCAGAGCGGCGCCGTGTAGTACGGATCGAGCTGGATCGTCAGCACCTCGGGCAGATCGCCCATCGACGACTTGCCGAACGCGTAGATCAGCGCCGAATCGGCCTCACCGGTCTGGATCTTGACCCACGCCTCGTAGAGCGCCCAGGCGCCGTCCATCTCGACGTGCGACTCGACGATCGGCGGCCACGCGCCGACGGCATCGAGCGCGCTGACGAACGCGAACGGCTGGCCGGCGAGGTAGTCACAGCTCCCCGACATCGTGAACTGGATGTCCTGCTTCGCGAGACCCGACTCCCGCACCACTTCCTGCAGGATCGGCATCAGCATCTCGACCTCGTTGCCCGAGGTCTCGCGCCGGACGCTCGCCGACTGCGCAAATCCCACGACCGCGACGTCACGCATCTTAGAGATGCTCCTTGTACGTTTCGTACGCCGCGTCGGGCTCGTCGATCGGCCGGAAGTAGCGAATGCTCTCGAAGGTGGCGGCAAGCTCCTCCTTCGGAACCCATACCGCCTCGACGCGCATACCCATGCGCACCTGATCGAACGGACAATCGTAGATGAGCCCGAAGAACGGCAGATCGGCGCCGTCGAGGAGGACGTGCGCGCACGCGAACGGTGGCGGCACCGACAGCACGTCGGAGGGAATGCGGACGATGCAGAAGGTCGTGATCGTGCCGGTGCCCGCGACCTCGACCTCGTCCGTGGTCGCGACGCCGCACTTCGGGCACGCGCCGCGGGGCGGCACGTAGACCTTCGAGCACGACGGGCAACGCTGACCGAGAATGCGGCCTTCGGCCATGCCAGTCAGAAATCGCTGGGTCGCCGCGCCCGCGGTGTACGTGTAGTCGAGGCGAATCGGCGTACCGATGCTGGTGATGGGGGGACTGCCGAGCGTGTCACTCATCAATCACTCCGGTTCGAAGCAGGACAGATCGTGGATGGTGCCCGCGGGCTCCGGGTTCCAGCGCGGCTTCACGCGCATGCCCGTCCGCATCGTCGCAGCGCTGCCCGCATCGACGGCGTGCAGCATGGCGCTGGTCGCGCCGTCGAGCCGTACGAGCGCCCAGGCGAAGGGGCGATCGAGCGGATGCTTCGGACGCGGCTTCTCGACCCAGGCCCAGGTGGTGACGACGCCGCCCGGGCCGACCGGCACGATCTCGTCGAGCGACTCACCGCTCTCGGGGTCGTACTCGACGGGCGGCACGAAGATGCGGCCGTCGCGGGCGCGCACGCCGACCAGCTGCCGATCGCGCAGCCCCGTGAAGAACGCACCCATCACCGCGCCCACCGAACGCCGGTAGGGATACTCCAGCGTGTGCGCCGCAGTGAGGCGCTTCGAATTCGTTTCTGCCATGCGTGTCAGTCCTCGGAGGATTTGGTGTGCATGAGCGCCGCCGCGATACGAATACGGGAGGCGATGTCGCGCGTGGGATGCAGTCCGCCCGCCCAACCAACGAGCGACGCGAACCACACATTTTGCAGCATGAACGCCACCTGGCGTTCGCGTTCGGTGCTGGTGGCGGGTGAGATGTCACGGCTCAAGTCGACGGGCTTGCCGCGGAGCGCCGCGACGATGAGTCGGGTCATGCGTGAGTGGAAGCCGGCGACCTTTGACGCGACCTGCACGTCGCCCGACGCCATCGCGCGCAACATCGCGCGCGCGAACTGCGGCCGATAGGTCATGCCGCGCGTCGCGCGCTCGAAGAACCGAGTGACGCGCGTCAGTGGCGACGTACCGTCGACGGGATGCGCGGCCATCGCGTGCTCCAGCTTCTCGAGCTCTTCGGTGAGCGCGAACAGCAGAATGTCTTCCTTGCTGTGGAAGTATTTGTAGAGCGTGCCGAGCGCGACTTCCGAAACCTCGGCGACGTCCCGCAGGCGGACGCCCTCGAAACCGCCCTTTTCCGCGAGCTCGATCACCGCATCGACGATGCGGCGATGGCGCCGCAATTGGCTCGCCGCGAGGCGCGCTTTGGGCACGCCGTCGTCGGTACGCAAGCGCGAGACGTCGAGCCGTGGCCGCGAGCCCATCGTTGATATTTGAAACATGTTTCAATATTGATGTCCAGCGTTTCATGGCCTACACGCTCGCTGATCTCAACGAAGCCATCGCTGCCGCGATTCCCGACCGCGACGCGATCGTCACCTCCACGCGTCGTCTCACCTGGCGTGAGCTCGCGAGTCGGAGTCGTCGTCTCGCGCACCTGCTGGCCGACGCCGGGCTCGGCTGCCATCGCGAACGCGATGCGCTCGCGCCGTGGGAATCGGGCCAGGATCACGTCGCGCTCTATCTCTACAACGGCCACGAGTACCTCGAGGCCATGATCGGCGCGTCGAAGGCCCGCGCGGTCCCCTTCAACGTCAACTACCGCTACGTCGACGACGAGCTCGTCTATCTGCTGCGGGACGCCGGAACGCGCGCCATCATCTACCACGCGAGCTTCGCACCGACCTTGGCGCGCGTGCTGCCAAAGCTGCCCCCGCTCGCGCTCCTGCTGCAGGTCGACGACGGCAGCGGCGAGCCGCTCCTGCCGGGCGCCGTCGACTACGAAGCCGCGCTCGCCGCCAGCCGCGACACGCCCGTCGCGATCACGACGACCGACGACGACCTCTACATCGTGTACACGGGCGGCACGACCGGCATGCCGAAGGGCGTGCTCTGGCGCCAGGCGGACATTTTCTTCGCGGCCATGGGCGGCCGCGTACCCGGCCAGCAACAGATCACGAGCCTCGACGACGTCGTCGCTCGCACCACCTACGGCGACATGAACCGTACGCTCCCCGCTCCGCCCTTCATGCACGGCGCCGGCCACTGGACGGCGTTCATCACGCTGCATCAAGGCGGTACCGTGATCGTGCAGAGCGAGCCCCGCCGTCTCGATCCCGACGACATCTGGCGCACGGTCGAGCGCGAGCGCGTCTTCTCCATGACGATCGTCGGCGATGCGTTCGCGCGACCGCTCGTCGATCAGCTCCGCGTCGGCCATTACGACCTCGACTGCTTGAAGGTGATCGGTTCCGGCGGCGCGATCTTCTCGCTTTCTTTGAAGCAGGCTTTCATCGATGTGCTGCCCGGCATCATGATCGCCGACGGGTTCGGCGCGTCGGAGACCGGAGCGCAAGGCGCGAGCTTCATGTCGGCCGGCGGGTCCGTCGGCGGCGGTGACTTCAATTTGGACCTCGCGCACACGTTCGTCGTCGACGACACGCTCGCGCACCGCCTCGAGTCTGGTGACGCGTCGATTGGCTGGCTCGGTCGGAGCGGCACCATCCCGCTCGGCTACCTCGGCGACGAGACCAAGACGAAGAAGACGTATCCTCTGATCGACGGCGTCCGTTGCGCAATCCCTGGCGACCGCGCCCAATGGACCGACGAGGGTGGGATCAAGGTCCTCGGTCGTGAGTCCGTCTGCATCAACAGCGGCGGCGAGAAGATCTTCGCCGAAGAGGTCGAAGGGGCCTTGGAGCGCCACCCCGCCGTCTACGACGTGCTCGTCACCGGCACCCCGAGCGAACGCTGGGGCGAGCAAGTGACGGCGGTCGTCGCCCTCCGACCGGGCGCGCAGGCGAGCGAGGACGAGCTGCGCGACAGCGCCGCTGCCGAGCTGGCCCGCTACAAATTGCCGCGCGCCTTCGTGTTCGTCGAAACCGTCAAGCGCGCGCCGACCGGCAAGCCCGACTACGCCTGGGCGAAGGCGCTGGCAACGAAGAGCGTCGGCTGAATCTTCCGCCTCAGGGCGTGGCCGCCGCTTCGTATCGTCGAACCCCGGCGTCCCGGAAGGCGGAACAAGTGCTGCCGGGGAGGAGCCGGCCCTTGAAGTCGAAGGATACCGTCCCGATCGGGGCTTTCCCGCCACTGACGCCCGTCGCGCCGCCACGACCCGAAGCCTTCATGAGCTTGGTGCGGATGGGTTACGTCGAGACCAATCGCACCTGGAACGCCGCACCGGCGCAGCCGATCGAGAACGTCGCCGACGTCACGCTCGCGAACCTCGCGTCGGCGCGGATCGACCTGGCGTGCGCCGCGCTCGACCCCGCTGCGACGCTCACGCTCCCCGCCACCTCCGACGGCGATACGACGCTCTTCCTCGACGGCGCGTTTCCGGCAGGCCGGCGCGTCCTCGAGGACGGCGTCGTCCTCGCGACCGACACCGCCGGGCCGAGCGGCGCGGTCGTGCCGGTGCGGAGCGGTAGCCACGTCTACGTCATCGCCGACGTCACCTGCTCGCCGGGCCGCTCGCGGGCTGCCAACGCCCCGCGC
This sequence comes from Binatia bacterium, assembly GCA_039917665.1. Classification (GTDB taxonomy): domain Bacteria; phylum Desulfobacterota; class Binatia; order UTPRO1; family UTPRO1; genus UTPRO1. The sequence goes on from JBDSJB010000447.1 coordinate 7,978, forward strand.
AGCCGCTCGGCGCCCAGCTCCAGCTCCGCAACGTCGCACCCGACGCGAAGGATCGCCTGCTCTGGAAGTGGACGCACGGCACCGCGACGCCCACCACCGCGTTCGGCAACCCCGTCACGACGACCGCCTACGCGCTCTGCCTCTATGACGGCAGCGGCACGCTCCGCGCGAGCCACGCCGCTCCCGCGGGCGGCCTCTGTCACGGCAAGCCGTGCTGGAAGAGCAACCAACGCGGCTTCCGCTACGTCGACCGCGACCTCACACCGGGCGGCCTCCGCCAGATCGTGCTCAAGGCGGGCGCCGCGGGCAAAGCGCAAATCAGCGTGAAGGGGCAAGGCGCAAACCTCGCGCTGCCGACTCTGCCGATCGCCGATCTGCCGATCACCGTGCAACTCACGAGCAGTGACGGTGCGTGCTTCGAGGCGATCTACGCAACGACGCTCCAGAACGGCATCGATCGGCTGAAGGCGCGCGGCGACTGAGCTCAGGATCGGGCGAGCCGCGCCAGGCTACGCGGGGACGTTCGGAGCGGTGAAGCTAAAGCACCCGACGCGCTCAGGCCGCAGAGCGTCTCCGTACGACCGTGCGATTTCCCGCGCCCGACGAGGAGGCGAGCCCGGCGCAGCCTCGATCGCGCTCGCTACAAGCAGCCGCCGCCTTAGAAGCCGAGCATCTTCGCGAGATAGTGGATCATGACCTCGTCGGCGCCGCCGCCGATCGAGATCAGGCGCGAGTCGACGAACGCGCGACCGGCCATGCTCTCCTTCATGTAGCC
>JBDSJB010000448.1:0-7384 GCA_039917665.1 Binatia bacterium
GGATTGTTTCGCGCACCGGGCTCCTCACTCGGGAAAACTTGCGAGGCGTCGTTCACATGCTCGACGGCGAGACGGTGTACGCGCGGCTCGGCGATTGGCCGGGGTGGCTGGCGCTGGCGTTGGTCGGTGGCGCGCTCGGGTTACGGCCGCGGGCTCGGCCTCACTGACGTTGCCAGATCTGCTCCGCCGGGCGCTCGATGTCGGACACGATACCGGAGCGACGACGATTGGCACCTGCACACCGTCCGAATTCCGGCCCGCACTGGGTCTCGTCGCATTGCAGGCAGTCGTTCAGCTTGCCGTTCACGTTGTTGGGCTCGCCGGTGAGACGTGACCAGAGGCAGATCGCCGTGCAGTGCGTGATGGCGCAGGCCATGTCGTCGATCCAGCAGTCGGCGCACGCGGGAGTGAAGCCGACCGGTGCGAGGCAACGGGTCGCGGCGCCGCGTCCGATCAGGAAGTAGCGGAGGCCGCAGGCCCGAGCGTCGAGCGTCAGCGTGTCGCGGGTCCGCCGCAGCACCTCCACGTCCGCAGCGTTGGAGCAGGCCCCGCACGCCGTCGCGTGCAAGACCTGCCGACCCGCCGCGTGTGCGGCGGCCTCCGAGGGATAGCTGACGCCGTCGGCGGCGCAGACGGTCCCCGGCACGGGCGCGGGAACGACGCGTTCCTCGTAGAAGAACGCGATGCGCGCGCGCAGGCCGAGCACCACGACGACCGCCGCCGTCAGCACCACGAACAGGGTTCGCACGACCGATCGCATCGCGCCGGTACCCTACCGATTTGCGCCCGGGAGCTCGACCTTCGGATCGGAAGACCTTCGTCCTCAATGCGACGACGTGACGGCCGCCCCGAGGATCGCGCGCGCCTTGCTCACCGCGAGCCAGTCGAGCAGCGGATTCGCGTACCAGGCTAGGTAGCGTTGCAGGGAGGCCTCGAGATCCGCGCGGAGATAGAGCCGGCCCTGCAGCACGACGGCGCGGAGGCTCTCGAGCGCATCGACGTCGATCGTTGGATCGCGGCCGTACACGCGCCACTGGGATGCGTATCGCTATTTTCTCGCCGCCGCCGAAGCGGGCAGCCTTTCTGCGGCGGCGACACGCCTCGGGGTCAGCCAACCCACGATGAGCCGCCAGCTCGTCCGATTGGAGCATCGCGTCGGCAGCCGGCTCTTCGACCGGACGCCGTCGGGTCTACGCCTCACCGAAGCCGACTCCCGCATCCTCGCCGGCGCCCGCGATCTCGAACGGCGCGGCCCACACGCTGGATCTGCAAGCACGCGGCGAGGACCGCCTGCTCGCGGGCAAGATCGTGATCTCGACGACGGAGGGGCTCGCGGCCGCAACGCTGACGCCGCGGCTCGTCGAGCTGCGCCGGGGCCTCCCCGATGTGGCGTTCGAGCTTGCGATCTCGTTCGAGCTCGTCGACCTGCTGCGGGGGGAGGCCGACATCGTGCTGCGCCATACGCGGCCGGGATCGCCGGAGCTGGTGGGTCGCCGCATCGGGACGATCACGTACGGCTTGTGGGCGACGGACGCGTACTTGGCCGAGCATGGCATCCCGCGCAGCACCGTCGAGCTCGCACGCCACGTGCTGATCCAGCCCGCTGGCGAGCTCGGGCGCATCACGCAGGCCCGCGAGCTGCGCCGCTGGGCCGGACGCAGCACCGAGCTCGCCTGCAACACCATGACCGGATGTGCGGCATTGGTGCGGAGCGGTGCCGGCATCGGCACCCTGTCGCGCTATCTCGCGGAGGCCGCTCCAACGCTCCGGCGCGTCCTCGCCACGAGCGTCGAGTGGACCTCACCGCTCTGGATGCTGACGCGACGGGAGCTGGCGCGGACGGCGCGCGTCCGCGCCGTCCTGGATTTTCTGGCGTCGAGTTATCGCCGGTCGCGGCTCTGAAGGTAGTGGCCCGAGACCGCCAGACATGACAAAACAGAGGTCCATGTCGGAGCTCTCTTCTCAGCTTCTGGTGGCGATGCCCCAGCTGGACGACCCGAACTTTCGGCGGGCGGTCGTGCTGCTCGTGCACCACGGGTCCGGCGGCAGTTTCGGCATCGTCCTCAATCGCGCGCTCGACCTCACCATCACCGAGCTGATGCAAAATAGCGGCATCGCGTGGCCGCCCGGGATCGGCAGCGTCGGGTGGGGCGGCCCCGTGCAGCCCGAACGCGGTTGGGTGGTCTTCACCGACGACCGTCCCACCATGATTCAACCGGCGGGCGACGAGGACGACGACGAGGAGGACGTCGCCACACTCCAGCAAGGCGTGCGCGTCACCGGCTCCCTCGAGATGCTGCGGACGGTCGCGAGCCATCCCCCGTCGGACGTGCGACTGTTTCTCGGCTACGCGGGGTGGGGCGCCGAGCAGCTCGAGAGCGAGCTCGCCGAAGGCGCCTGGCTGACCGCGCCGATGCGCCGCGAGGTCGTCTTCGAAGTCGCGGCTGACGACATGTGGGAGCACGTGGTGCGGGGATTGGGCGTCGATCCGACCGCGCTGGTCCCCGCCCGCGGCATCCACTAGCCAGCGGTCGAGAGGGGTCCATCTGCTGCGTTGCTCGGCCGTTCGCTTGTGCGGCGTAGCTCCGCTACGCCTCCGCGCTCACTTGCCCTCGCGCCTTGCATCTGGGCCCCTCTCAACCGCTGGCTCCCCCCATCACTTCATCGAAGGAAACGAATCATGGATCTCGAAATCGCGAAGCGGGCGCTCGAAACGGGGATTGCGTTCGTCGCCAACTGTGGGCTGAAAGTTGTGGAGTTGCGGCGCGGGTATGTGAAGTGCCTGGTCCCGTTCGACGGGAACGGCAATCACGTCGGCACGATGTACGCCGGTGCGCTCTTCACGGTGGCGGAGATCCCGGGCGGCGCGCTCTTCCTCTCGTCCTTCGACACGCGGCGCTACTACCCGATCGTGAAGTCGCTCGACCTGCGCTTCGTGAAACCGGCCAAGTCCGACGTGACCATCGAGATCGCGCTCGACGACGCCCGCATCGCCGCCATCAGCGCCGAGGCCGACGCCAAGGGCAAAGCCGAATTCATCCTCGACGGCGAGATCAAGACGGCCGACGGCACCGTCGTCGCGACGAGCCACGGTGTCTATCAGCTGCGCGCCGCCGAGCGCGTACCGAATGGATGAGCGGACGATCACGTCCCCCCGCGCACGGCGCGCACCCGGAATCCAGTCGACTTGGGTATTCCACCCGCTCCCGTGAGTCCGACGCCGAACGAAGCGACGACTGCCGTCGACGGAGCCGAGAGATCCGTCGTCGACGACCAGTAGTTCGGCCCAATCGCCGTGCAACTGCAGGTGAGCACGGTGCAGCCGGGCGCGCAGGCCGAGTCGAACTCCGGCGACACGGAGGGAAAGACCCCGAGGTTCTGCAGACTGCCGATCTCGCGCCAGTTCGGTAGCCGCCAGTCACAATGACCGGCGAAGCACGGTATCGTATTGAGCGCGGCGACCTTCACCGCGAACGCATTCGGCCAGGTGTAGGTGTCGTCCTTGTCGTGCATCGAGCCGTCGTCGGACAGCTTCTCCCACACGAGCGTGGTATTGGTGTCGGTGATCGTGCCGTCGCCGTTGTCGGTGTAGCTGAGCGGTGCGCCGGCTTGAACGTCGCCGTCGTAACCCGTCCCGGCGCACGGAACGGCGGCCCCAGGGCCGTTCCAACACGTGGTCTGGCCGGTCCCGGGATACGTGCGCGTGCACTCTCGGGTGTCGAACGCGCACCAGGCACGGCACGCGAGCGTGCCGCCGGAATAGCCGAGACTGGCGCAGCTCGCCCCGCCGAGGTCGACGCCGTCACAGCGCTCATCGGTCTCGACGGTCCCGTTGCCGCACGAGCCCGGGGTCGGATAGCTCACGCACGCGCTCGCATCGAAGCGGCAGCCGGACCCGCAGGCGAGCGTTCCCGCCGCGTACCCGAGGCTAGTGCAGCTGGCGCCGCCGAGATCGGTCGACTCGCATTGCTCGCCAGGCTGGATCGTGCCGTCCCCGCAATAGGCCGTCCCTTTGACGGCCGGCGCGCACAGCCACTGGGCTTTCGAGAGCTTGACCGTGCGACTCCCGAACTCGTCCGTCACGACCTGATCGGGGTTGGTGACCGCGGCCGGACACTTCACCTTGTAGCAGACCTGGTCGGTCGTCTGCGGCGGTCGCGACAGGATGAGCCTCGTGATCGGCAGGTCGGTGTCCTTGTCGTGCAGCGGTCCCGAGAATCCGGTGTACTCGGGGACGCAGAAACGTTTCGCGCTCGAGATCTTGCAGCCGGGATCGAGCCCGAATTGCGCCGTGTCGAGGTCGGCCATGCCGCGCAGACCGAGACTGTCCCTGATCGTGTAGCACTTGAGGTTCGGGGTCTGGGCGGCAGCGATCGCGGGCACGATCGAGGCCAGGACGCCGAGCACGAGGTGACGAGCGACCCGCATGGCGGTCCTCCGAACTGACGGGCTCATAGTCCACCTCGGACGGCGCGGACGCGCACGTGATCATCGGTCTTGTCGAAACCGAAGTTGGAACCGCCTCGGCGGAACTCGAGGACCCAGGCGCTGATGGGCTGCAATACGACCGTGGTCGAGCTCCAGTACATGGTGATACCCGGCCCCGGCTCCGGTATCGTGCAGCTGCATGCCAGCACCGAGCAGCCGGGCGCACAGCCTGTGTTGAACGCCGGCGCGACGCACGGCTGCGTGAAACCGAAGTCGAAGAGGCTTTCGAGCTCGCGCCGGTTCGGGACACGCCAATCGCAGTGGCCGGCGAAGCACGGTGGCGTGTTGAGCGCCGCGATCTTCACCGCGAACGCATCCTGCCAGCGATAGACGTTGTCGAAGTCGTGGATCGAGCCGTCGTCGGAGAGCTTCTCCCAGGTGAGACCGGTGTTCTCGTCGCTCACGGTGCCGTCACCGTTGTCGACGAAGGTGATCGGCAATCCGGCCTGCACGTCGCCATCCTGGCCCGTCGCCGCGCACGGGATCATCGCACCCGTGGCGTTCCAGCACGTAGTTTGTCCGGTGGCGGGAAACGCTCGGACGCACCCGCTCGTGTCGTGCGCGCAGACGGCATTGCAGCCGAGCGCGCCGCCGAGGGGAAACCCGACGCTCGCGCACGTGGCGCCGCCGAGATCGATACCGTCACAGCTCTCGCCTCCCTCGATCGAGCCGTTGCCGCAGGATCCCGGCGGTGGATTCAGCGGACATCCGCTGGTGTCGAACGTGCAGCCGGCCGCGCAGGCGAGCGTGCCCGGCTGGAACCCGAGGCTCGTGCAGCTGGCGCCGGCGAGGTTCGTCCATTCGCAGTCCTCGCCCGGATCGATCGTCGCATCGCCGCAATACGCCGTGCCCTTCACCGCGGGCACGCACAAGAGCCTGGACTTGAACTTGGTGAGCGTCCGGCTGGCGAACTGGTCGGTGACGATTTGATCCGGAATTGGTGTGATCAGCTTCGGGCACTTCACCTTGTAACAGATCTGGTCGCCCGGTTGCGGCGGGGCGGAGAACGGCAGCGCGACGGGCAGCTTCGTCTTCGTGTCGATCGCCGAGACGTTCGTCTTGCTCGACGGCACGCACAGAAGCTCGGCCTTCGAGATCTGACAACCGTTCTCGGACGAGAACTGCGGCGTGAGGAACGGATCGACGCTGCCGACCAGCTTCAACGGATCCTTGATCCTATAGCACTTGAGATGGTCGGCGCTTTGCGCACCGGTCGGCATGACGGCGCACACGCCGACCAATAGGAGCGCACCACCCAGGGGGAGACGAACGCTTCTCATGGTTATCCTCCGGCGAGACCTATTCCACACACGGGCACGGCGGGTCCAGGAAAACTCGGAGGCCGATGAGAAAGCGGCCCTCAAGCTCGACCCTGCCCCTAGCGGAGCATTTCGACTCTTCGTGCGCGACGCATCGGGCGACTGGTGGTCGTTGTGGCGCGGTAGCGCCGCGCGTCGTGCGCAAGCAGGTTCCGATCACGGTCAGTGGTCGATCTCGATGTCGCTATCCGCCACGCACGGCACGGACGCCGTACGTGACCCACTTCGCCGTCGAAAGCGTCTCGTCGAGGAAATCCCCGTACCACGTCCACGAATGCAAATAGGCGTGGGCGTACGTCGTCGACGTCCAATACGACGTGCCCGTACAACTGCAGGTCGTCACGCTGCAACCGAACGTGCACCGGTGTCGAATATCGGGTCCATCGTCGGACTCATGGTTCCGGGATCAGACCAAGGTCCTGAGGCTGTACGCTCGCCACGTGCGACGGGGACGTCGCGCGGTTCCCGGATCTTCGCCGGACGCATCCGCTCCAACCGTCCGGGTGAGCTGTGGCAATCGGCAGTACAGCGGCCGGCCTAACCTCTTCTAGCCGACGTCGGGCAGGCCGTCCGGCACGAAGAAGTCGGGCTGAAGGTTCTTCGTGCCCGGCACAACGGAATAGCCCGAGAAGTCTCGCACGCCGGACTCGTACAGCACGACGTCGTCGATGCAGAAGTTGCCGGTGAAGGCGCGCGAGGGCTTCGTCAAGATGACGTGGGCCGCGTCGGCCATGATCTCCGGCGTGCGCCCCTGTCGCATCATGGCGTCGCCGCCGAGCATGTTGATTGCGGCCGTGGCGATGATGGTGCGCGGCCAGAGCGAGTTGACGGCGATCCCATCCCCCCGAAACTCCTCGGCCCAGGCGAGCGTACAGAGCGACATGCCGTACTTCGCCATCGAGTAAGCGACGTGCGGCGCGAACCACTGCGCGCGCATGTCGAGCGGTGGGCTGAGAGTCAGAATGTGCGGATTCGACGATTCCTTCAGGTGCGGGATGCAGACCTTGCCGCAGAGGAACGTGCCGCGGGCGTTGATGCCGTTCATGAGGTCGTAGCGCTTCATGTTGGTCTGCAGCGTCCCGGTGAGGGAGATGGCGCTCGCGTTGTTGAGCAACACGTCGATGCCGCCGAACGCGTCGACCGTCTTCTTGACGGCCGCAGCGACCTGGCCCTCCTCGCGGATGTCGCATTGAATCGCCAGGCCTTTGCCGCCGGCCGCGTTGATCTCCTCGACAGCCGTGAAGATCGTCCCCGGCAGCTTGGGGTGCGGATCGGCGGTCTTGGCGGCGATCGTCACGTTGGCACCGTCGCGGGCCGCACGCAGCGCAATGGCGAGACCGATACCGCGCGACCCGCCGCTCACGAACAAGGTCTTCCCTTGGAGGTTCATCATTGCCCCCTTTTCTTCACGACCGTGCCGAGCAGCACGGCGCGGGCGTACTCACGCGTGAGGCGTTGGATGTTGCCGACCGAGATTTCTTTCGGGCAGACGGCTTCGCATTCGCCTTCGTTGGAACAGGCGCCGAAGCCTTCCTTTTCCATCTGCGTGACCATGGCGACGACACGGCGCTCGCGCT
>JBDSJB010000449.1:0-25118 GCA_039917665.1 Binatia bacterium
CCTGCAGCCGCCGGTCCTTTTCCGCCACGCCCTTCGCGAGCGACGCCTTGTGGTCGTCGAGCTTGGCCGCGAGGCCGGCGTCGGCAAGCGCCAGGATCTGCACCGCGAGGATCGCGGCGTTGTCGGCGCCGGCCTTGCCGATCGCGAGCGTCCCGACGGGAATGCCGGCGGGCATCTGCACCGTCGCGAGCAACGCGTCGAGGCCGCCGAGACCCGTGGCATCGAGCGGGACACCGAGCACGGGCAGCGTGGTCTGCGCCGATACCGCGCCCGCTAGATGCGCGGCCGCGCCAGCCGCGCAGAGGAACACTTTGAATCCGCGCTGCTTGGCCTCGCGGGCGAAGACGGCGGTTTCTTCCGGCGAGCGATGGGCCGACATGACGTGCGCCTCGTGAGCGACGCCGAAGCTCGTGAGACGCTCCGAGGCCGTCGCCATGACACCCCAATCACTGTCGCTGCCCATGAGGATCGCCACCAGCGGCTTCGCGGACAACGGTTGCGCTGCGCCGCCTTTTTTTCCGGTTCCCTTCACGTGTCCTCCTAGCGCGTCAGAGCGCGCGATGTCCGATGTCTTTCCGATACTGCATGCCGCGGAAGCTGATTCCCGCGACCACTTCGTAGGCGCTCGCGACCGCGGCGCGAAGATCGCTCCCGAGCGCGCACGCCGTCAGCACGCGACCGCCGCTCGTCACGACGTCGTCGCCGCGTCGGGTGGTGCCGGCGTGGAAGACGGCGCGGTCGGTCGACGCCACGCGCGGAGGGAGGCTGTCGAGCCCAACGGGCGCGACTAATCCATGGATGACGTCGCCCTTCGCGATGTCGCCCGGATAGCCCTCGGCCGCCAGCACCACGCCGGCACACGGCCGCGGATCCCACTCCGGTCGGCAATCCGCGAGACGATCGTCGATCACCGCGTCGATCAGGTCGACGAGATCGGAGCGTAGGCGCATGAGCAGCACCTGACACTCGGGATCGCCGAAGCGCACGTTGAACTCGAGCACCTTGGCTCGTCCGTCGGCGATCATGAGCCCGGCATACAAGACGCCGCGATAGACGATGCCGTCAGCGGCGAGGCCGGCGACGAGCGGGTGCATGATCGTCGCCATCACCTCGGCTTCGAGCGCCGGCGTCAGGATCGGGGCGGGCGAGTACGCGCCCATGCCGCCCGTGTTCGGACCGGTGTCGCCGTCGCCGATGCGCTTGTGGTCCTGCGACGACGCGAGCGGCACGACGGTGCGGCCGTCGGTGAGCGCCATGAACGAGAGCTCCTCGCCCGGCAGGAACTCCTCGATCACGACCTGCGCCCCGGCGGCGCCGAACGCGCGCCGCACCATGATCTCGTCGAGGCCGGCGCGCGCGGTCGCAAGGTCGTCGCAGACCAGCACGCCCTTCCCCGCCGCAAGGCCGTCGGCCTTCAGCACCACGGGGGCGCCGATCTCGTCGAGATAGGCGAGCGCCGCGGCGTGATCCTGGAACGTCCGATGGCGCGCGGTTGGGATGGCGAGGCGCGCGAGCAGCGCCTTCATGAACGCCTTGCTGCCTTCGAGCTCGGCGGCGCGCTGGTTCGGTCCGAAGATGCGGAGGCCGGCGGCCTCGAACGCGTCGACGATCCCTGCCGTCAGCGGCAGCTCGGGGCCGACGACCGTCAAGTCGATCGCCAGGCGTTGCGCAAGCGCCAGCAGCCCAGGCACGTCATCCGCGGCGACGGCGTGATTCTCCGCGAGCTCGGACGTGCCGGAGTTGCCCGGCGCGCAGAAGAGCGTCGGCCGGTGCCGGCTCTGCGCGAGCTTCCACAGCAAAACGTGCTCGCGGCCTCCGCCGCCAATCACCAGGATGCGCATACCGGTCGATCTAGTGGCGGAAATGGCGCTGCCCGGTGAAGATCATGGCGATGCCGTGCTCGTTCGCGGCGGCGGTCACCTCGGGGTCGCGCACGCTGCCGCCGGGTTGGATGACGGCGCGCACGCCGGCCGCTGCCAGCACATCGAGGCCGTCACGGAACGGAAAGAAGGCGTCCGACGCGGCGACCGTGTCGACGGTCGAGAGCTCGGCCTGCCCGGCGCGCACGATGGCGAGGCGCGCGGAATCGACGCGGCTCATCTGGCCGGCACCGACGCCGATCACCTGGTGGCGGCTGGTGATGACGATTGCGTTCGACTTCACGTGCTTGCCGACGCGCCACGCGAAATCGAGCGCGGCGAGCTCGTCGGCCGACGGGGAGCGCGTCGTCGCGATCTCGCACCGCGTGACATCGACCTCGGCGAGATCTCGATCCTGTACGAGGAACCCGCCGACGACGCGCTTCACGTCGCGGCTCTTTCCCGCCGGTCCTTGCCACGCCTCGCGGGCGGCGTCGAAGAGATCGACCTCCTCGTCCATGTCGAGCGACAGTAGTCGCACCTGCGCCAGCTTCTTCGAGGATTGAAATATCTCGAGCGCGTGCGGCGAAATGCGGGGCGCGATCACCACTTCGAGGAAGAGATCCTGCATCGCTTCGGCGGTCGTGCGATCGAGGATGCGATTGACGGCGACGATGCCGCCGAAGATCGACACCGGATCGGACGCACGCGCCTTCTTGAAGGCCTCGACCAGCTCCGGCGCGATGGCGACGCCGCACGGATTCATGTGCTTGATCGCGACGGCCGCCGGGACGCGGAACTCCTTCACGAGCTCGAGCGCGGCATTCGCGTCGACGAGATTGTTGAAGGAAAGCTCTTTGCCCTGCAGTTGGCGCGCGGTCGTCACCGACGGCTCGTCGACCGGCGTCGCGTCGCGATAGAACGCCGCGCGCTGGTGCGGGTTCTCGCCGTAGCGCAGATCCTGCACCTTCACGCCGACGAGCCGCGCGGTCGGTCCGAACGGCTTGGTGTCGGTTGCCGCGGCGAGATAGTCGGCGATCGCGCCGTCGTAACGGGCGGTCGTCGCGAAGGCCTTCTGCGCAAACTTCTTGTTGAGGTCGGCCGACACGGTGCCATCACGCTCGAGCTCGGCGATCACCAGCTCGTAGTCGTCCGGGTCGACCAATACGGTCACGTCGGCGTGGTTCTTCGCTGCCGACCGCACCATCGACGGTCCGCCGATGTCGATGTTCTCGATCGCCTCGGCGAACGTCGTCTTCGGCCGCGCGACGACCTGCTCGAACGGGTAGAGGTTGACCACCACCATGTCGATCGGGCCGATGCCGTGGTGCTCCATCTGCTCGCGATGACTCGCCTCGCCGCGGATGCCGAGGATGCCGCCGTGGATCTTCGGATGCAGGGTCTTCACCCGACCGTCGAGAATCTCGGGCGAGCCGGTGTAGTCGCTGACCGCCGTCACTGGGATCCCCCAATCGGCGAGCGCCTTGGCGGTGCCGCCGGTCGAGAGGATCTCGACGCCGCGCGCCACGAGGGCACGCGCCAAGCTCTCCAGTCCACGTTTGTCGCTGACGCTCACGAGGGCGCGGCCGATGCGTGCCATGATCTCTCCTACGACGCCGCGGGAACGCGCGGAACGCGCGGGCCGACGCGGGTCAGCAACTCGTATGGAATCGTGCCGGCGATCGCGGCGACTTCCTCGACCGGAATGTCGCGGCCCCAGAGCTCGACTTCGTCCCCGATCGCGACGCCGGGCACGTCGGTGACGTCGATCATGATCTGATCCATGCAGACGCGTCCCGCGATTGGCACCCGCCCGCCGCGAAGGCTCACCTGGGCACGATTCGAGAGCGCGCGCGGGTAGCCGTCGGCGTACCCGACGGGCAGCGTCGCGATCACGCTCGGCCGCTCGGCGGCGAACGTCGCCCCGTAGCCGACCGTCTCCCCGATCGGGACTTGCCGGATCGAGATGACGCGCGTGACGAAACGCATGACCGGTCGGAGCCGAGCCCGATCGCGGAGCTCGGGCGAGGGATGAATGCCGTAGAGCGCGAGGCCGGGTCGGACGAGGTCGAAGCGGGCATCAGGGGCGGTCAACGTGGCCGCGCTGTTGGCGGCGTGGACGAACCGCGGCCGGAGGCGCGCCACTTCGAGCGCCCGGACGAGATCCTGAAAGCGCGTGAGCTGGCGCGCGGTTTCGCGCTCCTCGACGCTCTCGGCGTTGCAGAAGTGCGTGAGGAGGCCTTCGACCGTGACGCCATCGATGGTGGCGAGCTGCTGCAGGAGGGCCGGCGCGTCGGCCGGGGCGACCCCAAGGCGGCTCATCCCCGTATCGACCTTCACGTGGAGCGACACGACGCGTCCGGCGGCGCGGGCGGCGGCCGCGAGACCGTGCGCCGTCTCCACGTCCCAGACGACGGGCGCGAGCCGCGACTCGACGACGGTCGCGACGTCGGCGGGATAGACGCCACCCAGCACCACGATCGTGCCCTGCACGCTCGCCGCACGGAGATCCCGGCCTTCCGGGGCCGTCGCGACGGCGAAGCGCTCGGCGCCGGCGTCGCGCAGGAGCCGTCCTACCAGGACGAGCCCATGCCCGTAGGCGTCGGACTTCACCACCGGCAGCACGCCAGCAGGACTGGCGATGCGCTCGAGCTCGGCAAAATTGTCAGCGAGCGCGCGCCCGTCGATTTCAGCGACGGTCGGTCTCGCCTGCGGCGCGGATTCCATCTGGAGTGTCGTCGCGAGTCGGAAAGTGAAGAGCGGACCTCGTAACCCAGGGTGCCGAGGTTGTAAAGGTTCTGCCGGGCGCGTAGCTTTTTTTCGGACGATGCAACTCACGGTGAACGGCGAGCCCCACGATCTGCCTGGACCGCTCTCCGTCGCGGCGCTGCTGGCACGCCTCGGCGTCACGGCCGCACGCGTCGCGGTCGAGGTCAACGAGGACGTCGTGCCGCGCGCCACCTACGAGTCGCACACCGTCGCCGACGGCGACCGTGTCGAGATCGTCCAGTTCGTCGGGGGAGGTTGATCAGTGCACGATCCATTCGTTCTCGCCGGGAAGAGCTACACGTCCCGCCTCATCGTCGGCACCGGCAAGTATCGCGATTTCGAGGAGACCCGGAAGGCCGTCGACCTGGCCGGCGCCGAGATCGTCACGGTCGCCGTCCGGCGCGTGAACATCACCGACCCGAAAGCGCCGAATCTGCTCGATCATCTCGATCCGAAGCGTTTCACGATCCTGCCGAACACCGCCGGTTGCTACACCGCCGAGGATGCCATCCGGACGTGTCGGCTCGCGCGCGACGCCGGCGTCGGGAATCTCGTGAAGCTTGAGGTGATCGGCGACGAGCGCACCCTCTTCCCCGACGTCCCCGCCACCCTCGAAGCCGCGAAGAAGCTGATCGCCGAAGGCTTCCAGGTGCTGCCCTACGTCACCGACGACCCCGTCACCTGCAAGCGCCTGGAAGAGATGGGCTGTGCCGCGGTCATGCCGCTCGCCGCGCCGATCGGCTCCGGGCTCGGCATCCGGAATCCCTATAACCTCCGCATCATTCTCGAGCACGCGAAGATTCCCGTCATCGTCGACGCCGGCGTCGGCACCGCATCCGATGCCGCGCTCGCGCTCGAGCTCGGCTGCGATGCGGTCCTGATGAACACCGCCATCGCGGGCGCCGCCGATCCGCTGCTCATGGCGGAAGCGATGCGCCTCGGCGTGGAAGCCGGACGGAAAGCGTTCAAAGCCGGCCGCATTCCCCGCAAGCTCTACGCCGCCGCGTCGAGCCCGCTCGGCGGCCTGATCGAGTGACGGCGGGCCCGCGGCTCGACGTGACACGCGCGCCACGCCTCATGGTGATCGTCGATACCGCCGACGTGATGCAGCGGCGCGCCGCCATTGAAGCGGCGCTCGCCGGCGGCGTCGACACGGTGCAGTTGCGCGATCGCCGCGCCCAGGGAGGCCCGCTCCTGGCGGCCGCGCGCGTGCTGCGCGCGCTCACGTACAATCACGAGGCCGCACTGCTCGTGAACGACCGCATCGACGTGGCAATTGCCGCCGACGCCGACGGCGTCCACCTGCCGTCTGCGGCGGTGCCGACCGCGACCGCCCGTCGCCTGCTCGGCCCGAAGCCCTGGATCGGCCGCTCCACCCACGCCGCAACCGAAGCCACAGCAGCCGCCGCCGACGGCGCCGACTACGTCGTACTCGGACCGATCTTCGCCACACCATCGAAGGAACAGTTCGGCCCCCCGCTTGGCATCACCGCGTTCACGGCGACCGCATCGACCGCACCACTGATCGCCATCGGCGGCATCACCCCGGAGCACGTCGCTGCCCTCCGCACCGCCGGCGCCCACGGCGTCGCCATCATCCGCGCCCTCCTCGACGCCTCCGATCCCGCAGCCGCCGCCCGCGCGTTCCGATCTGCGCTGGGCTGCTGAACCAAAGATTCGCTCGGCTGCGACCGTTCGGTGGTCCGGGGGGTGGCGGTGACCCTCTGCGCGCGATCCCGAGCAGCCCGCTCCGTCAGTGATGCCGCGACGTACAACCAATACGAGACGCTTACGGCTGTGGGAACGTCGCACCGACGAGTGTCGAGCCGATCGTGCCGGCCGAGTCCCCGAGGCAAGTCGGCAACCCACCCTCGAAGAGACAGCCGAGAAGACCGGTCGAGTCGGTGCAACGATTGGCCGCCTCGTTCACCTGCGCCTGAACGTCCGCGATCGCCGCCGCGTTGGTCGCCGAGCAATCGACCGGCGTATCGGCCGTCACGTTCGCCAGCTCGCAGCGCCCGAGCACCTTCTGAACGCTGCTGATTCCCTTCGCCAGGCGCGAGGCGATCTGTTTCTCGCAGCGGTTGGCAGCCGAGGTGCCAGCGACGTTCGGCGGCGAGTCGGGCGGTGCCGTGCCGAGGCCGTCACGCAGCATGTCGTCGCGCGCTTCGTTCTCGCGACAGACGAGGCAGCTGGCGACCGAGGCCATGGTGTTCAGCGTGATGCTGCACGTGCCCCCGCAGGTCGCCGGGAAACCGAGGAGCGGCGCGGTCATGTTCGCCCCCACGCACGTCTTGTCCTTGGCGCCACCGACGGCCGCACGGAAATGGGTCTCGGCCTGCTGGATCTTGAGATCCCGTGCACCCTCATCACAGGCCTGCCCCTTGATCTCGTCGAGGAAGCAACGGTTCCATTCGCGGCGATGCCGGTCGGCATAGCGGCGGAACTGACTGTCGACACTCTTCAGGCAGCGTGCGCGCACTTCGGGTGCGCCGAGCGTTTGCACGAATCCGAATCCTTGCACCGGCAGGTCGACGGTACCTTCGTCCGGATCGTCAGAAGAGATCCGGAGCGTCGCGCTGCCGATCACGGCCGTGTTCGGCGCGAACGAAACGTCGAGCTCCACGATCCCCCCGACCTGGATGTCGAACGGTGCCGTCGGTCCGGTCACCGAGAGCGTCGGATGGGCACCCGGCAGGAGCTGATACGAGCTCACGTGCAGCGGATCGGTGCTGCCGTTGTTGATGATCTGGACTTGCAGCGTATTGGTCGTGCCCGCCTTGGTGATGAAAGAGACCGAGCCCGGCTCGACGCGAATGTCGAGCGGCTCGAGGCACGAGGGAACGTTCGGCGTGATGTACGTGTCGTACCCGATGGGCGCGCCCTGCGAGAGGAAGAAGTCGTTGCACGAGTATGCGGCGAGCGTCTGGAACGTAACGATCTCGTCGACGTTGGAATAGCCGTCGCCATCCGTGTCCATTGGCTCGAGATCCGCGAGCGCCTGCGAGATCGACTTGCCGATGTACAGCTGCTGCTCGACAGCGTTGCCGAACGGATTCCGCGCCCCGGTGCCGGTCCATTTGATGTGGCAATTGCCACACGCGTAGAGCCGATCGCCGGACACGATGCCGTAGCGATCGGTGAAGACCTGAAAATAGGTCGGACGCGCCTCGGCGTCGTGTGCCGCCACCAGCCCGAGCGCCATCACCAGCGCCCACAACCAACCCGACATCGTGCGAGACGTGCTCATGGGTACGCCACCCCCGTGTAGCGCTCGGTGATCGGTCCGATCGCGTTTTCGAAACAAGCCGTCGTACCCGCCGCGCTACCGCTCGTCGCGCAGCCCGTAAGACCCGTGAAGCTGTCGCAGGTCGCGACCCGGCTGGCCGACTTGGCTTTGGCGTGCGCGATGCCACCGGAGGGATCGGTCGGGCAATCCAGCGCGGGAGCATTCACGCCACGGGCGTTCGCATCCTCGCAGTTGGCGAGCGCGCGCGCCCAGCCCGACGCCAACCCGTCGACCGCCTTCGCGAGCGCCTTCTGGCACTCGAGCGCACTGCTACCGACGGTCGACGGCAACGAGGGCGGCCGGATGCCGTAGGCGGCATTCAGCTCCTCGGATTCCGCCGCTGCGGCCATGCAGATGGAGCAGTCGGCGACGTCGGTCATGTCGAACAACACCGTCGTCGCACAGGGCACGGGGCACGTATTGCCGTGCCCGAGCGTGATGGGCGTGATGTTCTGTCCGCTGCACACGCGATCCTTCGGACCGCCGATCTTGTCGCGCAGCTTCGCTTGCGCGGCTGTCACGCGCGCATCGCGCACCGCGGTGTCGCAGGAGAGGCCCTGCGCGCGCACGGCGAAGCACTTGCCCCACTCTTTCGAGTAGGTCTTCCGGAAACGATCCTGTCCACGCGCGACGGCGGTCTTGCACTTGGCGATCTTCCGCGCATCGGGCTCGAGAAACGCGTGCGCCATCTCGACCGGCGCGCTCTTGCCGTGATCGTC
Source organism: Binatia bacterium (assembly GCA_039917665.1). Lineage (GTDB taxonomy): Bacteria > Desulfobacterota > Binatia > UTPRO1 > UTPRO1 > UTPRO1. The sequence goes on from JBDSJB010000449.1 coordinate 8,637, forward strand.
CCAGAGATCGAAGAGGACGTTGCCGGCCGCGTTGGTGGTGTTCTCGTCGCGCAGGAACTCGACGTATTCGCGCGAGGTGGTTTGATAGAAGAGCGTGACCTCCGCACCGACCGCGGCAGCTCCGACCGGATACGTGACGTCGTCCCAGTAGGCGCCGTCGGCGTAGGTGTCGCCGACCGGCGCGCCGTCGAAAGCCTCGAACGCGGCGTTGGTGAAGCCGCGGGGCGGAATGCGGTTGTCCTTCACGCGCACGTTGTTCTTGACGAGGTGACGGCTCGCGCCCGGCGTCGAGCCGAAGGCGGCAGCGGCCGCGGGGCTCATGCCGTGCACCGCTTCCCAGACGTGCAGATTCGGATCGTAGTCCTGGTCGGTGGGTACGGCTTCGTACCCGACCAGATCGCCCGTCGCGAAGACGTAGCGGCCCGACTCGAACACGACGTTCCGCGCGGCATCGAACGCCCGCACGTGCAGCCACATGCGGCGGCCGTCGGGATAACCGCTCGGCAGCTTGTGGCCGCTCTCGTTGGTGACGCGCACGGTGAGCACGCCGCCCGCGAGATCGAGCCCCAGCGTGGCCGCCTTCCGGAGAATGGTGGTGGACTTCTCGACTGACTCTTGGAGGATCGCGGCACTCACCTCGGCACCGAAAACCGGGTGATGCGGGAGGATCGTCGGGATGAACGTGTTGCCGCCGACGAGCTCGTGCAGCGGGACGTCGTTCCGCGTGATGCCGAGGTTCGCGTCTTTCCCGGTGACGGCCGGCATATGGCAGTCCTGGCACGTCGAGACGACGTCGCGATTGCGGCCGAACTGCGGCGCGGAGACGCCGGTCACGGCGTAGGTGCTCGCGGCCCACTCGTCGAACGTCGATTGCTCCGGGAAGCCGAGCGTCGGATCGGCGGGCGTGTCGATGGCGTTCAGTGCGTACTCGCCGAGCATGTTGCGCGTGAAGGCGGGGTTGCGAACATTGTGGCACGTGCCGCAGAGCTCGGAGCTCTTGTGGTACGGCGAGACGAGCGTCGATCGCGCCGGCAGGTGCGGGTCGTTGCCGAGGTCGGCAATGATGTCGAACGGTCCGCGCAGCCGGTCCTGCGGATCGACCACCATCATGGCGGAGCCGAACGTCGGCACCGGCTGCAGCAGCGCGGAGAGAATCGGGCCGTCCTCGGGCGGGTTTTCCGGGTCGGCGACCGGATCCACCAGGCGGTGACAGATGGTGCACTGCACCCCTTGGCGATCATCCGCCGTCATCATGGTGCCGTCTTCGGGCGCCGAGCGGCCTTCGAGCCAGCCCTTCGGAAAATGGCAACGCAGGCACGTTTCGCCCGCGTGCTCGAGATCTTGGTTGGCAACCGCGAGCGCCGCCAACATCAGCGGGTCGCGGCCGGAATGCGCCATCATCGAGCCCTGCCAATTTCGGAAGGGCTCGACGTTGGGTTGACCGTAGTTGGAGTGACAGGGCGCGCAGGTGGACGGGACCGCGAAGTTCGCCGAGACCGTGAGCGGCTGTGTCCCGGGCAACTCGAAATCGCGACGCGTCGTCGGATAAGGCTGGGCGGCCGACGGGATGACCATCATCAGAAGCGCGAGCGCGGTGAGCGCCCCGATACGATGATGCCGTCGTCCCGTCGTAGACATGCCGTCCATCCTTCCTTCAGCTCAACCGACTACGGACAGGTGCTGTCGATGTGGTTGTCTGCGACCGGGCTTACCGCGCCGCCATCGAAGCAGTTGAAGTTGTAGTTCGGCGCCGGATCCTCTTCGTTGATCACGTACAGGATCGGTGCCGCGAGCGGCGTCGCGTTCGGCGCCGTCGAGTCGGGCGCGAGCGCGTTCGTGAGGTCGATGTCGTTCTGGTAGACGGCGTTGTTGGTCGACTTCTGATCGGGACTCGTGGTGGGGAACGGCGGAGAGCCACCGCCGAGAACGGTCAGGGTGTTCAGGATCTCTTGGTCGATCAACGCCAGACCGAACGAGTTGTTCTGCTGGACCTGGTTGTGGTGGAACGTGCTGTCGTCGTTCGACAGCACGATCATGCCGGTGCCGTCGGGGATCAGGCCGACCGTGCCGCTACCGATGTTCTCCCGATTGTTCGCGATGGACACGTTGTGATGGACCGCGTGACCATTCGAGAGCTGCACGGGCAGACCGGGAAGCTTGAAGATGAGAATGCCGCCGGCGTTGGCGTAGGCATAGTTGCCGTAAACCTCGGCGTTCGCCGAGTTCTCGATCTCGAGACCCGCGACGTTTTCGATCACACGGTTGTAGCGCACGATGATGTTCGTGGACTGGCCGACGTAGATGCCGGCGTCGATCACGTGGCGCACTTCCGAGCCTTCGATGAGGACGTTGTTGCTCTGGATGGGAAACACCGCGTACTTCGAGACGTCGAGCGCGTCGGAGTAGATGTCACGGAAGGTCACGCCGTCGGCACCGGCGACGAACATGCCGTTCTCCGGCCACGCGCCGACGTTCAAGCTCTGGAAGATCAGGCCATCGACGGCCGAGCCGGTCACACCGTTGGTGTACGGTCCCCCGGTGCTGGGGACGTCGATGAACGGCCGATCGTTGGTGGCGCCGCCGCAGCCGATGAGCTGCAGGCCGGCATGCGGCGAGGCGCACGAGCCAGGAGTGCAATCCCCGTCGACACCGCACGGGTCGGTGTCGTTCGGACCGCCGCTGCAGAGCTTGCTGATCGTCACGTCTTCCGCGTACGTGCCCGACTGGATGAGCAGCTTGGCGCCGGGACCCGAGGCATCGACCGCCGCTTGAATGGCGCCCGGACCGTTGGCGACGAACGTGCCGGTCTCGGAGTACTGCGCCTTCACGATGTCGAGGGTGCTGTCCCAGGTCTCACAGGCGACACACGTCTTCAGGTCGCCGGGGGTCTGCGAACCGGGGCAGGCGCCGATCGACTCGAGGATGAAGGGCGTCAGCGTCCCGCACGCCTTGTCGATGCTCGCGTCGGACTTCGCGAGCAGGCCCGCGAGCTTCTCTGCCGTCTTCGCATCGGTCGGCGGAACGAACGCGCCTGCGTTGTAGTGGCCGACGCAGACCGCGGACAGATCACCAGGCGTGCCGTCTTTGATGGCGCCGGCGATGCACTTGTTGATCGTCTGCAGCGCACCGAGCGCGTATTTCACACCCGCACCGTTCAGCGCCTTCACGCACTTGATGCGGTCCTTGTTGAGCCCGGGACCAGTGTGCAGCTTCAACGGCGTCCCGCTCACGGCGTACGCGAGAAGGCTGCCTTCGACGTTGTTCTGGGAGAGCGTGCAGCTCGCGACCTGCGCCGGATCCGTGAACGCGCTATACGAGCTCGTGAGGCCGCCGAGGTTCCCGGTGCAGGCCTTCACGACGGCGTCGCGCGCTTTCAGCGCCGCCTTCTGAATCTTGGCCGTAGTCTTGGCGTTGGGGCAGAGCCCGGGCGTCTGCTTCGAGAAGCAGCCCGCGTCGGTCTTGATCTGGGCTTTCACGAAGCTCGCCGCGGCCTTCGCGAGAGCGTTCTGACAGGCTTTGCCGGTCTCCGAGCTCGGCGCCGTGATGGCGGCCGCGGCCCGATCCGGACACGACGCAGCGAAGCTCGCGGGCGCGAGTGCGAGTGACGCGACGGCGCCGATCGCGAGAGCGAATGCATTGGATTTCATCGATGACCTCCTGGGGAATGTCGAAAGGGGGACACGTCTACGGGTGCCGCGAAGGCCGTCGAGCGCGCCTCGGCCGCGAGTGGGGCGAGCCCATGCGAGACGAGCGTCGAGCGGTGAGAGCGACATGAGGACGGGCCACGGGGTGTACCTTCGTACGGCACTTCACAACGGAAACGGCTTGGCTTCTGTAGCCCAGCGCCCATGTTGTGTAAACAAGTTTTCTTTGCGGTTGCGTTCGCCGCGTCGTGTCAGCGGGCGGCGTTTGACGCTCGCCTTGACAAGCCGCAAGCGCGCTTCGATAGGACCATCAGCGCTCGAGTCGAGCGGCTCACCTACGATCAGGAGGCGGCATGAATCATTGGGGGAGAAAGGCCGGCACGGCCTGCCGGCTCGGCGTCGTTGCAACGGTTTTGCTGGCGGCAGCGAGCGCCTACGCCACCGACAGCGAATCGCTCCGGCTGTTGCTGCTCGGCGCCCAGGACATGAACACCCCGCAGACCATGATGCGGGCCGACATCGGGATCGCGCTGGAGACCGACAAAGGTCCGCGCACGACCGAGGCCGTGGCGTTCTTCGCCCCGGGTCCGGACGCGCGGTGGTACCTCCAATTGAAGGAGCCGGCGCTGGCGGCGCTCGTGCGCGGCACCGATCGGAAGGTGATGGTGCGGAGCGGCGGCAGCATCAAGACCGCCGCGCTCGGTGAGCCGATCGCCGACCTCGGCATCAGCTACGAGGATTTGAGCCGGTTCATCGTCAGCGACTTCAAGCTCTGGCAGATCGCCGACGAGAGCGCGGACGTCGTGCTGTGCGGCGGTCATCCGCAAGTCGAGTCGGCCTACGTCTACCGCGCGTACACGCTCGACAAGACGAAGACGGTGCCGCTGAAGATCCAGTTCTACGTGAAGACGCTGAACAACCTTGTGAAACTGCGCACCGATTCGAACCACACGTTGGTCGGGAAGAAGTGGTTCCCGGGGACGATCGAAGTGCAGAATTTTCCCGAGAGCATGAAGGTAACGCTCACGATCCAGTGGTCGCAAGCTGCGAGTGTGCCGCCCGAGCTCCTCGCGCCCGAGAGCTTCCCCGCCTCGTCGCCGGTGCCGTGGACGAGCCCGGCACCGAAGACGACGCCCTGACGCCTAGCCGCGCGTCAGATCCGTCGGCGGTTGTCCTCGGGGTAGGGATACTCCATGTGGCGCGCCGTCTCGCGGCCGATCCTCTCGCCGCAGAGACGCGTGACTACACGGAGCGACATGTCGATGCCGGCCGAAATGCCGGCCGACGTGACCACGTTCCCGTCCTCGACGACGTGGAGCGCGTCTTCCACGCTCGCGCGCGGCGCGACCTCCCGGAGCAGATCGAGCGAGCGCCAGTGCGTCGTCGCGCGCCGGCCGTCGAGCAAGCCGGTGCGACCGAGCAAGAGCGCCCCGGTGCAGACCGACGTCAGCGTCGGCACGACACCGCCGCGCGCGGTGATCCACTCGAGCATCGGCGGGTGCTCGAGCAGACGACGCGTCCCCCACCCGCCCGGGACGACCAGCACGTCGAGCTCCGGGCACTCGTCGAGGGTGCAGTCGGGGAGCACGCGCAGCCCACCGGTCGCCGTCACGACGTCGCGCGTCTCGGCGACGAGATGCACCTCGAACGGGGAGAGTGTGTCGCGGCGGCGGGCATCGTCGAGGCGCGTCACCGAGAACACCTCGAAGGGCCCGCAGAAGTCGAGGACCTCGACGGCGGGGAAGATGACGATGGCGACTTGCGTGCGGTCCATCGCTACACCGCCGCCGCGTTGGCCCGCGCAGCCCGATTGGCGGCGCCCACCGCGCGCACCATCTCCACCATCTCCGGCGGGAGCTTCTCGGGCGAGCCGGCGTCGAACGGCGGATCCGGGTCGTACTCGATGCCGAGCTGAATGCCGCGCGCGTAGTCGTCGCCGACGATGCGCTGGACGAGGCGGAGCGCCATGTCGATGCCGGCGGACACGCCGGCCGCGGTCACGATCTTGCCGCTCTCGACGGCGCGCGCTTTCACCGGCTCGGCGCCGTACTCGCGAAGCGCGTCGAGCGAAGCCCAGTGCGTCGTGGCGCGAAGCCCACGGAGGAGACCCGCGGCACCGAGGATCAGGGCGCCCGTGCAGACCGACGTCGTCCACGTCGTTTGCGCGTGCACCTGACGGAGCCAGTCGAGCGTCGGGGCGTGCTGGCGCACCACGACGTCGCCGGGCCCACCCGGCACGAGCACGAGATCGGCGACGCCGACGTCGGCGATGCTCTGCGTCGCGGTGACCTTCAGAAAACCGGTGTCGCTCGTGATGACGCCCGCACGTGCCGCGACGAATGCGAGGTCGGCGTCGGGAAGACGCGACAACACCTCGTACGGACCGACCGCGTCGAGCGCGGTGAAGCCCTCGTACAGCAGGATGACGATCTTCATGATCTGCTCGCTTTCTCGGAGCCGTCGGCCCCGCTCGGGACGAAGGTCAATGCAGCGTGCTCACGCGGAACCGATGCCGGTACGCGGCCGGCGGGACGCGCACGATGCGCAAAAAGGCGCGCCGCATCGATTCGGCGGTACCGAATCCGCAGGCCGTCGCGACGCTGTCGACGCCGTGCGCCGATTCTTCGAGCCGACGGCGTGCCGCCTCGACCCGCACCGACTCGACGAAACGCGCCGGCGTCATGCCGACCTCGCGGGTGAAGACGCGCGCGAAGTTGCGGGGACTCATCGCCACCCGGCGCGCGAGTGTCGGCACCGACAAATCGGCGTCGGGATGCTCCGTGATCCAGGCCTGGAGCTCGCGGAGCGGCTCACGGTCGGCCGATTGCACCGCGAGCTGCGCGCTGAACTGCGATTGTCCCCCGGGGCGGTGGAGGAACATCACGAGCTGGCGTGCGACCTCGAGCGCAAGCGCGCGCCCGTGATCTTCCTCGACGAGCGCCAGCGCGAGATCCATGCCCGCGGTGACACCGGCCGAGGTGTAGACGTTCCCGTCGCGCACGAAGATCGGATCGGGCGCGACCGTGACGGCCGGATATTGCTTTGCGAGCGTGTCGCACCAGCCCCAATGCGTGGTGGCGCGTCGGCCGTCGAGCACGCCAGCCTCGGCCAGCAAAAAGCTGCCGCTGCAGACCGAGCCGACGCGGCGAACCCGCGGCGCCATGGATCGCAGCCACTCGATGAGGGGGCGATCGCGAAGCGCTGCGGCCGTCCCGCGACCGCCGGCGACGAGCAGCGTGTCGATGCCGTCCTTCACCGTGCGCACCGCGCGGCTCGCGACGATCCCCATGCCGGACGAGCACGTGAGCGTCCCGGCGCGGCTCGCCAGCACTTCGACCTCGTAGGCCGGCACGTGCACGGTCGGTCGCGCCGCGAGCAGGCGGGTGGCGGAGCCGAAGACCTCGAGCGGCCCGGTGACGTCCAAAATCTGGACGTCTGGAAACGCGACCATGGTGATGCGCCTGGTCGTGGTTACGCGGGAACGGGACCGTGGCTGGGAGCGTGGCATGGAAGGAGAATCGGCCATTCGCGGCTTGGCCGCAATGACGAATACCCCACGGATCCTGCCAGCAGCGGATTCGGCGTCAGCGCTTGGGGCGTCGCACCGGTCGCGGGGCGCGGGCGCGCTCGACGCAGCCGGTGAAGATCCGTCGCCAATTCGTGACGGTGCCGAGCTGCTGCACGTACGACTCGAGCCCGACCAGCGCCCGGAACAGGAACACGCGGTGCCCCGGCGACTTGAAGATGCGATGCTCGAGACTGATCTGCGCGACTTCCATCGCGCGGTCGACGGATTGGTATTGCCGCGGATCGTAGTCGGCGTCGACGATGGCCGGCTCGAACACGAGCCGCATGATGCGGATCAATGGCGCCGGATCGTCGCCCGGATCGAGGAAATCGAGGCGGACGAACGCGTCGCCCATCGCCGCCTCGTCGTCCTCGAGCATACTCACCGCGAGGTCGAGGTACGCCTGGCGAATCGGCTCGTCGAAGACCCGCACGCTGCCGAGATCGAGCATGCAGAGGTGCGGGTGGTGCGTCACCATGTAGTTGCCCGGATGCGGATCGGTGTGGAGAATTCCGAACTCGAAGATCTGCCGCCACACTACCTCGAAGTATTTCACCGCGACCCAATCCTTCAGGCTCTGGTCGACGCCCGGCGCGAGGATGTCGCTCAGCGGATACCCGTCGACGGCGCGCATGGTGAGCACGCGGCGCGAGGAGAACTCCGGCATCGGCTCGGGGATCACGACCTCGGGGTCGTCGGCAAAGAGCGCGCGGAAGCGGGTGAGGTTGGCGGCCTCGTTCACGTAGTCGAGCTCTTCCCGCAGCCGATCCTCGAGCTCGCGCGCGACCTCGGTCGCGTCGATCTTCTGCCCCATCACGTCGCGGCCGATGCGGACGAGCGTCGCGATCAACGCCCGGATGTTCTTCAGATCCTGCACGACGGTTTCTTCGACGCCGGGATACTGGATCTTCACCACGACCGCGTCGCCGTCGGGGAGCTCGGCGCGGTGCACCTGTCCGAGCGACGCCGCCGCGAACGCCTCACTCTCGAACGCGGCAAAGAGCTTCTCCGGAGGCGCGCCGAGCTCGCGAGTGATCTGCTTCCGGATGTCGGCCGCGTCCATCGGCGGCACCGACGATTGCACCGTCGACAACACCTCGAGCGCTGCCGCCGGCAAGAGATCGTTCCGCATGCTCAACATCTGCACGAGCTTCATGAATGCGCCCTTCAGCTCGGTGGATCCTTCGACGATGCGAGCCGCGTTCCGCACGTGGGTGTCGAGCAGGCCGCGGGTGGTCTCCTCTTGCGATTGGAACGGGCTCTTCAGCGCTTGCCACAGGTAACTGCTGCCGACCGACGTCGTGAGCGACCCGACTTTGAGCGCGCGCCGGGCGCGGCCGGTCGTGAGTGGCGCGCTTCGCGCCCCCGCGGTCGTCCGCTTGCGCGCGCGCGGCGTCTCGGAGGTCGGTGGCGTGCGCTCAGCCATCACGGCGCCGGTTGATCCGGCTCGCGGCGACGCCGGCGCCGAATCCGTTGTCGACGTTCACCACCGTCACGCCCGCCGCGCAGCTGTTCATCATGGCGAGGAGCGCCGCGAGGCCGCCGAAGCTCGCGCCGTAGCCGATGCTGGTCGGCACCGCGATCACCGGAGCCGCGACGAGCCCGCCGACGACGCTCGGAAGCGCGCCCTCCATGCCGGCCACGACCACCACCACGCGGGCCGCGGCGAGCCGTTCCCGACTCGCCAACAGGCGATGCAATCCGGCGACGCCGACGTCGTAGAGCCGCTCGACGGGGTTGCCCATGAGCTCGGCCGTACACGCGGCTTCCTCCGCGACCGGCTGATCGGCCGTACCCGCCGACGCGACGAGGATCGTCCCCTCCCCCGCGAGAACGACCGGTGTCGCCGTCAGCACCGCGAGTCGCGCGCCGGGATGATGCACCAACGCCGGCAGGCGGACGCGCAGCGCCGCGGCACGCTCCGGATCGAGCCGGGTGACGAGGGCGTTCTGCCCGTCGGCGGCGAGGCGCTCGGCGATGACGACGATCTGCTCGATCGTCTTGCCTTCACCGTAGATGACCTCCGGCACGCCGGTCCGGAGCTCGCGATGCAGATCTGGTTTGGCGAAGCCGAGGTCGGCAAACCCGGAGCCGACGAACGGCAGATCGCTCAACGCCGCGAGCGCTCCGGCAACCGACTCGTCGCCGCGCTGCACGCGCGTCAGCAGATCCTCCAAACCGCGCCGATTCATCGCGCGCGAACGCTAACCCGCGACGATCGGGTGCACAATCACCTGTCGCACCGCGCGCGCATCGGCACGCGTGACTTCGATCGTGACGTGCGCGAGCTTCACGCGCGTCCCCGAGCGCGGCACGCGTCCGAGCTGCGTCACGACGAGCCCGGCGATCGTCTCGTAGTCGCCCGCGGGCAAACGCCACTGGAAGATCTCGTTCAAGCGGTCGATCTCCATGCCGCCCTCGACGCGCACGCTGCCGTCGTCGAGCGCTTCATAGAGCACCTCGCGCACATCGTACTCGTCCTCGATCTCGCCGACGATTTCCTCGAGCAGATCCTCGACGGTGACGATGCCGACGGTGCCGCCGCGCTCGTCGACGACGACGGCCATGTTGATGCCACGGCGCTGCATCAGTCGGAGCTGCTGGTGCGCGAGGCGATTCTCCGGGACGTAGAGCGGCGACCGCATGATGGTGCGCACTGGCTCGCCGAGCCGCGTCTCCCCGAGCAGATCGAAGGCGTGCACGATGCCGATGATGTTGTACATGCGCTGCTGGAATACCGGCACGCGCGACACTTTCTCCCCTGCTGCGAGCGTCAGCGCCTCCGCGATCAGAGCGTCGTCACGGACCGCGTAGATGTTGATGAGCGGGACCATCACCTCGCGAACGCGCGTCTCCTGAAACTGGAAGATGCGGCGGATGACCTGCGGCGACGAGAGGGCGCTTTCCTCGCCGGGGCGCTCACGACGCAGCAGATCGGAGAGCACCTGGCCGAGGGCCGGGACGGAATGATCGCCGCGCCCGCCGACCAACAGGACGGCACCGGACTCGATCATGCGGAGCGGCGTGCACGCGACGGCGAGCGTGCTGTGCGCGAAGGTGCGGATCGACGCCGGCAGCACCCGTCGCTGCGCTTGCGCGAGCGCGCGCGGCAGGAGATCGGCCGCGAGCACCGCCACCGGCGCCAGGATCAAGATCGGCACGGCGACGACGCTCATGCCGCCCGACGAGATGAGCAGTGCCAAGCCCGTCGCGCCGGCCGCGACGACTGCCGCCACCGCCGCGCCGGCTTCGAGGCTCGCGGCCGTTCGCGGTGCGAGCGGCGCATAGAGCGCGGCCGAGCCGCCGGCCGCGATCGCCCGCAGACCGAGCGCGAGCAGCGCTATTGCGAGGAAGAGGGCGACCATACGTCCACACGTACGAGCTCGACGGCGGGACCATCGAGCTTCTCCACCGTCACGTTGAATCCTTCCATTTCGAGCGTGTCGCCAACGTCAGGAACCCGGCCGAGACGATCGATGACGACGCCGGCGATCGTGGCCTCGTCCTCCGAGGGCGGGATACCGAGCTTCAAGCGCGCGTTCAGCTCGCCGACCGACACACGGCCGCTGACGAGGAAACTGCCCGCCCCGCGCCGGCGAATCGACGGCTCGACGTCCTCGTCGAGCTCATCGCGCATCTCGCCGAAGAGCTCTTCCAGGAGATCCTCCATCGTCACGAGCCCGACCAGGCTGCCGTACTCGTCGAGCACGAGCGCGATGTGCACCTTGCGAGAGCGGAACTCGCGGAAGAGCTCGCCGACCGGCTTCTCCGCCTGCACAACATAGGGCTGGCGGAGCAACGGCCCGATGCCGTCGGCCCCGAGCGTCACGCCGAGCACGTCCTTCACGTAGAGGAACCCGACGAGGTCGTCCTTCTCGCCTCGATACACGGGAAGGCGCGAGCATCCCGACTCGCGCATCACGCGCAGAACCTCGTCCGGCGCGATGTCGACCGGCACGGCGACGATGTCCCGGCGCGGCGTCAGCACGTGGCGCACGGAGCGCTCGCCGAAGCTGACGGCCTTCTGGACCAACACGCGCTCGGCGTCGGCGAGCTCCGCCTCGTTCTCGCGCGAGAGCGCGGCCATCTCTTCGGGCGCGAAAATGTTCTCGCCGGCGGGTGCCTCGCCGAGAAATCCGTGGGTGAGCGCTCGCCCAATCGTCTTCTCGAGCGCGGCGAGGCCGCGGAGCGGCGCGAGCATCCAGCCGAGCCCGGGGCCGATCGTCGCATGCCCGCTTGCGACGCGCCGTTTGGCGACGCCTGCCGCGGCGCCGCGCAGCACGAGCACGGCGACCGCCGTCGCCGCGATGGCCATCATGCCGCCGCGGAGACCGGCGCGCTCGTACCCGACACTCGCGCCGAGCACGCTCGCCGCGACGAGCGCGAGCTCGCGTCCGAGCGCGAGCGAGATGACGAGACGACGCGGATGCCGATGCAACTCGTAGAAGAGCTGGCCGAGCTGGCGCGGCCCGGCCGAGGTTCGCGCGACGTCACGCGCTTCCGCGAGCGTCGCCTCGGCGCCGGCCAAGAGCGTCCACACGAGGAGCGCCAGCGCGAGCGGCACGAACACGGCGAGATCGCCGACGGACGGCGCGTACGCTGCCAGGGTGCTCACCGGCGGAAGTGCTCGTACCCGGCAGGGTGCTCGTACCCGACAGGGTGCTCGTACCCGACAGGGTGCTTGCGGCGCTTCGACGCGGCGCCGTCGACGACGCGGACGCCGCGGCCGCGCACGATCTCGCCGATGCACGTCACGCGACAACCGAACGCCGTCGTCGCGAGCCGCTTCACCTTTCCGGCGGGCACCGTAAAGAGGAGCTCGTAGTCCTCGCCACCACCGAGCGCGAGATCGACGGCAGTGCGGCGATCCAGAGCGCGGAGCGGAGCCGCCAATGGCAGCTGGCCGGCCTGCAGCTCGGCGGCGCACCCGCTCGCGCGGCAAAGACGGGCGGCGTCCACGAGCAACCCGTCGCTCAGGTCGATCATCGCCGTGGCGATTCTGGCCGCCGCAAGCGCGCTCCCCGCCTCCAGGCGCGCAGCCGGTCGACGCCACCGTCGTCTCGCGGGCTCACCGCCGCCGAGACTACGAGCGCCGGTCAGCAGGCGCAACCCGAGCGCCGCGCCGCCGAGGTCGCCTGTCACGTAGACGCGATCGCCGGGGCGCGCACCGCTCCGCAGTATGGGCCGCGCGGGCGCATCGCCGATGACGCTCACGGTGAGCGAGAGCTCGCGGGCCGACGCGAGATTGCCGCCGGCGAGCGCCGCGCCCGCGCGCCCGGCCGCGTCCCGCACGCCGATCACGAGTCCGCGGAGCTCCGCCACCGTGAGATCCGCCGGCGCCGCGATCGCGAGTAGGACGGCGCGCACCCGCCCGCCCATGGCCGCAACGTCACTCGCCGCGACGTGAAAGGCCCGCCGCCCGAGCTCCCGCGCCGACAACCACGCCCGCCGGAAGTGCACCCCTTCGACGAGGGCATCCGTCGTCAGCAGCAACGGCCGCGACGACCCCCGCACCACCGCCGCATCGTCACCCGGCCCGACGATGACCCCGGTGCCAGCCGGCACGAGCCGTCGAATCTCTTCGAGGAGCGCGATCTCACCACGATCGCGCAGTCGGTGCTTCATGGTCGCTCGACGTCCGGCCTCAGCCGAACATCTCTTTGACCTTGTCGAAGAACCCCCGGGTCATCGGATGCACTTCCTGCCCCGAGCTCTTCGCAAACTCTTCGAGCAGCTCTTGCTGCCGCTTCGTGAGCTTGCGCGGAGTCTCGACGGCAACGCGCACCACGTGATCGCCGCGGCCGTAGCCGCGCAGATCGGCGATGCCCTTGCCCTTCAGCCGGAAGAGCGCGCCCGATTGCGTCCCCGGGGGGATGCGCATCTTGTGCTTGCCCTCGATGGTCGGGACCTCGATGTCGGCGCCGAGCGCCGCTTGCGGGAAGCTGAGCGGGATGTCGCAGATGACGTCGCTGTCCTCGCGGTGAAAGAGCGCGTGCTCTTTCACCCGGACGACGACGTAGAGATCGCCGGCCGGACCGCCACCGCCGCCGGATTCGCCCTCGCCGCGGAGCTTCAAGCGCGACCCGGTGTCGACGCCGGCGGGAATCTTCACGCTCAGGTTCTGGGTGCGACGGATCGCGCCCTGCCCCTGACACTTCGGACACGGATCACCGATCACGCTGCCCTGGCCACCGCACTGACTGCACGTCTTGGCAATGCTGAAGAAGCCCTGCTGAAACCGGACCTGACCGGACCCGCGGCACCCACTGCACGTTTTGGCCTTCGTACCGGGCTTCGCCCCGTTGCCGTCGCAGGTGTCGCACGTCGCCATGCGCGGCACGGTGATGGTCTTCTCGCAGCCGAACGCCGCCTCCTCGAAGCTGAGGTCGAGGTTGTAGCGGAGATCGTCGCCGCGGCGCGCCCGACTCCGGCCGCCGCGACCACCGCCGCCGCCACGCGCTTGCCCGAAGAAGTCGCCGAAGATGCCGCTGAAGATGTCCTCGAATCCGGCGCCGAAATCGAACCCGCCGCCCGGACCCTCGAACGCCGCCGCGCCGAAGCGATCGTACTGCGCGCGCTTCTCGGGATCGGAGAGGATCTGGTAGGCGGCCGAGCACTCCTTGAAGCGGTCCTCGGCGTCTTTGTCCCCGGGATTGCGATCGGGGTGAAACTTGAGCGCCTGTTTGCGGTAGGCGCGCTTGATGTCGTCGTCGGTCGCTTCGCGCGTGACTTCGAGCACCTCGTAAAAATCGCGTCGCGCGGCCATCAGGCGGCGTTATACCGGAAGGGGGTCGAGGCTTCCATGATCGATCACCAATAGACGCGGGTCGCGAGCCGCACTGCTGCGACGCGCGACCCGCCGTTGCGATTGCTTGTCGTGGCGGTCGGCCGAACGAGGGCCGACCGGGCGTCTACTCCTTCACCTCTTCGAAATCCGCGTCGACCGCGTCCTCGCGACCCGGCTTGGCCCCGGCCGAAGCGCCGTCGCCGTCAGCGGCACCATCCTGACCGCCGGCCGCTCCTTGCTGCGCCGCCGACGCCTTGGCGTACATCGCCTCGGCGAACTTATGGGTCGCTTGCTCGAGCGTCGTACGCGCCGTCTGCATCTGCTCGGGCTCGCCGCCTTCGAGCGCCTTCTTCGCCTCTTCGATCGCCGCTTGGAGCGTGCTCTTCGCAGCGGCGTCGATGTCGGCCGGCGCGTCGGTGATCGACTTCTCGGCGCGATAGACCGTCTGGTCGAGCTGAATCCGGGCCTCGACCTCTTCGCGCTTCTTTTTGTCCTCGGCAGCGTTGGCTTCCGCCTCCTTCACCATCTTCTTGATCTCTTCTTCCGAGAGACCACTCGAAGCGGTGATCTGGATCGACTGCTCCTTGCCCGTGCCGAGATCCTTGGCGTGGACGTGGACGATGCCGTTCGCGTCGATGTCGAACGTGACCTCGACCTGCGGCATGCCCCGCGGTGCCGGCGGGATCCCGACCAGATCGAACTGGCCGAGCAGCTTGTTGTTGGCGGCCATCTCGCGCTCACCCTGGAAAACCCGAATGGTGACCGCGCTCTGGTTGTCCTGCGCCGTCGAGAAGACCTGGCTCTTCTTGGTGGGGATCGTGGTGTTCTTGTCGATCAGCTTGGTGAACACACCGCCGAGCGTCTCGATGCCGAGCGAGAGCGGCGTGACGTCGAGCAGCAGGACGTCCTTCACCTCACCCTTCAAGACCGCGCCCTGGATGCCGGCGCCGATCGCGACGACCTCGTCGGGATTCACGCCCCGGTGCGGCTCTTTGCCGAAGAGCTTCTTCACGCGCTCCTGCACCGCCGGCATGCGGATCATGCCGCCGACCAGGATGATCTCGTCGATGTCTTTCGTGCTGAGGCCCGCGTCACGAAGCGCCGTCGTGCACGGGGCCTCGAGGCGATCGAGGAGATCCGCGACGAGCATCTCGAGCTTCGCCCGGCTGAGCTTCATGTTGAGGTGCTTCGGTCCCGACGCGTCGGCGGTGACGAACGGCAGGTTGATGTCCGTCTCCATCGCGGTCGACAGCTCCATCTTCGCCTTCTCGGCCGCTTCCTTCAGACGTTGCAGGGCCATGCGATCGCCCCGAAGGTCGATACCCTGATCCTTCTTGAACTCGTCGGCGAGGTAGTCGATGACGCGCTGGTCGAAGTCCTCACCGCCGAGGAAGGTGTCACCGTTGGTCGCCTTCACCTCGAAGACACCGTCGCCGAGCTCGAGGATCGAGACGTCGAAGGTACCGCCGCCGAGATCGAAGACGGCGATCTTCTCGTCCTTCTTTTTGTCGAGACCGTACGCGAGCGAGGCCGCGGTGGGCTCGTTGATGATGCGGAGCACGTTCAGGCCGGCGATGCGGCCGGCGTCTTTGGTGGCCTGGCGCTGGCTGTCGTTGAAGTAGGCCGGCACCGTGATGACGGCCTCGGTGACGGGCTCGCCGAGATGGTCCTCGGCGGTCTGCTTCATCTTCTGCAGGATAAACGCGGAGATCTCTGCCGGGCTGTACTTCTTGCCGCGGATCTCGACCCACGCGTCGCCGTTGTCGCCCTTCACGATCTTGTAAGGCGAGATCTTGGCCGCCTTCTGCACTTCGGCGTCCTCGAACCGGCGCCCGATCAGGCGCTTCACCGCGAAGATGGTGTTTTCCGGATTCGTGATGGCCTGCCGGCGCGCGATCTGTCCGACCAGGCGCTCGCCGCCTTCGGTGAAGGCGACGGTCGACGGGGTGATGCGACTGCCCTCCGCGTTGGTGATCACGACGGGGTCACCCGCCTCCATGATCGCCACGCAGGAATTGGTGGTACCGAGATCTATGCCAATGACTTTCGCCATTATCGTCGCTCCTTATGTGTGGCGTTCGTTAAGCATCTTCTGCGTCGTTCGCAACGCCGGGGGCGCGCTGAGGGCCCTTGCCGACGGTGACGAGCGCGGGGCGGAGCAGCCGTTCGTGTAGGATGTAACCGCGTTGGTGCTCGTCGATGACCGTGTTGGCGGGCGCCTCGCTCTCGACGTGACTGATGGCCTCGTGGCGATTCGGATCGAACGGCGTACCGCGAGCGGGCACGACTTTCACGCCGTGCCGTTCGAGGACCTCGTCGAAGCCGCGCAATACGAGCTCGACACCGGTCAGGATGGGATCGTCCTCACGGCCGACCCGGCCGTGGGCCAGGGCGCGGTGCAGATTGTCGATGACGGGGAGGAGATCCTTCAACAGACCCTCGGATCCGAAGCGGAGCGCGTCCTGCTTTTCGCGGACCGCGCG
>JBDSJB010000450.1:0-4140 GCA_039917665.1 Binatia bacterium
CGGCGCTCGTCCCGCGCGACGTGATGACGCCGTTCAGCGTCGCCGTGCGACCCGCATTGCCGGTCACGTCGCCGCCGGTGTCCGTGCCGCTGACGTCGACCGCCGCCGTGAAGACGAGGTCGCGGCCCGCGCTGACGTCGATGCTGCCGCCGTCGCCGCCGATGCTGCCACTTCGCATCGAGACCGTGCCGCCGAGCTCGAGATCGCCGTCGAGCGGCCCGAGCACGTTCGGATTGATGTCGCCGGAGTCGATCGAAATGATACCGCCGGAGCCGTCGAAGTTCGTGGCCGCGTCGACGCGGATGACCATGCCGGCGCCGAAGACCCGAATGCGGCCGGACGCCAGGAGATCGAGCTCACCGCCGTCGCCGCCGAACGTGTCGGTGGCGCTGCCGCGCATGAGGAGCGAGGCGGCGTTGATGTCGATGGTACCCCCCGGCACGACGCCACCGAGGAAATCCTCACCGGCGTCGAACGAGATGAACCCTCCGAAGCCGCCGCCGACGTTGCTGTCGGCGTTGATGGCGCCGTTGGTGAGCGAGATGTTGTCGCCGGCGGTCGCGTTGAACTCGCCACCGTCGCCGCCACCGCCGCTCACGTCGACGGGACGCACCAGGACGATGTCGCGACCGGCGGTCATGTCGACGAGGCCGCCCGTACCGCCGTTCTGGCCCGACAGCGTGATGTCGCCGCTGATCGTGATGCTGCCGCTGGTGGCCGTCGCTTCGAGCTCGCCGCCGTCGGTGTACCGATCGCCGAGATCCGCAAAGGAGCTGATGCCCGGTCCGTCGATGACGGCGCCCGGCTGCAGGATGACGTTCTGCGCCGCGACCAGGCGCACGGAGCCCGCCGAGTCGCCGGCGACGTCGAGGTTGCCGTCGATGTCGATCGTCCCCGCGCTCGTCAGCGAGATGAAGCCGCCGCCGATGATGAAACCGTTCGGCTTCACGAAGTCGCCGCGGGCCTTCAGCTTGCCGGTATAGGTGACGGTGATGTTGCCGGCGTTGAAGACGCGAATGAAGCCGAGCCCGGTCATCTCGAAGGTGCGCTCGAAGCTGAGCGCGCGGCCACCGAGGTCGAAGTCGCAGCCGCCGGCCGTGACCTCGATCGAGGTCGTGACGCGGACCAGCGCCGCGGTGCACGTGCCAGAGGCACAGAGCACGCTCGCGGTGTTGGCGATCGCGTTGGCGCCGCATGTGCGGGTGACCGCGAACGCGCGCGCAGGCATACCGACCAGGGTCGCCAGCAAGCCGGCCACGGTGAGGGCGAACGTCACCGAACGGGCGACACTCCTATGATGGTGCTCGTGAGTGGGCTTCACGTGCATACACTCCTTCCAGAAGCTTTTGGGCGTTACTCCGTGTGGGGGGGAGACCGGCCAGCGGATTATGCGGGCTCGGCAAACGCCGGGTCAACCCGATACGTCAGGAAATCGCGTCGCCCGATTCCCCGGCTGGCGGATCGCCGGCCGCAGCGGCCGCCCTCAGACCCCGGACTTCGCCTTGAGCGATGGCACCCATGCGCGTATGAGCGAAGCCGAGACGGCGCCGTGGAGAATCCCCGCAGGCCAGACTTCCGCATCTTTCTCCGTGCCGCCGGCCTGCTCAATTCCTCGCTCGACCTCGACGTCGTCCTGCGCGAGCTCCTCGACGGACTCGATCGCCTCCTGCAACCGACGCATTGGTCGCTCCTGCTGCGGGATCTGGACACAGGCGAGCTCGTGTTCACGCTCGTGCGCGGGGACGCACAGCCGCAGCTGCTCCAGCGGCGGCTCGCCCCCGATGAGGGCATCGCGGGCTGGGTCGCCACCCATGACGAAGCGCTCCTCATTACGGACGTCGCCACGGATCCGCGCTTTTCCGGCCGCATGGATACGCTCTCGGGCTTTCGCACGCGCGCGGTCGTCGCCGTCCCCCTCCGCGTCCGCGAGCGCTGCATCGGCGTCCTCGAGCTCGTGAACTCGCTGCACGAGCGCATCTTCGACGCGAGCGACGTCGAGATCCTCCAGAGCTACGCGGACTTCGCCGCCATCGCGATCCACAACGCGCGCACCCACGAGGCGATCGTCGAGCTCTCGAACAGCGACCCGCTGACGGGCCTTCGCAACTCGCAGTACTTCATCCATTGCGTCGAGCAGGCAATCGCGCGCGAGACGACCTTCGCGATCGTCTTCTTCGACATGGACCGCTTCAAGCATCTCGTCGACACGCACGGACACGTCCGCGGCAGCGCGGCGCTCGCCGAGGTCGGACGCTGGCTCCACGCCGAGCTCGCCGAGGGTGAGATTGGCTGCCGCTTCGGCGGTGACGAGTTCGCGCTGCTGTTCGCCGGCGCGACGCGCGCCGAGGCCGAGGCACGCTGCCACACGCTCGAGCGCGGGCTCACGGCCCGCACTTTCCTCGACGACGCCGGCATTCACGCCCGGCTCGGCGCCTCGTTCGGCGCCGCCGCGTTTCCGCTCGACGGCCGTACGGCGGTCGACTTGCTGCACGTCGCCGACGAGCGCATGTACGCGTCGAAACGCGACCGCAAGCTCGCGCGCAGCTCCGACTGACGGACACCTTGACCCGTCGGGGCCAGCAGTTAAAACGCCTGCCATGAGCCAGCCCGCCGGTGTCACCGCCTCGTTGCGTTCCTCGTCGGACGTCGCACCCCAGTCGCTCGGCACGCTCGTCGACAACTGGCGGCACATCATCGGCACCGGCAACATGCCGAAGGGTCGCAGCATCGACGGCGTCTCGCGCTGGCTGCTGATCACACGCGCGTGCGTCTTCTCGATGACGATCACGTCGGCGCTGATCGGCGGCTTGCTCGCCGTGGCGACCGCCGAGTCGTGCCACTGGGGCTACTTCTCGTTGGCCGTGCTCGGGCTCGTCGTCGCCCATGCCACCAACAACATGATCAACGATTACTTCGACACGATCGGCGGCGTCGACACCGCGACCTACACGCGCACGCTCTACGCGCCGCATCCCCTCTTCTCGAACCTGATCTCGAAGGAAGGGCTGATCGGCGCGATCGTCGCGTGCAACGTCGTCGATCTCGCGATCGGCCTCTGGCTGATGGCCGCGCGGGGTTGGCCGGTCGCCGCGTTCGCCCTCGCCGGCCTCTTCATCAGCGTCTTCTACGTGGCGCCCCCGCTCAAGCTGAAGCACCACGGGCTCGGCGAGCCCGGCGTGTTCATCGTCTGGGGCCCGCTCATGATCGGCGGCACCTACTACGTGACGGCGGGCACCATTCCGCCGTGGGTCTGGCTCGCCTCGGTGCCCTACGCGCTCGTCGTCACGACGGTGCTGATCGGGAAGCACGTCGACAAGTACGAGCAAGACACTGAGCGCGGCATCCACACCCTGCCCGTCATCCTCGGCCGTGATCTATCGCTACGCCTGAATCAGGTGCTGATGGTCGCGTTCTACGCGATCGTCGCCGTGCTGGTAATGCAAGGCACGCTCGGCGCCGGCGTGCTGCTGGTGGCGTTCGCGATTCCGCGTCTCCTCACCGTGCTGCAGGCCTTCAGTCAGCCGAAGCCGGCGGGGCCGCCCCCCGGCTATCACCTGTGGCCGCTCTGGTACGTCTCGCTCGCCTTCTACCACAACCGTCTGGCGGGCGGCCTCTTTGTGCTCGGGCTCGCGCTGAACGTTCTGCTCGGGCTCTGAGCGCTCAACGCTTCAGAGGTGCTCGCTGTCCTTCGCCCAGACGAGCGAAAGGAGAGCGCACTCACCAGCTTCCTGGGCCGCGTTGACACGGTAGGAGCCGCGGCATACGTCGCGACCTCCACCGTGTCGCGCGCCTCGTCATCCTCGAAACGCTTCGTATCGTCGCTGGCATTCCTCGCCGCGGTGGCG
This sequence comes from Binatia bacterium, assembly GCA_039917665.1. Lineage (GTDB taxonomy): Bacteria > Desulfobacterota > Binatia > UTPRO1 > UTPRO1 > UTPRO1. Next base: position 3,846 of record JBDSJB010000450.1, read on the forward strand.
CTTGGCGCCCCGTGGGCATTCGCCGGAGTTGGCGTCGGGGACGTCGCGCCGTCGTTCTCGTTGCCGGATGCGAACGCGCGGCCGATCGCACTCGCGGGACTACGCGGGAAGGTCGTCGTGCTCGATTTCACCGCCAGCTGGTGTGTGGCGTGCCGGACGGCGCTCCCCGCGCTCGCCGCGCTCGGCACGCGCTATGCCGATCGCGGCGTCGAGGTCGTCACGGTGGTGATCGACGGCTCGCGGGCGAAGGCCGAGCGCTTCCTCGACGAGGTCGTCCCGGCGCGCAGCATGACGG
>JBDSJB010000451.1:0-15083 GCA_039917665.1 Binatia bacterium
AGGAAGAGGGCGGGCGGCACACGCCGTTTTTCAACGGCTACCGGCCGCAGTTCTACTTTCGGACGACGGATGTGACGGGCGTCGCGACGTTGCCGGAGGGCACGGAGATGGTGATGCCTGGGGACAATATCAAGCTGTCGGTGACGCTGATCACGCCGATCGCCATGGATGAGGGGCTGCGCTTCGCGATCCGCGAAGGCGGCCGCACCGTCGGCGCCGGCGTCGTCACCAAGATCCTGGAGTAGGCGATGCGCGACCTGATCACTCTCAATTGCGAGTCGTGCAAGCGCAAGAACTACACGACGAGCAAGAACAAGAAGACGATGACCGAGAAACTTTCACTCAAGAAATTTTGCCCGGCGTGCCGGAGCCATACCCAGCACAAAGAAGGTAAGGTCTGAGTGAGGGCCAGTAGCTCGAACTGGTTAGAGCACCGGACTCCAAATCCGGGGGCTGCAGGTTCGAATCCTGCCTGGCCCGCTCCTCGCGCCTGACGCGAGAGAGCGCACGAGACAAGCGACCCGATGCCGAACGAGCGTTTGCAACAAGTCAAAGACATTGTCCCGCAGTCCCGTCTATTCCTCACGGAGGTAGTGTCGGAGCTGCGGAAAGTGCACTGGCCGACCCGGCAAGAAACGGTGGCCGCAACGATCGTCGTGATCGTCGTGGTCTTCATCGTCTCTCTCTGGCTTGGACTCGTGGACGCTGCGATCTCTTTCCTCTTCACTCGATTCTTGGGCGTGCAATGACAACCGTGGCCACCGCCGAAGTCGAGAAGAAGTGGTACGTCGTGCACACCTACTCGGGGTACGAGCACAAGGTGAAAGCCGCGCTCGAGGAACGCATCCGATCCATGGGGAAAGAGGACTTCTTCGGAGACATCCTCGTACCCGCGGAGAAGGTGGTCGAACTCGTCAAAGGCAAGCGGCGCACCTCGTCGCGCAAATTCTTCCCAGGCTACATTCTGGTCAATATGCAGCTCAACGACGACACGTGGCACGTGGTCAAGTCGACACCGAAAGTCACGGGGTTTGTCGGCGGCGCGACGGATCCGCCGTCGATCTCCGAGACCGAGGTGCGACAGATCGCACAACAGGTCGAGGAAGGTGCCGTCAAGCCGAAGCCGAAGGTCTTCTTCGAGACCGGCGAAAACGTGAAGGTCGTCGACGGTCCGTTCCAGGATTTCAACGGCGTCGTCGAAGAAGTGAAGCCGGAAAAAGGTAAGCTCAGAGTTCTGATCAGCATCTTCGGGCGGGCAACACCCGTCGAGCTCGACTTCATCCAGGTCGAGAAAGCCTAAAGGACCCCAATCGCATGGCCAAGAAGGTCGTCGCTGAAGTCAAGTTGCAGATTCCCGCAGGTGCGGCGAATCCCAGTCCGCCCGTTGGTCCCGCGCTCGGTCAGCGCGGCGTCAACATCATGGAATTCTGCAAGCAGTTCAACGCGCAGACGCAGGCGCAGCAGGGCTTGATCATTCCGGTCGTGATCACGGTCTATGCCGACCGTTCGTTCACCTTCGTGACCAAGACTCCGCCAGCGTCCATCCTCTTGAAGCGCGCCGCGAAGGTCGAAAAAGGCTCGGGGATCCCCCACAAGAACAAAGTTGGGTCGGTCACCAAGCAGCAGATTCGAGAGATCGCGCAATTGAAGACTCCGGATCTCACGGCCGGCAGCCTCGAGGCCGCCATGCGGACGGTCGAAGGCACGGCACGCAGCATGGGCATCACGGTCGAGGGCTGACAATGGCGAGACACGGTAAGAAATATCGCGCTGGCGCTGAGAAGATCGAGGCGGAGAAGCTGTACGGTCTCGACGAAGGAATCGCGCTCGCAGTCGAGAGCAAGTACGCGAAGTTCGACGAAACCGTCGAAATGGCGGTACGGCTCGGCGTCGATCCGAGGCAGGCCGATCAAAACGTGCGCGGCACGGTCATTCTGCCGCACGGCACGGGCAAGACCGTCCGTGTGCTGGTGATCGGTAAGGGCGACAAGGTCAAGGAAGCCGAAGCTGCCGGCGCCGATTTCGCGGGCGGCGAAGAGCTGACCAAGAAGATCGCCGACGAGAACTGGCTCGATTTCGACGTCGTCATCGCGACGCCGGACATGATGGGCGCCGTCGGTCGCTTGGGTAAGGTCTTGGGTCCTCGCGGCCTCATGCCCAATCCAAAGGTCGGTACGGTCACGTTCGACGTCGCGAAGGCTGTCCAGGAAGTGAAGGCCGGCAAGGTCGAGTACCGCGTCGAGAAGGCCGGAATCGTCCATGTGCCGATCGGCAAGGCGTCGTTCGGTCCCGAGAAGTTGATCGCGAACGCGGCCGCCCTGGTGGCGGCGCTGGTGCGTGCGAAGCCGGCCGCTTCGAAAGGCAACTACCTGCGAAGCATGTCGGTTGCGACGACCATGGGTCCGGGTGTGATGATCGATCCCAACGCTGCACGCGCGGCAACGGTCGCGGCGTAAGCTGATTCTGCAATGAGGAGAGTTTCGTGAATCGAGATCAGAAATCGGCGCTCATCACCGAGCTCACCGATCGCTTGTCGGCCGCCAGTCTCGGTGTCGTCACCGAGTACCGAGGACTGAAGGTTTCGCAGCTCAACAAGCTGCGTCGTGAGTTGCAGGCAGCCGGCGCGTCGTATCGCGTCAGCAAGAACACGCTCACGCGGCGCGCGATCAAAGAGACGGCGTTTGCCCGCCTCGACGAACTGCTACGCGGTCCGACGGGGCTGGTGACGACGGGCAATGATCCCGTGACCGTCGCCAAGGTTCTCGTCAAATTCGCCGAGCAGAACGACAAGTTCAAGATCAGCGGCGGCGTGCTGGACGGTGAGGTGCTTCCCGCCTCGGCCGTGAATGCCCTCGCCAAGTTGCCGAGCCGAGAAGTGTTGTTGGCGCAGTTGCTCGGATTGTTGCAGGCGCCGGCGTCGCAGTTGCTGCGTACGATTCAAGAACCGGGGGCTTCATTGGTCCGGCTCCTCGGGGCCATCGAGAAGTCGAAGCAGGCTTGAGCGCGGGGTCCATCCGCAAAGTTCGAACATGGACGGGCCCCGTTGCCGCGTCCCCAACCAAGAAGGAGCAGTACAATGGCAGACGTTTCGCGTGAGCAGGTCAAAGACTTCATCAAGAACATGTCCCTCATGGAGGCGGCGAACCTCGTGAAGGAGCTCGAAGCCGAGCTCGGTGTGAGCGCTGCGGCTCCCATGATGGCGGCGATGCCTGGTGCGGCTGCGGGCGGTGCTGCGGCGCCCGTCGAAGAGAAGGACGAGTTCACCATCGTTCTCAAGTCCGCTGGTGACAAGAAGATTCAGGTCATCAAGGTCGTGCGCGAGCTCACGGGTCTCGGGCTGAAGGAAGCCAAGGATCTCGTCGACGGCGCTCCGAAGAACGTCAAAGAGGGCGTCAACAAGGCCGAGGCCGAGACGATTGCGAAGAAGCTCGAGGAAGCTGGCGGCCAAGTCGAAATCAAGTAGTCGTCGTCACGCTGCGCGCTGTTTGGTGGTGTCGTTTCGAGGGCATCGGGTCGGGGGCCGGGATTTCCGGTTTATCAAGAAAGGCACGGCATGAGTTCTGTACAGGTCGCGAATAACTTCCGTCTGCGACGCACGTTTGGCCGCATCAAAAAAATCGTCGACATTCCCAATCTGATCGACATTCAGCAGCGGTCGTACGACGAGTTTCTGCAGCGCGACGTTTCCCCCGAGAGTCGTGCCGACACCGGGCTCCAGGGTGTCTTCAAGTCGGTCTTCCCGATCAAGGATTTCAACGAAACGGCGTCGCTCGAGTTCGTGAGTTACTCGCTCGGTGAGCCGAAGTACGACGTCGACGAGTGTCATCAGCGCGGTATGACCTTTGCGGCTCCCCTGAAGGTCACGATTCAGTTGGTCATTTGGGACGTGGATCCGGAGAGCGGCGTTCGTTCGATCAAGAACGTCAAGGAGCAGGAAGTCTATTTCGGCGAGATCCCGCTGATGACTCGCAACGGTACCTTCATGATCAACGGTACCGAGCGCGTCATCGTGAGTCAGTTGCACCGTTCGCCCGGCGTCTTCTTCGATCACGACAAGGGAAAGACCCACGCCAGCGGTCGTCTGCTCTACTCGGGGCGCATCATTCCGTACCGCGGGTCGTGGATCGATTTCGAGTTCGACGCTCGCGATAGCCTGTTCGTCCGCATCGACCGTCGCCGCAAGTTCCACGCGACGGTGTTGCTGCGCGCCCTCGGTATGACCACCGAGGACTTGCTCAACTACTACTACAAGCGCGACACCCTCACGCTCGACGGTCGCAAGGCTTCGAAGGTGTTTCGTCCCGATCAGCTCGTGGGCATCAAGGCGAGCCGGGACATCCGCCATCCCGAGACGAACGACATCATCGTCAAGGAAGGCCGGAAGTTCACAAAGGCCGTCATTCGTCAGATGGAGGCGGCCGGGGTCGAGCAGGTGCCGATCACGCTCGACGAGGTCATTGGGCGGGTGTCGGCGCACGACGTGGCCGATCCCAAGACCGGTGAAGTGCTGATCGAGGGTAACCAGGAGCTCTCCCAGGAGCGCTTCGACCAGCTGCGCGAACGCGGCATCGAAACGCTCGAAGTGCTTTTCATCGACGACCTCCACGTCGGACCGTCGCTTCGGAACACCCTTTTGCAGGACAAGATTGCGTCGCCCGAAGAGGCCGTGCTGGAGATCTATCGCCGACTTCGTCCTGGCGATCCGCCGACGCCCGAAACGGCTTCGGCCTTCTTCCACAACCTCTTCTTCAACCCCGATCGCTATGATCTCTCGAAGGTCGGCCGGCTGAAGCTCAATCACAAGTTGCGCATCAACGTGCCGCTCGAGCAGGGCACGCTCCGCCGCGAGGACATCCTCGAGGTCGTGCGTTACCTGATCGAGCTGAAGAACGGCAACGGTCAGATCGACGACATCGATCACCTCGGTAATCGTCGCGTCCGCGCCGTTGGCGAGCTCGTCGAGAATCAGTACCGCATCGGTCTCGTCCGCATGGAGCGCGCCATCAAAGAGCGCATGAGCCTGCAGGATATCGAGACGCTGATGCCGCAAGAGCTCATCAACTACAAACCGGTGTCCGCAGTCATCAAGGAGTTCTTCGGATCCAGCCAGCTGTCGCAGTTCATGGACCAGACGAACCCACTCTCGGAGATCACGCACAAGCGGCGTCTCTCCGCACTCGGACCGGGTGGTCTGACGCGCGAACGTGCCGGCTTCGAGGTGCGCGACGTCCATCCGACTCACTACGGTCGCGTATGTCCGATCGAAACACCGGAAGGTCCGAACATCGGTCTGATCGCGTCGTTGTCGACTTACGCGCGCGTGAACGACTACGGCTTCGTCGAGACTCCGTATCGCGAGGTCGACAAGGGCCGCGTCACGGATCGCATTCGCTTCCTCTCGGCGCTCGAAGAGGAAGATCTCGTCATCGCCCAGGCGAACGCGCCGCTCAATGCCAAGGGTGCCTTCACCGCCGATCTGGTTTCGGCGCGTAAGGGCGGCAACTTCATGCAAGTCCCGCCCGAGCAAGTGCAGTTCATGGACGTGTCGCCGAACCAGCTCGTCAGCGTTGCGGCCTCGTTGATTCCGTTCCTCGAGAACGACGACGCCAACCGCGCGCTCATGGGATCCAACATGCAGCGCCAGGCGGTGCCGCTGCTCCGGACGGATGCGCCGCTCGTCGGAACGGGCATGGAGCGTGTCGTTGCGCGTGACTCCGGTGTGACCGTCGTCGCGGAACGTGATGGCATCGTCGAAACCGTCGATGCCACCCGCATCGTCGTGAAAGCCGACAAGCCGCGCACGGACGGCCGCGACGCTGGCGTCGATATCTACAACCTCATCAAGTACCAGAGATCCAATCAGAACACCTGCATGAACCAGCGTCCGATCGTCGTGGTCGGTGACCGCGTGGAAGCCGGCGACGTCATCGCCGACGGACCTTCCACCGAGATGGGTGAATTGGCGCTCGGTCGCAACATCGTCGTCGCCTTCATGCCGTGGGGTGGGTACAACTTCGAGGACTCGATCCTCATCAGCGAGCGCATCGTGCGTGAGGACTACTTCACGTCGGTGCACATCGAAGAGTTCGAGTGCGTCGCGCGCGACACCAAGCTCGGGCCGGAAGAAATCACGCGTGATATTCCGAACGTCGGCGACGAGGCCCTGAAGGATCTCGACGACTCCGGGATCATCCGAATCGGCGCCGAAGTGAAGCCCAGCGACATTCTCGTCGGCAAGATCACACCCAAGGGCGAGACCCAGCTCTCCCCCGAAGAAAAGCTCCTGCGAGCCATCTTCGGTGAGAAGGCAGGGGAGGTTCGCGATACGTCACTGCGCGTGCCGCCGGGGGTCGAGGGCACGGTCATCAACGCCCGTGTGTTCTCCCGGAAGGGTGTCACGAAGGACGAGCGCAGCCGCATCATCGAAGAAGACGAAGTCGCACGCCTCACCAAGGATCAGCACGACGAAGATCGGATCATCAAAGATTCGACTCTGAAGAAGGTGAAGAAGCTGCTGGTCGGTAAAACGGCCGGCATCCGCCTCGCCGACGACAGCCGTCGCGTGCTGCTTCCCAAGGGCGCCGAGATCAAGGCCGAAGATCTCGACCAGATCCCGTCGGCCTACTGGGGCGACATCAAGGTCGAGAACGAGAAGATCGAGGACGAGCTGTCGCGCGTCGTCGACGCCATGCGCGAGCAGCGTGAGCGCATCAAGACGCTCTTCGAAGAGAAGATCGAACGCCTGAAGGGCGGCGACGAGCTTCCGCCTGGCGTCATCAAGATGGTGAAGGTGTTCGTCGCCATCAAGCGCAAGCTGCAGGTCGGCGACAAGATGGCAGGCCGCCACGGTAACAAGGGCGTGCTCTCGCGTATCCTTCCCGAGGAGGACTTGCCGTACCTTCCGGATGGCACGCCAGTCGACATCGTGCTGAACCCTCTCGGCGTTCCTTCGCGTATGAACGTCGGTCAGATCCTCGAGACGCATCTCGGATGGGCAGCACGTGAGCTCGGGCGACAATTGGCCGCCGAGCTGCAACGCGATGGTCTCGCCGCGATCCCGAGCGTGCGACAGAAGCTCGCGGCTCTCTACACCAACAAGGAAACCGTCGAGCTGCTCCAGGGGATCAGCGACGAGGACCTCGCGAAGATCGTGCGCAAAGCGGGCCGCGGCATCCACGTGGGCTCACCGGTCTTCGACGGCGCCACCGAGGACGAGATCTTCGACCTGATGAAGCATGCAGGGTTGTCGCCGAGCGGTCAGATGCCTCTCGCGGACGGACGGACGGGCGAGCCGTTCGAACAGCCCGTCACCGTCGGCGTCATGTACATCATGAAGTTGCACCACTTGGTCGACGACAAGATTCACGCCCGCTCGACTGGCCCGTACTCGCTCGTCACGCAGCAGCCTCTTGGCGGTAAGGCGCAATTCGGTGGTCAGCGTTTGGGTGAAATGGAAGTGTGGGCTCTCGAGGCGTACGGCGCGGCCTACACTCTCCAGGAAATGTTGACCGTGAAGTCCGACGACGTTGCGGGTCGGACGCGTATGTACGAGGCGATCGTCAAAGGTGAGAACGTCCTCGAACCCGGATTGCCGGAGTCGTTCAACGTCATGGTCAAAGAGCTGCAGAGCTTGGCGCTCGACGTCGAATTGGTCGAAGAGCACCCGGCGGCCCCTCAGGCCCAGAGCTAGAGCGGAGACGATCACATGGTAATGGAAGATCTCTTCAACCTTTTCGAAAAGCCGAAGAATCCGATCGCCTTCAATGCGCTGCGCATTTCGTTGGCGTCGCCCGACAAGATCCGTTCGTGGTCGCACGGTGAAGTAAAGAAGCCGGAGACGATCAACTACCGGACCTTCAAGCCGGAGCGCGATGGTCTGTTCTGCGCGAAAATCTTCGGACCGACGAAGGACTACGAGTGCAACTGCGGCAAGTACAAGCGCATGAGGCATCGCGGCGTCGTCTGTGAAAAGTGCGGCGTCGAGGTCATTCAGTCCAAGGTTCGTCGCGAGCGCATGGGCCACGTCGATCTCGCGACTCCCGTGGCGCACATCTGGTTTCTGAAGAGTCTTCCGTCGCGCATCGGTACGCTGCTCGACATGACCCTCAAGGATCTCGAGAAGATCCTGTACTTCGAGTCGTTCGTGGTCACGAGCTCCAAGAAAGAGCTCCCGGGACAGCCGTTCGAATACAAGGAAGTGCTCAGCGAGCAGCGCTATCGGAAGGCGATGGAGGAGCACGGCCCCGATTCGTTCAAGGCCGAGATGGGTGCCGCGGCGATTCGTAAGCTTCTCGCGGACATCGAAGTCGACGAGGAGTCGGAGCGGCTGCGCATCGAAATGCGCGAGGTCAGCAGCGAGGCGCGGCGCAAGAAGATCGCCAAGCGCCTCAAGGTGCTGAACGCGTTCCGTATCTCGATCAATCGTCCCGAATGGATGATCCTCGAGGTCATCCCGGTCATTCCTCCGGATCTCCGTCCTCTCGTGCCGCTCGACGGTGGACGCTTCGCGACCTCGGATTTGAACGACCTCTACCGGCGCGTCATCAACCGCAACAATCGGTTGAAGCGCCTCATGGAGTTGAGCGCTCCCGACATCATCATCCGCAACGAGAAGCGCATGTTGCAAGAGGCAGTCGATGCGCTGTTCGACAACGGTCGCCGCGGCCGTGCCATCACCGGTCCCAACAAGCGGCCGTTGACGTCGCTGTCCGACATGCTGAAGGGCAAGAGCGGTCGCTTCCGCCAGAACCTCCTCGGTAAGCGCGTCGACTACTCGGGTCGTTCGGTCATCGTCGTCGGCCCGGAGCTTCGTCTGCACCAGTGCGGGTTGCCGAAGAAGATGGCCCTCGAGCTCTTCCGCCCCTTTATTTACAACAAGCTCGAAGAGCGCGGCTTCGTCACCACCATCAAAAGCGCCAAGAAGATGGTGGAAAAAGAGAAGGCCGAAGTTTGGGACATTCTCGATGAGGTCATTCGCGAGCATCCGGTTCTCCTGAACCGCGCGCCGACGCTGCACCGACTCGGCATCCAGGCTTTCGAGCCGATCCTCATCGAGGGCAAGGCGATTCAGCTGCACCCGCTCGTCTGCGCCGCGTACAACGCCGACTTCGACGGCGATCAGATGGCCGTCCACGTGCCGCTGTCGGTCGAGGCTCAGGTCGAAGCGCGCGCGCTCATGATGTCGACGAACAACATCCTGTCACCTGCCAACGGCCGGCCGATCATCGTGCCGACGCAGGACATCGTGCTCGGGCTCTACTACATGACCCGCGACAAGCCGATGGTGAAGGGCGAGGGGAAAAAATTCTCGAGCCCCGACGAGGTTCGCATCGCCTACGATCAGGGCGAGGTGAATCTTCAGGCAACGATCAAGGTGCGCCTCAACGGCACCCTCGTCGACACTACGGTCGGGCGCGTGCTGATGTACGAGATCGTCCCGGCGGAGATCACGTTCGACGAGGTCAACCGCGTCATGAAGAAGAAGGAGCTCGGGAACCTCATCGACCTGTCCTACCGTCGCGCGGGCAACAAGGCGACGGTGATCTTTGCGGACAAGTTGAAGGATCTCGGCTACGAGTTCGCCACGAAGGCGGGCATTTCGATTGGCATCAAGGACATGTTGATCCCGCCCCAGAAGCAGGCGCTTCTGGACGAGGCAACCAACGAAGTCCGCCAGATCGAAGACCAGTACAACAAGGGTCTCATCACCGACGGCGAACGTTACAACAAGGTTGTCGACATCTGGGCACAGGTCACCGACCGCATTGCCGATGAGATGCTGCGCCAGCTCGGCACCGAGACTTTCATCGACGACAAGGGCAACGAGCGCACCTCGCCGAGCTTCAACCCCATCTTCATGATGGCCGACTCGGGCGCCCGCGGGAGCGCGCAGCAGATTCGGCAGCTGGCGGGTATGCGCGGCCTCATGGCGAAGCCGTCGGGTGAGATCATCGAAACCCCCATCACGGCCAACTTCCGTGAAGGCCTCACCGTGCTCCAGTACTTCATCTCGACGCACGGCGCTCGGAAGGGTCTCGCCGACAAGGCGCTCAAGACCGCCAACTCCGGATATCTCACGCGCCGTCTCGTCGACGTCGCGCAGGACTCCATCATCACCGAGCCGGATTGCGGAACGCCGGACGGCATCGACATGTCGTCACTCGTCGAGGGTGGCGAGATCATCGAAGGTCTCGGCGATCGTGTGCTCGGGCGTACGGCGCTCGTCGACGTCCGCGACCCGTACACGGACGAGGTCATCGTTCGAGCCAATCACGAGATGGACGAAGCGATCGTAGAGACCATCGAGAAGGCGGGTCTCGAGCGAGTACAGATTCGTTCCGTGCTCACCTGTCAGTCGCGCCAGGGCGTGTGCGGTCTCTGCTACGGCCGCGATCTGGCGCGTGGCGCCATGGTGAATATGGGAGAGGCGATCGGCGTCATCGCGGCGCAGTCGATCGGCGAGCCCGGAACGCAGCTCACCATGCGGACGTTTCACATCGGCGGTACCGCCAGTCGGCGTGCCGAGCAGACGACGCTCGAGGCGCGCAACGAAGGTATCGTCAAGTACATCAACTTGCAGACCGTCACGAACAACGAAGGCGACGAGATCATCATCAACCGGAACGGTGAGCTCGCCATCGTCGACGTGCCGGAAGCTGGCCGTGAACGTGAGCGCGAGCGTTATCCCGTCGTTTACGGCGCCAAGCTGAAGAAGCACGACGGTGCAAAGGTGAAGGGCGGCGATCTCCTCGTGGAGTGGGATCCCTACACGCTACCGACGCTCACGCAGGTGGGCGGTACCGTGAAGTTCGGCGATCTCATCGAGGGCGTGACCGTCGAAGAGCGCGTCGACGAGCGCACCGGTCTCTCGACCAAGGTCATCATCGACACGAAGGAAGTCGAGAAGCGGCCGCGGATCACCATCAAGCTTGCCGACGGCATTACGGCCCGCTTGCCTAATGGCAACGAGGCGCGTTACCAGCTGCCGGTCGGCGTGCACCTGAACGTGTACGAGGGGCAGCAGCTCTCGCCGGGTGACATCATCGCGAAGATGCCTCGCGAAACCACCAAGACGAAAGACATCACGGGTGGTCTGCCGCGCGTCGCCGAGCTTTTCGAGGCGCGGAAGCCGAAGGAGTTTGCGGTCGTCAGCGAAATTGACGGTCTCATCTCGTTCGGCAAGGACACGAAGGGCAAGCGAAAAGTCGTCGTGACGCCTGAGGTGGGTGAGGCGCGCGAGTATCTGATCCCGAAGGGCAAGCACATCAGCGTCCACGAGAACGATCACGTGCGCGCCGGTGAGCCCTTGATGGACGGCTCGTCCAATCCCCACGACATCCTCACCATCCTCGGCGAGAAGGCGCTCGCCAAGTATTTGGTGGACGAAGTGCAGGAGATCTACCGACTCCAAGGTGTGCGTATCAACGACAAGCACATCGAGGTCATCGTGCGTCAGATGTTGCGGCGCGTGCGGATCAAGGAGGTCGGGGACGCCGAATTTCTGGTCGGCGATCAGGTCGAGAAGTGGCGATTCGAGGATGCCAACGCGAAGATCGAGGAGGCCGGCGGCGAGCCGGCAACCGCCGAGCCGCTCTTGTTGGGCATCACGAAAGCCAGCCTTTCGACCGAGAGCTTCATCTCGGCCGCCTCGTTCCAGGAGACGACCAAGGTGCTCACCGAAGCCGCCATCAACGGCAAGGTCGACCGCCTGACGGGTCTCAAGGAAAACGTCATCATGGGCCGTTTGATCCCGGCTGGTACCGGTATCAAGCGTTACTCCCAGGTCGAGGTCGAGTCCGACGAGCCCGAAGAGCGTCCAGAGGACTTGCTCGAGGTGCCGACGGCCAAGGTCGAGCCCGAAAGCGCCAGCGCATAGCTCTAGCGGTGGCGTCTGTGACGTAAACTTGACAGCCCATACGGGTTCGAATACTTTGCGCGTTTTTTCTGACCTTTCGGCGTCGGGAGCAATCTCCCGCGCCCCTTTGTGAGACAGGAGTAACGATGCCGACGATCAACCAGCTCATTCGTGGAGGGCGCAAGCCGCAGCGGCGAAAGCTCGCGGCGCCTGCGCTGCAGAGCTGCCCGCAGAAGCGGGGCGTCTGCACGCGCGTCTACACTTCCACCCCGAAGAAGCCGAACTCGGCACTTCGTAAGGTGGCGCGTGTGCGTCTCACCAACGGCATCGAAGTCACTTCGTACATTCCCGGCGTCGGTCACAATTTGCAGGAGCACTCGGTCGTGCTCATTCGTGGCGGCCGTGTGAAGGATCTTCCCGGCGTTCGCTATCACGTGGTGCGCGGTACCCTTGACTCCATCGGCGTGCAGGATCGTCGGCAGGGGCGCTCGAAGTACGGCGCCAAGAAACCGAAGTAGGGTCGAGGTCGTCCGATGCCGCGTAAGGGAGAAGTTCGTCGTCGCGAAGTACTGCCCGATCCTAAGTTCCACGATCGGATGGTGACCAAGTTCATGAACACCATCATGATCGAGGGCAAGAAGAGTCTGGCGGAGCGTACGTTCTACGGTGCGTTGGATCTGATCCAACAGCGCACGAAGGAAGAGCCGCTCGCGATCTTCAAGAAAGCCCTCGACAACGTGAAGCCGCTCGTCGAGGTTCGCTCACGCCGTGTCGGTGGCGCGACCTACCAGGTGCCCGTCGAAGTTCGGCCGGCGCGTCGTATCTCGCTCGGCATGCGTTGGCTCGTGCTCCACGCGCGCTCCCGGCCGGAGAAGTCCATGGTCGAGCGCCTGGCGGGTGAGTTGAACGACGCTGCGAACAATCGCGGATCTGCCATCAAGAAGCGTGAAGACACGCACCGTATGGCGGAAGCCAACAAGGCTTTCGCCCACTACCGCTGGTAACCCGTCATGGCTCGCCAATCCCCACTCGACCGTACGCGCAACATCGGCATCATGGCCCACATCGATGCAGGCAAGACTACGTGTACGGAGCGCATCCTCTACTACACCGGCATCAACTATAAGATTGGTGAAGTCCACGAGGGCACTGCCACGATGGACTGGATGGTCCAAGAGCAGGAGCGCGGCATCACGATCACCTCCGCCGCGACGACCTGTTTCTGGAAGGATCATCGCATCAACATCATCGACACGCCCGGCCACGTCGACTTCACGATGGAGGTCGAGCGCTCCCTCCGTGTCCTCGATGGTGCGGTGGCCTTGTTCGACTCCGTCGCTGGTGTCGAACCGCAGTCTGAAACCGTATGGCGGCAAGCCGACAAGTACGGCGTCCCGCGCATGGCGTTCGTCAACAAAATGGACCGCATCGGTGCGAATTTCTTCCGTACCGTGCAGATGATGAAAGACCGTCTGCACGCCAATCCGGCCGTGGTGCAGCTGCCGCTCGGTACCGAAGACGCCCACGTCGGCGTGATCGATCTGGTCACGATGAAGGCGATCATCTGGGACGACGACAGTCTCGGCTCGAATTACCGCGAGGCTGAAATTCCGGAGGCCGACCGTGCGCAGGCCGAGGAATATCGCGAGAAGCTCGTAGAGGCCGTCGCTGACGCCGACGAAAAGCTGATGGAGAAGTACCTCGAGGGTCAGCCCTTCAGCGAAGTCGAGATACGCTCCGGCATCCGCAAGGGCTGCTTGGCGATGACGCACGTTCCCGTGCTCTGTGGTTCCGCTTTCAAGAATCGTGGCGTGCAGTTGCTGCTCGATGCCGTGGTCGAGTTCTTGCCGTCTCCGCTCGACGTGCCGGCCGTGAAGGGCATCGATCCGGACAGCAAGGAAGACGCCGAGCGTGAGGCCAACGACAACGCTCCGTTCTCGGCCTTGGCATTCAAGATCATGACCGATCCGTTCGTCGGTACGCTCACCTTCTTCCGCGTCTATTCCGGTGTCCTTGCGGCCGGCGGCTCCGTCTATAACTCGACGAAGACCCGCCGGGAGCGCATCGGTCGTCTCCTGAAGATGCACGCGAACAAGCGCGAGGAGATCAAGGAAGTGTACGCCGGTGACATCGCGGCGGCCGTCGGGCTCCGCTCGACGACCACGGGCGACACGCTCTGCGACGAGGACAACGCGATCATCCTCGAGTCGATCGAGTTTCCCGATCCCGTCATCGACGTCGCCATCGAGCCGAAGACGAAGGACGATCAGGAGAAGCTCGGTATCGCGCTGCAGAAGCTCGCGACCGAAGATCCGTCGTTCCGCGTGCAGTCCGACAAAGAGACCGGACAGACCATCATCTCGGGTATGGGCGAGCTCCACCTCGAGATCATCGTCGATCGTCTGCTGCGCGAGTTCAAAGTCGACGCCAACGTCGGCAAGCCACAAGTCGCCTACCGCGAAACCATTCGCATGAAGGTCGAGCAGGAAGGCAAGTTCGTCCGCCAGACCGGCGGTCGCGGTCAGTACGGTCACGTCTGGATCACCCTCGAGCCGCTTCCGCCTGGTGGTGGATTCGAGTTCAAGGACGGTACGAAGGGCGCCCCGATTCCGAAGGAGTTCGTCCCGGCCGTCGAAAAAGGCATTCGCGAGGCTTTCGAGGGCGGCGTGCTCGCCGGCTATCCGATGGTCGACGTGAAGGCCGTCTTGACGGACGGCTCGTACCACGACGTCGATTCCTCCGAGATCGCCTTCAAGATCGCCGGCTCGATGGCGGCCAAGGAGGCCGCAGCCAAGGCAAAGCCCATCATCCTCGAGCCGATCATGGCGGTCGAGGTGGTCGTGCCCGAGGAGTTCATGGGCGAGGTCATGGGCGACTTGAGCAGCCGCCGAGGTCGCATTCAGGGAATGGATTCACGAGCCGGTGCGCAGGTGATCAACGCCCACGTGCCGCTCGCTCAGATGTTCGGCTATTCGACGGATCTGCGCTCCAAGACGCAGGGGCGCGCCAACTACAGCATGCAGTTTGCTCACTACGAGCCTGTGCCGCAGGCGATTTCGGAAGAGATCGCGGCCAAGGCCGTGGGCGCGTAGCGGAGGAAGGTATGAGCAAGGCAAAATTCGAGCGGAAGAAGCCGCACTTGAACGTGGGGACGATCGGGCACGTTGATCACGGGAAGACGACGTTGACGGCGGCGATCACGAAGACGCAGGCGAGCAAGAAGCTGGCG
>JBDSJB010000452.1:0-3559 GCA_039917665.1 Binatia bacterium
ATCCAAATCTCGGGGACGAGGACTCCTTCGAGGTCCAAACAGGCGACGAGCGGCGCGGACATCGGTCGTGCGTACCAAGGGGCGGAAGGAGCTGCAACCAAGGGAACGGACGCTTGCACTGGTTGGAACGCCGCACTATCAGCGCTTCATGCGTTGGACACCAGGTGGACGGAGCGGCGACCTCGAAGATCAACGCGGGTCCGGCGGCGGCGGCCCGATGCTCGGCGGCGGCGGCCTACGGATCGGAGCAGGCGGCGCGGTGCTGCTGCTCGTGCTCAGCCTGGTGACGGGCCAGAACTTCTTCTCGCTGCTCGGCAACTTCGTCGACATCGGCGGGCCGCAGACCAGCGGCGATCCGGCGGCGCCCTACCAATCCTCGCCCGACGAGGACAAGCTCGTCGAGTTCGTTTCGTTCGTGCTCGACGACGTGCAGAACACCTGGGAGAAGGCGTTCCCGCTCGCCCAACGGAACTACCGAAAGACGAAGCTCGTGCTCTTCACCGACACGACCCGCTCCGGCTGCGGCTACGCCGAGGCGGCGATGGGGCCCTTCTACTGCCCCGCCGACGAGAAGGTGTACATCGATCTCGGCTTCTACAAGGAGCTGCGCGCGCGCTTCGGCGCGCCCGGTGACTTCGCGCAGGCCTACGTCATCGCGCACGAGATCGGACATCACGTGCAGAACGTCCTCGGCCTCTCCGATCGCATCCGCGAGCTGCAGCAGCGGAAGCCCGACGCGGCCAATCAGCTCTCGGTGCTGCTCGAGCTGCAGGCCGATTGCTTCGCAGGGATCTGGGCGCACTCCACCCAGCAGCGCGACATCCTCGAAGGCGGCGACGTCGACGAGGGTATCGGCGCGGCGGCCGCGGTCGGCGACGACCGCATCCAGAAGCAAGGGGGCGGGCGCGTGAATCCGGAAACGTGGACGCACGGGTCGTCGCAGCAACGCGTAGAGTGGTTCAAGCGTGGCATGGAACGCGGGACGGTCGCCGACTGCAACACCTTCGCCGAAGCGCAGTGACGGACGCGCCGTGACGCTGCGCCCGTTCGGACGGACGGGGCTTTCCGTCTCACGCCTCGGCCTCGGGCTCGCCGCGGTCGGGCGTCCCGGGTACATCACGCTCGGCCGCACCCGCGATCTGCCCGCGACCCGCACGCCCGACGCGCTCGCGGCCCGGACGGCTGAGCTCTGCGACGCTGCCTGGGCGAGCGGCATCCGCTATTTTGACGTCGCCCGGAGCTACGGCCGCGCCGAGGAGTTTCTCGCGCGCTGGCTCACGGCTCGCACTGTCGCGCCGGACGCGGTCAGCGTCGGCAGCAAGTGGGGCTATCGCTACACGGCCGATTGGTCGGTCGACGCGACCGTGCACGAGGAGAAGCAGCTCACCCTGCCCCGCTTCGAGAGTCAGCTGGCGGAGTCGCGCGGCCTGCTCGGCACGCAGCTCGACCTCT
This sequence comes from Binatia bacterium, assembly GCA_039917665.1. GTDB lineage: Bacteria > Desulfobacterota > Binatia > UTPRO1 > UTPRO1 > UTPRO1. Next base: position 1,453 of record JBDSJB010000452.1, read on the forward strand.
ACCAAATCCACAGCGCGACGGCCGAGTCGGGATGCCTGACCGACGAACGCTTGCTCGCGGCGATGGTGACGGCGCGCCGAAGCGGGGCGTGTCGCGCCCTCGGGCTCTCGCTCAGCGGACCCTCGTCCGACCGCGCCCTCACGCTCGCCCTCGAAGCCCGCGTCGACGGCGAGCGCGTGTTCGATGCGGTGCAAGCGACGGTCAACGTGCTCGAGCCATCGCTGTTGCCCCTGCTCGCGATGGCCCACGTCGAAGGGCTCGGCGTGATCGCGAAGGAGATCCACGCCAACGGCCGGCTGACCGAGGCGAATCGACGGGCCGAGGATTCCGCGACGATCACCCGCCTCGCGAACGTCGCGTCGGCCGCCGGAGTGGCGATCGCCGATCTCGCGCTCGCGTTCGTCCTGCACCAGCCGCAGATCGACGTGGCGCTCTCCGGCGCCGCGACGATCGCGCAACTGAACGGGCATGTCGCCGCCGCCGCGACGGCGCTCGACGACGCGGCCCTTGCCGCGCTCGCTCCATGTGCCGAGCAGCGTGACGTGTACTGGCACACTCGCGCCAGCCTGCCATGGACATAGACGCGTCCACGCTCGACGTCGCCGAGGCGTTGAACCGCAGCTGCCACTGCATCGCCGTCGATCCGGCGAAGCTCAGGCTCGCGCTCGAGACGAGCCCGCTCACCATGGGGCTCTTCGACGTGATCCGGCACGAGCGGCCGCATCTGTTCTCGTCGAGCCCCGTCTTCCTGGCGCGCGCGCAGCTCGAGCACATGCAGCGGGTGATCGCAGCGATCGAAGAGGTGATCCGGTCGGAGCCGTTTCGAGCGTGGGCGCGCGCCGCGTCGCCGCCGGTCGCGCACCACGACTTCGGCCCGCACGGCGTCTTCCTCGGGTACGACTTTCACTTCGGACGCTCGGGGCCGGCGCTGATCGAGATCAACACCAACGCCGGCGGCGCGCTGCTGAACACCGTTCTCGCCGCCGCCCAGCAGGCGTGCTGCGCCGACGTCGAGGCCGTGCTCGGCGCCGCATCGTCACCGGGCGCGCTGGCCGACGCCTTCCTCATCATGTTCCGCGCCGAGTGGCGCCACCAACGCGGCGACGCGGAGCTCCAAACGATCGCGATCGTCGACGAGAAGCCCGACGATCAGTATCTGCACCCCGAGTTCCTGCTCTTCCAGGAGCTGTTTCGGCGCGCTGGACTCCGCGCCGAGATCGTCGACGTGACGGCCCTGCGCCACGAGCACGGGCGTCTCGTTGCCGGCAGCGAGCGCATCGACCTCGTCTACAATCGACTGACGGACTTCATGCTCGCGACCCCCGGGAGCGCCGCGCTGCAGGCGGCGTATCTCGCCGGCGACGTCGTCGTGACACCGAATCCCCACACCTATGCGGCCTACGCCGACAAACGGCACCTGACGATCCTCTCGGATGCCGACCGTCTGTGGGCATGGGGCATTCCCGCGGCGACCATTGCGACGCTCGCGTCGGGCGTGCCGCGCGCGATCCTCGTCGACCCGGTGCGCGCCGACGAGCTCTGGCGCGACCGCAAACGCTGGTTCTTCAAGCCGCTCGACGGCTACGGCGGCAAAGCCGCCTATCGCGGCGACAAGCTGACCCGCCGCACCTGGGAATCGATCCTCGCGCGCCCGTACGTCGCGCAGGAGATCGTGCCGCCGAGCGAACGCACGATCCGCATCGACGAGCGCGAGGTCCCGCTCAAGCTCGACGTTCGCGCCTACGTCTACGACGGCACTGTGCAGCTGACCGCCGCGCGGCTCTACCAAGGGCAGACCACCAACTTCCGCACGGCCGGCGGCGGCTTCGCGCCGGTGTTCACGGAGACACCCACGACCTGATCGACGCGCGACAATTGCTCGACGAGCTCGCCTAGCGGGAAGGTTCGCAGCGCGCCACGGCGGCGCACCGGCGCACGCGCCAATTGACTCCCTCCGGCCGACCGGCGACAAGGAACTCGGTCCGACCCGACCCCCCGGGTGCAGTGTCGCGTGGAAGGGAGGCGTCGTGAAGATTCATCTCGTCACTCCGCGAAATCCAGAGAGCTTCTGGACCTACGACCGCATCCTGACGAGCCTCGGGAAGCG
>JBDSJB010000453.1:0-9099 GCA_039917665.1 Binatia bacterium
CAGCTGGTCGACGTGGCCTGGGCGATCTTCATCCTGCTCGGGGTCGAGCATTTCCACCTCGACCCTGCCCTGCCGTCGAATCCACTCGTGCTCGATCACATGCCGTACACCCACAGCCTCCTCGGCACGCTCGCGTGGGCGGCGTTGGGCGGCGCGATCGTCGTGCTGGCGGGATTCGGCAAGACGCGCGCCGCCGTCGTGACCGGGCTCGTCGTCTGCTCGCATTGGGTGCTCGACGTCCTGGTGCATCGCCCCGACATGACGCTCGTCGGCAGCGACGCGCCGTTCGGCTTGGCGCTCTGGAACCGTCCGGTGCTCGCGTTCGTGGTGGAGATTGCCGTCCTCGTCGGCGCAGCCGCCTTCGCGGTGACGCAAAGCCGGGTCGGCGAGGCGGAGCGCCGCGCGGTCGTCCGCGGGGTCGGCGTGCTGGTGCTGCTGCAGATCTTCACCACGCTCGGCCCAGTGCCGCCGTCGCCGACCGCGATGGTGCTGTCCGTGTTGGCGACTTTTCTTCTGGTCGCGTGGGGAGCCGCGCGCATGGAACGTCGGCTCGCGCGCTAGATCAGGATCTACTCCGCGGGACGACGGGCGCCCGTGTGCTGCGCGCAAGGTCGGCGTCGGGATCGATGAATCGACGGTTCGGCCGGCCGTTCAACGACACGTAGACGTCGGCACGCACCTCGACCTCGCCGTGACCGGCACCCCGGGCTTGCGCCGCCAAGTGACGGGCGTAGTCGGCGATCATGTCGGGCTGAGTCGCCATCATGGTGGTCTGGAGGCGCGTGAGCTCACTCCGCGGATCGACGACCCAAGCCTCGCCGGTCGCCGGGTCGCGTAGGCGAAAGCTCGCGACGCCGGCTTTCTCCATCACCATCACGCGCCACGCGAAGCGGAAGCCTTCCTCCGTCCACGCGATGTCGTCGGTCGTCGCGAAGGCCCGGAGCGGAAGGAGGGTCTGCAAGCCGAGGTGCACGGCGAGCACCGCCACGATCGCACCCTCCCAGCGGATCGCCGCAACGCGCGGGCCGGCCGGCGACGCCGCGCCCGCGACGCGCGCGAGCACGCGACGCGGCCAATCCGGCGCGAAGAAGATCGGCGTCAGGCCGATCATGAGCCAGGGAAATATGCCGATTGGAAAGAGCAGTCTCGTGAGCACATGGAAGACGACGACCAGCCCGTAGGCGACGAGCCGCGTTCGCCGCCACAACAAGAGCGGCACGATGCCGAGGTCGAACGCCATGCCGACCCAGCTGAACGCGTACGCAACCCAGCCCTGCCCGAGCAGTGGCCCGATCAGCGGCACGTCTCCGCTCGCCGCGAGCCAGATGCGGAGCGGCTGTGCCGCGAAGATCCAGTCATGGTTCAGCTTGCCGACCCCGCCGTAGAAGTAGACGAGCCCGAGCTGCACACGCAGCACCCACACCACCCACGCCGGCACACGATCGGCCGCACGCGCTGGATCACGCCACGCATCCACCGATCCCGCCACGCCAGTCGGCAGCAGCACCAATACGCACGCCAACACACTGACCAGGTAGTAGTGATTCAGGTAGTTCGCCTTGTCGATCAGGTGCATCCACGTGAACCCGAGCGCGAAGAGCGCCGTGCAGGTCCGCGTCCAGCACCCGACGACGATGCCGACCGCGCACACCCCGAGCACCGCGAAGTGCAGGTACATGCCGACGGCCGGCCATGGCTGAACGAACGCAAGCCCCGGATACGCGAAGAAGAACCGAGGCTGCACGAAGAGCGAATCAATCCACCCGTGCGCGAAGTACCGCGCCTCGGCGACGATCATCACCAGCCCGAACGCCACGCGAAAAAAAACGAGCGAAGCGACGTCGACCGGCGCTCGTAGCGCGGTCACGACTCGCGTGCGTTCAATCCCCGTCGTTGCCGCCAAAGGTCAGCTTCACGCCCAGAAGGCTCGCCACATCCAACGTCAGCGCGCGCCGCAGCTCCTGCACCGCCGCGTACGCCGCGAGCGCCTCCGTCCGATGATTCACGACGGCGTCCGCGAGCGGCGGCGGGACGGCTTGCACGGCGGCGATCGCGGCGTCGAGAAGCTGGCGGACGTCGGTGTCGATCTCGGGGCTGAGCGCCACGACTTGGGTGCTGACGCTCGTCCCCTGCCCGCCCTCGTAGGTGCCGCGATAGACGTCGGCGATCCCCTGCAGGTTGGCGACGATGTCCTGGAGCGAATCGCCGCTCCGCGGAGACTCGACGAGATCGGGACGCGGCCCGCCCCCCTTCACACCGAGGGGTGCGCCGAGACGGTCCTCCTCCACGACCTCGGCCGTGAAGATCATGCGGTTCACGACCTCGTCGAAGGCTTCCTTCAGCGTCGCGAACGCGTTGCCGCCGATGCCGGAATCGATGAAGTCGGCGCCGAAATTGCCGCCGGTCGGCTCCCACGCGTCGCGCAGCTCCGCCGTCCGCTCCCGCACGTTCACGCCGAGCGCCAACAGATAGGCGCGTCGGCGCGCGTTGTCGGGACCGAGCAAGGCATTCACCGCACCGGCGTCGCCGCCGACGGGATCGAACAGGAAGACCTCCATCGCCTGGAACCCGACCTTCTGAGCCCCGAGCGTGTCGAGGTAGGCTGAGGACAAGGCATTGGAGCCGTTCACCTCGGCGTTGATCTGGCTGACGTTGGCAGCCGGCCAATCGATGCGCGCGCTGGTGCGTTGGGTTTCCGATGGTCCGAGACGAAACGCCTCGGATTCCTTCCACACGCGGCGCGTGGAGCGCCATGCCGCCTGGGCGATCGCGAGCCGCTCCGCGCCCGGTGCCGTCACGAGGTCCTCGATCGCGATGTTCAAGTCGACGGCATCGTCCGCGAGGACGCGATAGCTCGCCACGGCGCCGAGATTCGACAGATCGCGGAGAAACGTCCGACGCGGACCGAGATTGCTCCCGCCCGGGCAGCCGGTCGGATTCCCGAGCCCGGCGGCGGCACGCAGCACGTTCACGCCGTCGGTGACGGTGACGGCGCCGCTGCCGTCGGCGTCGCAGCGCGTGAGGTCACAGACTCCGAGCCCGGCGGCGGAGCGGAGCACATTCACGCCGTCGGTCACGGTGATGCTGCCGCTGTCGTCCGCGTCGCCGCAGAGCTGCGCCCAGACGGGCGTCGCGCTCGTCAGCCCCAATACGATCGTCGCAATCAACGTTGCTGCTTTCATGGTCGATCCTTCTTCAGACTTCAGAGTGTTTCGAGGAACCGCACCAGCGCCGCTCGATCCTCGGCGGACATGGTGCGGAAGGCCTCGCGTGCCGCGGTCGCTTCGCCGCCGTGCCAGAGAATGGCCTCGGCGAAACCGCGCGCGCGTCCGTCGTGCAGCAGGAACAGGTGGTCGTTCACCGTCGGGACGAGCCCGAGACCCCAGAGCGGCGGCGTCCGCCACTCACTGCCGGTCGCGAGGAAGTCGGGACGCCCGTCCGCGAGGTCGGGGCCCATGTCGTGCAAGAGCACGTCGGTGTACGGATGGATGGTCTGGTGCGAGACCGCCGGGAATCCCGGCAGCTCACCAGTCACGAGCGTCGACACGTGACAGCCGGTGCAGCCGGCGCTGACAAAGAGCCCCTCACCATGACGCGCCACCGGATCGTCGATCGCGCGGCGCGCCGGTACTGCGAGCAGCGTCACGTAGAAGGTCACGAGATCGATCTTCAGCTGGTCGACCTCGGGCTCGCCACCGTTCGGGGCGTTGGCACACGCCGTTTCCACGGACGTGCAATCCTGGTCGAGAAAGAGCGGCGAGGTGATGCCGATGTCGCCGACAAAGGCGCCACTCCCTTGCTGCTCGATCGTCGGCGCGTTGGCTTTCCAGCCGAACCGACCGATTACGGGCGCGCCGAGCCGGAGGTCCCACACACGATTGGCGCGGCCGGAAATGCCGTCGCCATCGGCATCGCCGGGATCCTCGCGCGCGACGAGCGTCGACTCGTCGATCGCGGCGATGAGACCGAGGCCGATCATCTGCTGGGCGACGCGCACCGAGAAGAGCGTCTCCGCCGCGAGGGGGCCGTAGGCGAGGCCGTCGATGGTGAGCCGCGGCGCGCGCAAGCTGAACGGCATGCCGTCGCCGTACGTGCCGGGCCGTTCGTCGTAGTCGAGACGCGGCCGGCCTTCGGGCGCGACGCCGAGAACCGCGCGATGCCCGAGCTGACGACCATAGTTCGGCTCGGCGACCGTGCCTTCGATCGGGTTGTCGCCGGGCACGCTGAGTCGCACCAGCAATGACTCGAACGCCTCCTCGGGCGGCACGGGTGGACGGCCACGGCCGTCCTTGAAGTGGCACGCCGAGCACGAGGCGGCATTGAAGATTGGACCGAGCCCGTCACTCCCCACGGTCGACGACGGGGCGGTCACCCAGTTGCGATTGAAGAGCGCGTTGCCGGTGAAGAAATCGGGACGCTCGGCGAACGGCTGGTTCGCCGCCGCTTGCCCGAACGCGTTCACCGTCGTGTCGAAGACGGTCGTTGCGCCGCCCGACAGCGGGTCGGGCGTGAGGCCGGGGCAGGCGAGATTGGGCTCGAGCCCGGCGGCGGCGCGCAACACCCGTACGCCATCGCTCACCCCGACGCTGCCGCTGCCGTCGATGTCGCAGGTCGACGTCTCGCAGCCGTCGCTGAGCCCAGCGGCGGCCCGGAGCGCGCGCACGCCGTCGGTCAACGTCACGCTGCCACTGCCGTCGGCGTCGCCGCAGACCTGCGCCGACGCTGAGCCGGTCCAAACGCCGACGGCCGCTCCGAGCATCAGAGCGGCCGCCAGCGAGCGGCGAATTACGAAAAACGAACCCACGGCGGTCTTTTCGTACTATTCCGGCGTGCCGGTCGAGACCCCGAGCGCCTCAGCCGCCGACGAGATGCTGTCGGCCTGCGTGAAGAGATCGGTGATCGCGGTCTGGATCGCGACGCGGCCGGGGCTGTCGTCGGCGCCTTGCAGGGCTTGGTCGAGCGGCTGCGGAATCGCCTGGAGCGCCGCGACACTCGCCGCGAGCTGCGCCTGGAGGGTCGCGTCGAGCGCGGGATCGGCTTGCCGCACCAGCTCGTCGATGCCCGGGCCGTCGATGGCGCCGTACCGGCCGAGATACGCGTTCTGGATGCCCACGCCGTCATTGGCGAGGTCGTCGCGGGTATTGTCGGAGAAGCACGAGTGCTCGTCCTCCTGGTCACGGGTTTCGAATGCGACACTCAGACGTTCGCCGCCGAGCTCGCCCGCACTGAGCGTCCCGAGGCCGGTCAGGATGCGGCCGAGCGCTTCGTCGGTGTCGAGCGCGAGGAACGCGGCTCGGTAGTTGTTCGGGTTGCCCGGCGCCCACTGATCGGCGACCTCTTGCAGGTGGTCGATCAGTAGATGGGCGACGGCTTGGAGGTACTCACCCCGACGCTCCTGATTGGCGGCGGTGCCGCCGCCGTCGGTCACGTAGTCCGTGAAGGGCCGATTGCCCGGACCGGTCGTGCTCTGATCCTGGCCCCAGAGCAGGAACTCGATCGCGTGATACCCGGTCGCGATGTTGGCCTCGCCGCCGGCTTCGTTCGCTTCGGCGAGCGTATCCTCGTCGATGACGGGTAAATTCGCCGGGTCGTTGATGATGCCGCTCGTCGGAGCGCCATCCACGGAGTCGATGTAGTTCTCATCGAGCGGCCACGCGTTGATCAGACCCTCCGGTCCGGTCTCGGGGTCGTCGATCGGTCCGTTGTAGAAGCGCGCGAACTCGCTTTGCTGGTAGGCCGGGCGGGATGCGATCCACGCCGCCTTGGCCGCATCGAGCGTCGTCTGGCTCGGAGCCTCGACGAACGCGTCGACGGCGTCGTGCAGCGCTTCCGCGCCCGCGATCGCCGCGTTGTAGTTCGCGTACAGAATGTCGGCGTAGTTCGCGACGACGGCGGCAGCCGTCACGCTGGTGGGCGTCGACGTCGCCGCGGGCGTCGGCGTTTCGGTAGGCGTGCTGGTCGGGTCGGGATTCCCGAACGTGAGATTGTCGTTACCGCCGCCGCAACCGGCAGTCAGAACGGCCACGCCAGCCAGAACCATCAAGTGCTTTCTCAACATGTCGTCTCCTGGTGTTCAGTGTCGCGTTTCGGTCGTCGGAAGGGTCAGCCGATCGGACGCCTGCGTAGCGTCGTCGCGAGTGACTCGAACGCCGCTGGCGGTAGGCGGATGGTGACGGCGCCGATCGTCACGTGCAGCGTGCCGCAGCGGCAGCTCTCGACGCGGAAGGGCCGTCGGCGACGAGCGTCGTGCGTCCGCCGCTCGTCGTGTGGGAATCGTCACTCGTCATCGTCGTCCGGGGCGCTCGATCGGTAGTCGTTGGGTTGCGCGGTGAAGATCGCCCACAGGACGGCCCCCACCATGAAGGCGAGCACGACCTCGAGCGTGACGAAGGCCGCCACTTTGAGCGGGGCGAAGAGCGGAGACACGAACCGCACGAGCCAGCCTGCGGCCTCGTCGGCGAGCGCGGCGACGAACGCGACGCTCACGACGAGCGCCTTCCGGCCGTTCGGCATCGGCACGAAGAGCAGCAGGTGCGCCATGGTGAGCACCAGGATGCCCATCGCGAACAGATGGAAGTGCGTGATCTCGAGCAGCCCCTGGTAGCTCCGCGGCTGCGTGAACGTCGCCTCGTTGCCGAGGTAATACGCCACGACCGACGCCGGGTTCAGCGTCATCTTCGAGAAGTACAAGAGCGCATTCGAGACCCAGAGCAGCGCCACGAAAACGAGGAACCACACCAGCACGAGGCGCAGCAGCTCGTTGTCCTTCCAGTCGGGCGTGACGGTAAAGCGCATTTATCGATTCTCCGCGGCGGCGCGACTCTCCGCGGCGGCGCGACTCCCCTCGGCGGCGTCCGGTACGACGACTGCGATGATCGCGAGCGCGCGTCGCACGCCAGCCGTCATCGCTTGCGCACTCAGCGTCGCTCCGGTGATGCCCTGGATGCCCGCGCCGAGCTTCAGGTCGTCGTCGAGCTTCTTCCCCGGAAACTGCTCGATCCAGCGCTCGGTCGGCAGGTATTCGGGCGGCTCGTGGAAGGCCAGCACCTCGACGCGGCGGAGCGTCCCGTTCGGCTCGACGACCACCATGAACGTCTCGGGCAGCGTCCGTACGTTGTGGCTGTCGATGATCGCGTAGCCTTGCACCGCGCCGCTCTTCCAGCCGACGTAGAGCGTCCAGAGCTGCGATTCGAGCGGCGCCCGCGCGCGCTTCTCGATCTCGGTCTTCTGTTCGTCGGTGAGAATGACGACGCGCTCCTCGATGCGCTCGCTGCCCGGGAACGCGAGCGCGAGCGCTTCGTCCTTGGCGAGAAAAACCTTGGCGCCAGCGGGTCGGACAATGAGCACCGTCAGCGCGGCCAGCGCCGCCACCCCGAGCATGCGCTGGATCCGTTGCCGCATGCGCATCGCACCGGGGCCGATCCTCATGTCAGAATACGAATCCGGCGCCGACGCTGACCTCGTCGGTACGCGAGACTGTCCCGCGGACATTGAAGTTCCGGTACTCGAGCTTCAAGACGACCTGCGGATGCGGCTTGTAGTCGAGTCCGACGGTGTAGAGCTGCACATCGTTGCCCGGAACCCGCTCGAAGCCGCGCGGTACCTTGTCCTGGGTGTCGAAGATCTCGTAGCGAAAGAACGGCGCCAGGTAGTGCGTCGTGTCGGGCAGGACCAGCGGCAACACGTCGTACGCCGCCTCGGCGTAGAAGCCGAAGATGTTCTCGGCGATCGTGTCCTCGAGCGCTCGGCTCAACACGGCGGAGTCGTCGATCGAGGTGAGCGCACCCAGGGCGCGGAGCTCGAGACCGCGATAGCGCAGCTGAGCGTGCGCTTCCCAGAGCAGCGTGAAGGCGTTCGGCTTATCGCCGTCGAAATCCTGACTCTGTCCGGCGTCACCGGCGAAGAAGGAAGCGCCGATCAGCGCACCGGCAAACGGCGTGTAGTCGAGGCGTGCCGTTCCGGCGATGTCCTCGGCGAAAGCACGATTGCCGACCTGACGCGATTCACGGATGCCGCTCGATTCATAGCCCTTCGCGTTCAAGCCGTTCAACACGTAGGCCCGGTACTCGAGCCCCGGCACCAGCGTCCCGAAGAAGCCCACGCCGCCTTCGCGCCACGTCGTCGGGATGATGGTTTGCTCGACCTGCGGCCGGAACACGCCGTGGAAGAACGGCGGCTCGTGCATCTCGTTGATGAAGCCGACTGGTACGAGCACGAGACCGGCTCGCACGTTCAATGCCCGCCACAGCATGAAGTCGAGGTAGGCGAACTCGACTTCGACCGCCCCGCTATCCGAACTCGCAGTGCTCTCGCCGATGAGTGCGTGCTCGAACTCGATCTCGGCATTCATCAGGATGCGGTCGCTGAACTTGTAGCCGGTGTAGAGGATGAAGCGCAGGAAATCGAATCGATCCTTGCCGCCCTGCTGGTCGCTGACGAGCTTGCGATAGTTGTACTCGCCGTAGCCGCCGATCGAGAGCCCACGGTCCACTTGGTAGACCTTCGAGGCCGCGGGCCCGAGGCCATACAGGCTCTTCAGTTCCTTGTGCTCGGGAAGGACGAGCGCACGCTTCAGACGCTCGACCTCGGTTGCGAGAACACCGATCTTCCGGTCCTGATCGGCGGGCCCGGCCGATTGGGTCGCAACGGCACCACCGGGCGCGGCCGGCGCTGCGGGGGCCGGCGCCGACGCGGGTTCTGCCGGTGCGCCGCGCTCGTGCTCGAGTGCCCGCAGCCGGGCGCGCATCTCGTCCATCTCCTTCTGCATGCGGTTGAGCTGCGCTTGATAGGCGCGAATGCGCGCGTCTTCCTCGGCGGCCGCGGGCGCGACGACGCCCGCCGTCAGCCCCAAGATCAACATCCAGGCCACCACTCGATTCGTCCTCACCATGTACGTCTCTCCCTTCGATCGGCACTCGCGCTGAACTGCGGGCGCTCGGCCGTGGTCTCGAAATGCAGCGGCTGCCGGCCAACCAGGGTCAGGCGGTCGGCAGCACCGTCGTCGACGAAGAGCGCGCCGACGTCCGCCATGTGTGACAGGACCTCGGCAGCGCCCTCCCGTCCGAGCACGAGAAACGCCGTCGAGAGCGCGTCGGCCGT
>JBDSJB010000454.1:0-11340 GCA_039917665.1 Binatia bacterium
CGCGATCGCGACGGACGCCGATCCCGACATCCTGATCGTCGACGAGGTTCTGGCGGTCGGAGACGCGCCGTTTCAGCGGAAGTGCGAGGAGCGGCTCGCACGCTTCCGAGCGCGGGGCGTCACGGTGCTGCTGGTCACGCACAGCCTGACCCTTCTCAAGGAAACCTGCACGCGCGCGCTCTTGCTCGACCCGGATGCGCCCATCGTGATCGGGTCCGCGGCCGACATCGCCGAGCGCTACGCCGCTCGCACGGGAGGCTGAGGTCATGAGCGCGCCGCTCGTCTCGGTGGTCGAGCCGTGTTACCAGCCCGGCGCGCTGATCGACGGCTGCCTCCAGGATCTCTGCGATCAAGATCTCGACGGCCCGTTCGAGATGCTCGTCGTGGAGAGCACCGGCGACGGGACGGCCGAGCGACTGACCGCGCGCTTTCCGCGTGTCCGGGTCATCGCGCCGCCACACCGCACGCTGCCGGCGGAGGCGCAAAACATCGGCGTCGCCGCGGCCGCGGGCCCGTTCGTCGCCATCACCAACCACGATTGCCGGATTCCGCCCGATTGGCTCCGTCGGCTGCTGGCACGACACGGCTCCGGTACGTACGCCGCCGTCGGCGGCGCGGTGATCAACGGCACCCCGGACAGCCTGATCGGCACCGCCGCCTACTGGAGCGAGTTCAACGAGTTCACGACTGGACGGCCGGCCGGCATCGTAGACGGCGTTCCGCAGTGCAACGTGTGTTTCCGCCGGACGGCGCTCGTCGGCGCCACGCCCTTTCCGACCGTGCGCTTCGGTGCCGAGGAGCTCACGTTCAACTACGAGCTCACGCGGGCAGGGCACCGGTTCTTCTTCGATCCCGCCATTCCCATCACGCACCTGAATCGTACGACCCTCGAAGCGTTTCTCCGCCATCAGCGCGTCCTCGGCACGGGATCGGCGATGGCCCGGCGGCTGGTGCCGCTTCCGGGTGGCGTTGCCGTCCGCCATCCGGCGCTTATTTCGCTCTTGCCGTTTTTGCGGCTCGGTCGCCTGATCGGGCGCGTCGCGACCCGCCATCCTGCCGAGCTCGCGAAGGTGTCGCTGCTATCGCCGCTCCTGCTCTACGGCTACGGCGTGTGGGCGGCGGGATTCCGCGAGGGCACGAGCGGCGCCATCGACGCGCGTCCGCCGCTCTGAGCGTTCACCCGACGACGCGACGATAGACCTCACGCGTCGCGGCGGCGGCTCGCTCCCACGTGAAGGTCCGCGCGCGCACCAGCCCACGCGTCCGACGCGCCGCGACGCCCGGGCCGCCACGCAGCACATCGGCGAGCGACGCCGTGACGGCGGCCTCATCGTCGGGATCGACCAGCAACGCCGCGTCGCCGACGACCTCCGGAAAGCTCGTCCGATCGGCGCACACGAGCGGTGCGCCGCACGCCAGCGCTTCGAGCGCGGGGAGACCGAATCCCTCGCGGCTCGAGAGGTTCGCGACGGCCGACGCGAGCGAGTACAGCCCGGGGAGATCATCCTCGGGTACGACGCCGAGATGGCGAATCCGCGCGGCGACCCGGCTCGCGGCGACGGCCTGCTCGAGGCTTTCGTTCTTCCAACCCGCCGGGCCCGCGAGCACGAGCTGCGCATCGCCGCGATCACTGTCTGCGAGGGCGCTGAATGCGCGGACGAGTCGGTCGACGTTCTTCCGTGGGCTCGCGATGCCGACGAAGAGAATGAAGCGTGCCGGCAAGTCATGTCGGGCGCGTACGCGCGCCAGCACCGTCGGATCGAGGACCGGAGCGAAGCGCGGCTCGACGCCGTGCGGAATGGTGATCACACGGTCGGACGGAAAATCGAAGAAGGCGCGGATCTCGTCGCGGGTAAAATCGGATCCGGTGATGATCGCGTCGGCGCGCCGCGCCGCCCGCGGCAACACGATCCGCCAATACGCCGCCGACCGCGCCATGGCCTGGGGCGTCTGGAGCGGAATGAGATCGTGCAATGTGAGCACGTAGGGACGGGGCGCCGCGATCATCCCGGCGAAGATCGGGGTGTGCACGACGTCGACGCGCGCCCGCCGCATGAGCATCGGCCAGTAGGTCTGATCCTGCAGCATCACCTTGAGCAAGAATTTTGGCAGCGTTGCCACCGGTCGCGCTTCGGCCTCGGCCGGGACCACGTGCGGACCGTACGTCCGCTCGATGAAGGCGACCATCTCCGGCGGATCCGGCAAGCGAACGAGCGCGTGAAGGAGCCGGCTGGCGTAGCGCTCGTATCCCCCCATCGGGGCCTTCAGACACGTGAGGTCGAGTCCCACCCGCATGGCGCGTCGCTACGAAGGGGTGCCGAGGACGACTGCCAGACGCTCGAGGGTCGCGTCGTCGAAACTGGTCCGCCAATCGCGGCTCCACGCGACACGCGCCCCATCCGCGCGCGCGGCGAGATCGTCGACCCGCCGCACCGCGTTCGTCAACGCCGCTGCGATCCCTTCGACGGTCGGCGGCGCACCGATGAGATTCTTCGAAAGCGCGTGCAAGGCGTCCGTCGTCTTGTTGGCGAACGTATTCGTCACCGTCAGCATGCCCGCCGCGGCCATCTCGAGGGGCACCAGACTCGGATGCGGGGTCAGCATCAGGCTGAGACCGACGTCGTACCCGGGGAGTACGCTCTGGTACTCGGCCAGCGTCATCCGCGGCAACAACGCCAGCCGACAGCCTCGTCCGAGCGGCACGGGCTCGAACGCGCGACCCGCGCCGATGCCATCGATGGTCCAGCCATCGCGTTCCAGCATCCCTTGCTCGACGACCCGGCGGAGCGCGAGCACGCCGAGCTCGAACATGTTGCGGGCTGCATGCTGCTCGGGCCGCGCGTAGAAGAGCAATCGCCGTGGGCCGGACCGGACGAGCGTTTCGGGCGTCACCGTGAACGACGCGATCGCGTTCTGAAATGCGAAGGCCGCGGGGTCGCCACCGTCCGCGCCATCAGCGTAGACCCCGATACGCTGGTGGCGAAAGTAGTCGCGCAGGAGCTCGCTCGAGAAGAGCGCGACGTGGGGAAGCGTGTAGGATTCCGCCGCCAGCGCGTAGAGCGAGCCCATGGCAAACGTCATCGGCTCGTACTCCTGGATCAGGTACACGAACCGGTCGCCTCCGAGCTCGCGGACCGCGCGATGTGCCAGGTGCGCCGTCCACCACGTCGTGGCGATGAAGGCGTCGCGGGGATGCACCGGTAACCCGACCTGACGATCGGCGGCGTCGACGATCTCCACGCGCTCGAAGAACCGCTCGAGACCGGGATAGTCGGCGATCGCGCGGCGCCATGCCACCGGGTCGTAGTCGCAGGTATCCACGATCACGAGACGAACCGTATGTCCGGCGTCGGTCAGCCGAAGCGCCAGATTGAGCTTGCCGAGGTAGCCCGCGAACAGATGCTGAAAATCGAGGGCCGGCGTCAGGAGGTTCACGCGCCGGGGCTCGACGGCGCTGACCGCGAGACGGAGCGGCGCGGTCTTCTGCTCGACGACGCTCAATCCCGCCGTCGCGCTCGCCGCGGCACTGGCACCGGTGACCTCGGCATGGACGATCCGCTCGGCAAACAGCCGGGTCCGATTCCATCGGTAGTGCGCGTCGAGGACCTTGGCCGCGATCGTACCGCCGAGACAGCGCCACTCGGCTCCCGACCACAGCCGACCGCCCCGGACTGCCGCCGCCACGTCGTACAGTACGCCGAAGGGCGTGCGCTCGAGCGCCGCCACCCGATCGAGCGCGGCCCGCTTGGCGACGGTGGCTTCGGTCCCGAGACGGAGGCGCAAGACCTTCGCCATCACGATCCGGGCGACGAGATCCTCATCGTATCCCGGACGGCGCTGCCAGAGCTTCGCCATCGCCCAACGGCGGAACCCGCCGGAGCCGACGGCGCGACTCGACTCGTACCCGGCAAGGGGTGGGTGCCGAACAGCCTGCTGGCCGACATCGGTGGACCCAAGCGTGCCCGTAGCGAGCGCCGCGCACGCGATCCACTGCGCGGCCGTAGGGCCGGCGATGCGCGGCGGAAACGGCAAAAGATCCCGCAGCAGCGTCGCGCGAAACACGATCGTCCCAGCGATCGGGGGCGCGCTCGCGAACAGCAGCCGCCCGAGATCGTCGTCCGCAGCCACCAGGTGCTCCGACACGAGCGTGGTCGCCGGGTGAAAGGCTGCGAGCACCCGCACGATCGTGGCGGGGTTCCAGGCCATGCCGGGTGCTGGGACGACGACGAAATCGGCATCGTCGGGAATCGCCGCCAACGTTCGCGCCAGATTCTCGTACAGCCCAATCCGATCCCAGTGAGCCAGGAGCCGGAAGCGATCGTCGTCCGGCACGACCGCTCGCATCTCGCGCAGACGCTCCGGCGACGAAGCGTCGTCGCCGATGAGGCAGGTCCACCGCGGTTGCTGGTGCTCCGCGATCGCGGCGATTTGATCCGCAAACCACGTCGGCTCGGGATTGGCCGTTGTGAGGCACACGACCACATGGCGCACGGCAGAGGCCAGGGGAGTCGGACGCCACGATCCTGGCCGGAGCTCGATCGCACCAAGCGACACCTCACACTTGGTTCCATCCTCGAGCAGCGCGCGAACCACGAGCGCGACATGCCGCGTATGCCGCACGCGCGCGAGCGGCACTGCCGCCCAAAAGCCGCTCGTCAGGCTATTCGGCGTCGTATCGCCGAGCGCCGGATCTGACGATGGCACGTCGGGTCGCGTCGTCGAATGATTCCAGACCGGGTGCTCCATGCCGTCAGACACCACACGAAGCGCGTGCAACGCGCGCGTCGGGTGGTAGCAACGCCCCGTCAGGTACAGGACGTGACCGCGGCCCACGTCGACGGAGGCGGGCAGGGCGCGGTCGAGATGCACGATCAGCCCTCCGCCCACCATCAGGGTGGGCTCGTCACGCACCGGTACGACGCGCGCCCATAGAGCTGGAAGACCAGCGTGCCGTGACTCGGGGATTGATTCACGAGACAAGGGCCCATCACGTCGCTCACGAGCGGTGTGCGGCGGAGGGACAGCTCGTGGCCCTCTCGGCTCTCGATCACGAAGTACCAAAACCGGTCGGCGGATTCGGCGATCGGCTCGAAGCAAAACCACAGCTCGTCACTCGTGCGCCCACCGATGTGACGGGAGATGGTCCGCACCGCGACACCCGAGGCGGCAGACTCGCGAATGGAGAGCCGAAATCCGTCCGGGTCATACGGACCAGGCCCAGCGGCTCGCACAACGACCGCACACAGGTTCGCGCCCGTGGCGTAGAAGCATTGCCCTACGCTGCCACCGTCTTCGACCTGTACGAGGCCGTCGGCGCGCCGCCCGCCGGCATACAGGCAGACCATCCCGTCCGGTTTGGTCATGTCGACGACGGCGGCTTCGTCACCATGGTCCACGTTCGGATTGGAATACGGGTCGGCCTGCAGCACATCGCGCCATCGATGCGTCATCAGCCACGCATCGTCGGGTGCGGCGCGGAAGCCGCGCGTCTGCGACTCGTAGTGATGGAGGATGGCGTGCGGCGTGTAGACCACCAAGTATCCGCGCTCGCGGAGACGGAGACAGAGGTCGACGTCGTTGGAGTTGACGGGCAAGCGCTCGTCGAAGCCGCCGATCGTGTCGAACGCCTCGCGCCGCATCAACAAACAGGCGGCCGTCACCGCGCTCACGTTGCGAATGCTCTCGGGAGCCTCGCGCTGAAAGCGATAGGGATGACCGGCGAGCCCTCCGACTCCGAGCGCGATTCCAGCGTGCTGAATGCGACCGTCGGCGTACAGCAGCTTTGCCCCGACGGCGCCGACCTCGGGACGCTCGGCATGCTCGACGAGCGCGCTCAACCATCCCGTATCGCACGGCTCCGTGTCGTTGTTGAGAAACAACACGTACGCACCGTCCGTCTCGCCCACCGCCACGTTGTTCAAGCGCGAGAAATTGAACGGACCAGGCGCGCGCACGACCTTGTGCGGCGTCGTGGCGAGGAAGGCGAGCGTCGAACGTTCGACGCTGCCATTGTCCACGATCACCACCTCGAACAACGGGTAGTCGGTGGCCTCGACCGCTTGCAAGCAACGGCGCAACATCGCGAGCCCGTCACGCGTGGGAATGATGATGGACACCTTCTTGGCTGTCGCCGGTGTCCTCCTTACCCGATAGACCTGACCGTCGGCGTGCCACTCCACGCGCCCGGAGATATTGCGGCGAACGAGCGCCGCTGCCAGCGCTCGGAGACCAGCGTCGCGTTCCTTGGTCGTCAGCGTGCCGGCCGTCGCGGGTGGCGCGTGGACGTGCGCGAGAATCCGGGGCACGTGCACGATCCGAGTTTCACCTTCCGTCGCTCGGAGCGCGAGGTCGTAGAGGTGCGCGCCTTCGAGCTCGGATTGCAGCGGGAGCAGGCGGCTCAGAAGATCCCGTCGATAGAACACGAGTCGCGACCAATACATCCATGACAAGAGCAGATCGGGGGACCACCCAGGCTTGAGCTCGGGACTCTGGCGCCACCCAGCATCGTCCCGCAGATCTTCGTCGCTGTAGAGCACGTCGCCATCGCTCGCCGCGAAGGTCTCGACCGCGACGCGGAGGGCGTCCACGGCCAACTCGGCGGTCGCCGGACAGAAGGCGACGATCCCTCCGCGTACGGCGTTCAAGGCGGCGTTCGTCGCGGCCGCGTGTGACGGATGACTCTCGGGATCGATCGTGATCCGCGCATCATCGGAATGCCACCAACGCCCGCGGGCGTGATCCTCGAGAATGCTCGCCGCGCCCACGGTCGCGACATGCAGCTCCCATTCCGGATGGGATTGCGCGAGGATCGACGACACCGCCGCGTCCAAATCGGGACGAGTCCCGATGTCAACCGTCATGACGATACTCACCGTCACGCCGGTCGGTGGCAGGGCTGGAAGCGTCGCATCACGAAAGCGATCGGCGAAGCGCGCCCACGCTTCGTATGGAGTGCGAACATCTGCGCCGGCGTTTCCACGCCACTGCTGCAGCAGCCCGCGCAGTCGCCACCACCAGGGACGCACGAAGCGATACTTGTAGGGACCGTAATACGACAACAGCCGCCAGCCGAGGCTTCCCTCGATGGCATCGATTTGTTGTTCGCGACGCAACAGCGCGGCGAGAATTTCCGTGTCGTCGGCGCGAGGATCGCGTGCCGAAACGTCCCGCGATACGCGCAGGGTCATGCCCGAACCGCCTCCACGGGCGTTCGCAGCGGTGGTCGTACGGGGCCGTGAACGACAGTCACCGCTGCGGGTGTACCGCTTTTCGGGGACGGAACCAAAAGCGCGCGGGGCGCGCGGCAGCTCGCTCGATGCGCCTAGATCGAGCGGGGGGTGCGCCCGGGAGAGCATGGCGCGACCGCACCATTGCTCACACTCGAGAACCCCTTCGCCAGGATCTCACACCGATCGTCGCCGCCTGGCTGCCGATCGCATTCTCGGGCCTCGCACATGGCCACGCAGAACACGAAAGAGAGACCGTCGAAATCCTCGCACATTCCAGCACGAGTCTCGTCGCTCCCGGGCTCGAGAGCCGCACCGGAAATTGGGGTAAAAAGGCAGATCAGGGCCAGCGCGATGGCGATGGCGTGTGCAGAGCGCATGTCCCGAGCGAACAGCAAACGTCATGCCGAACGCAACGATGATGCGCATTGACCAGGTTCCGCGCGCACTGTTAACTCTTTCGTCAGTCGTCAAATTCCTGCCGCTCGCAGTACGGAGCTCCTATGACCCGCCTCGATGTTTCAGTCCTCGCCGCAGCCTTCCTTCTCACCTCGACCGTCACCGCTCAGGCGCAAACAATCTATCGATGGCAAGACGCACGCGGGGGATTGCACTTCTCCAATCAAGTCGCACGCACCCCGACGGATGCCGCGGCGATCGAGTTGGAGCCTCTCGGATCGATCGTCGGTCCGTCCGGCGGTCGTCACGCACCGCAACGGAGGGGCTATCGGAACCGTCACGACGTGCCGCCGGCGTCCCCGTGCGGTCCCGCGGACCCAACTGGCTTGCTCGATGCCGTGAGCTCTGGCGTTGCACCGGAGGCACCCGCCGATAGCCTGACGCTCGTCGTCGGAGGCATTCCGCTCGAGACGAGCGACACCGCGACCGTGCAGACCTTGGTCACACCGTGGGATCCCGATGCGCCCCAGGCGCATCTCAGTCAGTCTGCCATTGCGTATCCCAGCGGCTCGTCGTGCCCGAGCGCACCACCGCTGGTCCGCTACTCGACGAACGCACGACATGAGGCACGCTCGCGCGGACTTTGCGACGACTACCGGCGGGCGTTCGCACAAGTCGGGGTCGCCGCCAGCCGGGATGCGGGCATCGCGCGATCCTTCCACGACATCGCAAGCGACTTCGTGCGCGTCGGACGGGAAGAGTACGTCGCGACGGCGTCAGGCTTCCGAGCCGCGGTCGCGGGCGGTATGTTCGTCTCCGATGCCCGGTCGCTCGCGCCGTTCATGACGGTTCCGCTCGATCCATGGATCGTCGCCGCGCATGTTTCGCAAACGGACAGCCTCGCGGCGGAATCAGACGAGCTCGTGAATCAACTGACGGTCGCGCTCGAAGAGATCGATCGAGCTGCGCGCGCAACAGGGTGCTGGAACTAACGACTTAGGTTAGTTCCAAACGCCGTGGCTCTTCGTGCGGAGCACACGACTACATTCGGGGCAGGGGATCTCCGCGGCCATACCTTCCAGGAGTTGTAACTGCCCCTGACACTCCTGGCAGCGGTGCGTATCCAGCTTGGCAGCAAGATCGACGACGGAAAGGCGTTTGCAGTTGGCGCAGACACCGAGCCCCCCCCAAAAGCGCGTGCGTCCGGCCCGACCCCACCCTACACGCAGGTCACCCGTCGTAAATCCGCAGCTTTGGCAGTTGAACTCGACGATTGAACCCATGACGCCTCCCGAACCTCGGAATGGAGCGCACCGTACGTGCGGACTCGTCAGCCGTCAAGGAAATCGTCGATCGCAATCACATATCGACAAACACTAACTGCATTGATATACGGATCGCGCTGTTCTCCCGCCGTGCGCTTGGCCACTGTTCCATTCTGGGTCGAGTTGGTTGACGGATTTCCCTCCATCTTCGTTCTCAATCGGGAATCAGCGGAAAGGTTTTTGCGTGGCACGAGACGATCTCATTCAGATTCAAGGAAAAGTAGTGGAAGCACTGGCCGGCGGCCATTTCCGTGTACAGGGTGATCAGGGACACGAGTTCCTCGCGCGGATCAGCGGCCGCCTGCGCCGCTTTCACATCAAGGTTGTGCCTGGCGATCGCGTGACCATCGCGGTCTCGCCCTACGACCTCACGCACGGCTTCATCGTCTACCGCAGCAGCTAGCCCCTCTTCGGCCGAGACGAATCACTCGGCCGATCCTTCCACGTCCTCCGTCGCGTCCTCAGCTGCCACCATCTCCCGCAGCTTCGTCAGGGCGCGTCGAACCGTCACCGCATAACGTTGCTTGGTCCACGGCTCCTTGGTGCGCATCCGGAGCCAGCCGAGTTTGACCGCGTCGGGTTTGTTGCCCATCTCACCCGTCGCGGCCTCGACCGCCGCGCGCTCGTCGGGATCGAGCCGCGCGACGAGCTCGCGCTTCAACCCACCGACAAGCTCGCGACTGAAGTCGATCCGAAGATCACTCATGGCGGCGCTAGAGACGCCGCTGTGGTTCCTCGCCGGCCGCAACCAACGACGCCGGTCGGGGTCGCGCGCTCAACGTCTGCATCAACCGACCTCGCACCGCCGACACCGACCAATCCATCTGGCGACAGACCGATGGAAAGCTCAGGACGTGCGTCTCGGGGTCATTGAAAAAATACTTTACGGCAGTGTCGCGCTGACGCGTGTCGTGTCCGCGGAGATCGTCGAATGCCGTGCTCACAACCGCGATCATCAAATGCTCAATGCCGCTCATTTTCTGGAGCGAACGTCGAGCCTCGAGCGCGGGCGGAAATGGTGGGATAGAACTCCGACCCATAGTCGTCTTGCCTCCTCGTGGCGCTGCGATCTGAAACGAAAGACCGTTACCTCGTTTCGCGTCACCCACGACACGTCGGATGGGGAATCCGGGACGACCGCGAAGACCGTCAGAGATACTACGCGCCATCAATTACGGGAGTCAAACCCTCAGCGATTTGTGTTGACACTCACAGTCGCCGCCAACTAGGTTCGCGCCGTACCCGACCTCGGCAGCGAAAACGCACTGCGGCTTGAGGGTTTTCCGGCTGAGGTTCGTACCTCTGGAGGAATGATGGGCACCAAGCTGTATGTCGGGAATCTTCCGTTCAGTGTCACCTCGCAAGAGCTCAGCGATCTGTTCTCGCAAGCAGGCGAGGTGGTTTCGGCGAACATCATCACCGACCGGTTCTCCGGCCAATCACGCGGCTTCGGCTTCGTCGAGATGGCCAACGAGGATTCGGCTCACACCGCCGTCGGGCAGTTCAACGACTTCCAAATGAAGGGCCGTGGCCTGAAGGTGAACGAGGCCAAGCCTCGTGAGGGTGGTCGCGGTGGTGGAGGAGGCGGCGGAGGCGGCGGAGATCGTGGTGGCGGAGATCGCGGCAGCGGTCGTCGCTGGTAGCAGGGAATTTTTCGCTTCTCGCTCCCGCCCACAATCGCGGTTGAGCATTCCGCGGCTCTCGAGCCGCCCTGTAAGGTTCGTCCCGCAACATCGCATGCTTCGTTTTGGCGCAGCTTCATTACGATGCCATCGAAACTTGACACCCCACTCGCCGCGGGCTCTAACGACGCGCGCCGCCGCAAAACCCCCAATGGCGGCAACGGGGAGGGTCGTCATGTTCGGTCTGTTCCAGCGCCCGAAGCTCGAAGCCAGCTTCACCGCATCTGAAGCCGTCAGCAACGAGTTCACGCGCGAGATCGACCTGGCCGGACGCGTGGTCCTGACGAACACTGGTGCCGACGCCGAGCTCAGGGCCGTCGAGATGATGATCATTGCCGGCTTCCGCCGAATTCCTCTCGACGTCCCGGCTGCCTGGAAGGCGATCGCCCTCGGTAAAGGGCAGACCAAATCAGACGATCTGCGCTGGAAGCTCACGCTCGACTCGCCCCTGCGGGCACAAGCGGGCCAGCTCTATGTGAGCGCCCAGGACCAGAAACGTCAGACCTGGCAGTGGCGGTTGCCGTTCACTTTCGAGCTACGCTGACCACGAGATGCTGACGGTCGGAGACATCGTCGTGACGATGTCGTATCCGGGCATGTTCACAGTCGTCGCCCTCGACGGCGATCAGGTCGTGATCGTCGACGGCAGCGGCGTCACCCGCACGGTCCTCAGCGCCAATGTACGGCGAGTGACGCGGGAACCGGGCT
>JBDSJB010000455.1:0-8022 GCA_039917665.1 Binatia bacterium
TTCCCGTCGAGGAAGTCGCCGAGGCGCTGCACATCCACGACCGCAAGCTGCCGCTCTTGGTGCTGATCGGCGGCATCGTCGGCTGCATCGGTGGCTTCTCCCTCGCGACCTGGACGTCGGTCGTCGATTACCCCATCAACGTCGGCGGCCGCCCGTTCTTCAGTTGGCCGTCCTTCATTCCGATTACGTTCGAGTGCACGGTGCTGGTGGCGGCGCTGAGCGCGGTGCTCGGACTCCTCGCGTTGAACGGGCTCCCAATGCCGTACCATCCGGTGTTCAACGTGCCGCAGTTTGCGCTCGCGACGCGCGAAAAGTTCTTCCTCTGTATCGAGGCGACCGACCCGCAGTTCGATCTGAAAGAGACGCGGCGTTTTCTCGAGACCCTCGAAGCGCTCAGTATCGCGGAGGTCGCGGATTGATGGCGGTCCGCGTGCCGACGTGCGTGCGGGCGGCGAGCCTCGCGCTTTTGGTGCTGGTCGCGCCGGGTTGCCGGCAGGACATGCACGATCAGCCGAAGTACGAGCCGCTCGAACACAGCGATTTCTTCCGGGACGGTCGCGCGTCGCGTCCGCGCATCGTCGGGACCGTCGCGCGCGGCCGGCGCGACGACGACGCGCTGCTCGTGTCGGGTAAGAACGATGGCGCGCTCTCCGAGGTCTTCCCCGCTCCCGTGACGCAAGTGACCCTGCAGCGCGGCCACCAGCGTTTCGACATCTATTGCTCGCCCTGTCACGACCGGGTCGGCACCGGACAGGGCATGATCGTCGAGCGCGGCTACAAGCGGCCGACGTCGTTCCACGACGAGCGTCTGCGCGGCATGCCGCCTGGCTACTTCTTCGACGTCATGACCAACGGCTTCGGCGTCATGCCGAGCTACGCCGCGCAGGTGCCGGTCGCCGACCGGTGGGCGATCGCCGCCTACATGCGCGCGCTGCAGCTGAGCCAGCACGCGACCCTCGCGGAAGTCCCGGAGAAGGAGCGCACCGCGCTGCTGACGGGGAAGCCGGTCGAGGACGCAGACGCGCCTGCGTCCGCGCAGGAGGGCGCCCATCATGAGTGAGCCCGTGCGCACGACCGCGTTCGATCTTCCGGCCGACCACGTGTTGCACCGCGTGCAGAGCGCGGCGCTGGTCGTTGCCGGCGTCGGCGTCATTGCCTGCGTCGTCGGTCTCTTCGCGGCGCGCGAGCAGTTCTTCCAGGCCTACTTGATCGCATATCTTTTCTTCATCGGCCTGGCGCTCGGCTCGATGGCGGTGCTGATGATCCAGTACGTGACGGGTGGCGCGTGGGGTGCCGTGATCCGTCGTCTGCTCGAATCGGCGACGCGCACGCTGCCGCTGATGGCGCTGCTCTTCCTGCCGATCGCGTTCGGTCTGACGCATCTCTACGAGTGGGCCATCCCCGAGCACGTCGCGCACGACCCGATCCTGCAGCACAAGAGCCTCTACCTGAACGTGCCGTTCTTCCTCGGCCGCGCCGTCTTCTACTTCGTTGCCTGGCTCACGACCGCGTACTTCCTGAATCGCTGGTCGCTCGAGCAGGATGCGGGTGCCGATCCACGGCTTACGCGTCGGCTCGAAATGCTGAGCCGCGGCGGGCTCTTGCTGTACGCCTTCACCATGACCTTCGCGTCCATGGACTGGGGCATGTCGCTCGAGCCGCATTGGTTCTCGACGATCTACGGCGTGATGTTCATGGGCCAGCAGGGCCTGTCGACCTTCGCGTTCATGATCCCGATGGCGGCGCTGCTCGCCGCGCGGCCGCCGTTCTCCCGCATCATCGGCGCCGATCAGTTCCACGATCTCGGCAAGCTGATGCTCGCGTTCGTGATGCTGTGGGCCTACTTTGCGTTCTCGCAGTTCCTCATCATCTGGTCGGCGAACCTGCCGGAAGAGATTCCCTGGTACCTCCGCCGTACCCAGCACGGCTGGCAGTGGGTGGCGTTGGTGCTGTTC
Organism: Binatia bacterium; assembly: GCA_039917665.1. Lineage (GTDB taxonomy): Bacteria > Desulfobacterota > Binatia > UTPRO1 > UTPRO1 > UTPRO1. Next base: position 1,956 of record JBDSJB010000455.1, read on the forward strand.
GTCATCCACTTCGCGTTGCCGTTCATCGTGCTGCTGTCGCGGGACGTGAAGCGCCACGCGCGCGCGGTTTCGGTCGTTGCGGTCCTGCTGATCGCGGCCCGCTTCGTCGACCTCTTCTGGTTGCTGCGTCCCGCGGTCGCGCCCGAGGGGTTCGCGATTCACTGGCTCGACCCCGCGGCGATCGCGGCGGTCGGCGGCATGTGGATGTGGCTCTTCGTCGCGGAGTTGAAGACGCGACCCATGTTGCCCCTGAACGATCCGGCGATTCCGGTGGAAGCGTGAGATGAGCGACCCCGTTCTCAGCCATCCCGAGCCGCAGGCGGCACCGCGAGAGATCGACGTGTTGATCGGTCACGAGGAGCGCGACGTTCACGCGCGTCCGGTGGCCCTGGCCGCGCTCGTGCTCGCCATCGTGGTCGTCACGTCCTTCGTCTCGATGGATCTGCTCTTCCGGCTGCTCGCTTCTGGGCAAGCGCAACGGACCGCGCCGTCGAGCCCGCTGGCGGGTCAGTACGGCTTGAAGGAGCCGCCGGCGCCGCGTCTGCAGACGGCACCGCTCAAGGATCTCCAGGATCTCCGCGCGCGCGACGCGGCGGCGTTGCAGTCGTACGCGTGGGTCGATCGCGAGGCGGGCGTCGTGCGGATTCCGATCGCGCGCGCCATCGAAATCCTCGCCGAGCGCGGTTTGCCGGCCCGAACGACGGTCCCGCAGGAGAAGCCGTGACCGCGCGGCGACGTCACAGCCTCATCGCGGCACTCGTCGCGCTCGCCCTCGTGCCGGCCGCCGTCGGCGCCGCGCTCGAGCCAGGCGCGAGCGGTGGGATCATGGAGCCGGCCGACGCGCGGCCACCCGCGCTCCGCGAGGTCGGCATCGATCAGCGGCTCGGCGAGACGCTGCCCCTCGACGCGACCTTCATCGACGATCACGGCCGCACCGTGAAGCTGGGTGAGTACTTCGGCAAGAAGCCGGTCGTGCTCGTCATGACGTATTTCGAGTGCCCGATGCTCTGCACGCTCGTGCTGAACGGCCTCGGCAAGACGCTGAAGACGATGAACTTCGAGCCCGGCAAAGAGTTCGACGTCGTGGCGGTGAGCTTCGACCCGCGCGACACCCCGGCGACCGCCGCCACAAAGAAGGCGGCCTACGTCGACGACTACGGTCGGACGGCGACGGCCGACGGTTGGCACTTCCTCACCGGGGCCCAACCGGAGATCGAGCGCGTCGCGAAGGCCGTTGGCTTCCGCTATCGCTGGGTGCCCGAGGAGAAGCAGTTCGCACACGCGGCCGCCGTCATGGTCGCGACGCCGGACGGCAAGCTCTCCCACTATTTCTACGGCGTCGAGTACGCGCCGCGCGATCTCCGGCTCGGTCTGATCGAGGCCGCCGACCACAAGATCGGCACGGCCGTCGATGCGCTGCTGCTGTTTTGCTACCGCTACGACCCGGCCACGGGAAAGTACGGCGCCATCGCGCTCAACATGGTTCGCATCGGCGGGGTCGCGACGGTGCTCGCGATCGGGGCGTTCATGACGGTGATGTTCCGCCGCGAGGCCATCGCCGAGCGGCGTCGCAAAGGGAGTGTCTGAGGCCATGCTCGAACGTCTCGGCCTGATGCCCCCGCAAGCATCGACCGTCGCCGGACAGGTCGATCTGCTCTACGCCTTCCTCATCGTGGTTTCGGCGTTCTTCTCGCTCTTGATCGCCGGCGCGGTGATCGGGTTGTCGATCAAGTACCGCCGCCGTCCCGGCGAGTTCGTGCGGACGCCCCATATCCACGGCTCGACGGCGCTCGAGATCGCGTGGTCGATCATCCCGTTCGGCATCACGATGATCATGTTCTTCTGGGGCGCGCACCTGTTCGTCACCTTGAAGCGGCCGCCGGACAACGCGTTGCAGGTCAACGTCGTCGGCAGGCAGTGGATGTGGAAGGTGCAGCACCTCGAGGGCCGGCGCGAGATCAACGAGCTGCACGTGCCGCTCGGCCGTCCGGTGAAGGTGACGCTCACCTCCGAGGACGTGATCCACAGCTTCTACGTGCCGGCATTCCGCATCAAGCAAGACGCCGTCCCGGGTCGCTACACGACGACCTGGTTCGAGGCGACGAAGATCGGCAGCTACCATCTCTTCTGCGCCGAGTACTGCGGCACCGTGCACTCCGGGATGATCGGCCAGGTCGTCGTGATGGATCCGGCCGACTATCAGGCCTGGCTCGCCGGCGAGAGCAGGTCCGGAGCGACCGCCGGAGCGGGTGGCGCTGCAAGCGCCGGCGCCAGCGGCGCCATGTCCGTGACGGCGACCGGGGAAGGCCTCTTCGGTCAGCTCGGCTGCGCCACCTGCCATCGCAACGAGGGCGGGGCGCTCGGGCCGTCGCTCGCGGGGCTGGTCGGCAAGTCGGTCGCGCTCGAAGGCGGCACGACGGTCACCGCCGACGACGATTACCTCCGTGAGTCCATTCTCACGCCGCAAGCCAAAGTCGTCGCCGGCTACAAACCGGTCATGCCGACGTTCAAGGGGCAGGTGAGCGAAGAGCAGATCCTGGCGCTGATTTCGTACATCAAGTCGCTTGGGGCCCTCCCGGCCCCCGCCGGGGCTGGTCAAGCCGGCACCATTGGAAGCGATGCCGGGGAACGAAAGACGGACTTATGACGAGCACCACCAATTACCTCAACGCCGACTACGGCATCTGGTCCTGGCTGCTCACGAAGGACCACAAACGGATCGCGATCCTCTATCTGGTCTCGATCACGTTCATGTTCGTGCTCGGCGGCCTCTTCGCGCTGATGTTGCGCCTCGAGCTGCTGACGCCCGCGGGCGATCTGCTGGCGGCCGACACGTACAACAAGTTCTTCACCATGCACGGCATCATCATGGTGTTCTTCTTCCTGGTGCCGTCGATTCCCGCCGTGCTCGGCAACTTTCTGATCCCGATGATGATCGGGGCGCGCGACCTGGCGTTTCCCCGGCTGAATCTCGCGAGCTGGTACATCTACATTTTCGGGGCGGCGTTCACGCTCTACGCCGTGTTCACCGGCGGGGTCGACACCGGCTGGACGTTCTACACGCCGTACAGCACGGCCGTCGCCAACACGAAGGTCATCCCCGCCGCGCTCGGCATCTTCATCAGCGGCTTCTCGTCGATCCTGACCGGTTTGAACTTCATCGTCACGATCCATCGCATGCGGGCCCCGGGCCTCACGTGGTTCCGGCTGCCGCTCTTCATCTGGGCGCACTACGCGACGAGCATCATCTTCATTCTCGGCACGCCGGTGATCGCGATCACCGTTCTGCTGTTGGCGGTCGAGCGCTCGTTCCACTTCGGCATCTTCGACCCGGCCCTCGGCGGCGACCCGATCCTCTTCCAGCACCTCTTCTGGTTCTACTCGCACCCGGCCGTCTACATCATGATCCTCCCCAGCATGGGGATCATCAGCGAGCTCGTCACCTGCTTCTCGCGCAAGGTGATCTTCGGCTACGGCTTCATCGCGATCTCGAGCTTGGCCATCGCGGTGCTCAGCTTCCTGGTGTGGGGCCACCACCTCTTCCTCTCCGGCCAGTCGGTCTACGCGTCACTCATCTTCTCGGTGTTGAGCTTCCTCGTCGCGATCCCGTCGGCGGTGAAGGTCTTCAACTGGACGGCGACGCTCTACAAAGGCTCGGTCGAGTTCGCGGCGCCGATGATCTACGCGCTCGGCTTCATCGGCCTCTTCACGATCGGCGGCCTGACGGGCCTCTTCCTCGCCACGCTGGGCTTCGACGTCCACGTGCACGACACGTACTTCGTCGTCGCGCACTTCCACTACATCATGGTCGGCGGCGCGCTCATGGGGTACCTCGGCGGCATCCACTTCTGGTGGCCGAAGATCTCGGGCCGCATGTATCCCGAATGGCCCGCGCGCATCGGCGCCACCATCATCTTCCTCGGCTTCAACCTGACCTTCTTCCCGCAGTTCATCGCGGGCTACCTTGGCATGCCGCGCCGCTATCACATGTACCCGCCGGAGTTTCAGGTGCTGAACGTCATGTCGACGGCGGGTGCGACGATTCTCGGCGTCGGGTACCTGCTGCCGCTGACCTACCTTTTGTGGTCGTTGCGCTACGGCAAGATCGCGCCGGCGAATCCCTGGGGCGCGACCGGTCTCGAGTGGCAGACCCCGTCGCCGCCGCCGACCGAGAACTTCGCGGTCACGCCGATCGTGACGGAAGAAGCGTACGCCTACTCCACGATGCGCGAGCCCGAATATGTCTGACCACGCTGCCCATGCGTTCCAGCACCAGTTCGACAGTGCCGAGCATCAGCACAGCGCGGCGCAGCTCGGCATGTGGGTGTTCATCGCGCAGGAGATCCTGTTCTTCGGCGGGCTCTTCCTTGCGTACACCGTCTATCGCTACGCGTACCCGACGGCCTTCGCGCAGGCGAGCCATCACCTCGACGTCACCCTCGGCTGCTTCAACACGGCCGTCCTGATCGGATCCAGCCTCACGATGGCGCTCGCCGTGCACGGCGCGCAGCTCGGGCAGCGCTGGACGCAGGTGATCTTCCTCGTGCTCACGATGGTCCTCGGGGCGGTGTTTCTCGGCGTGAAGACGATCGAGTACGGCCACAAGTTCCACGAGCACCTGGTCCCCGGTCCGAATTTCCTCTTCGACGGCGATGCGCGCCACGCGCAGATCTTCTTCTCGCTCTACTTCGTCATGACCGGTCTGCACGCGCTCCACATGATCATCGGCATCGCCATCCTGGCGGTGCTGACTTTCCAGGCCGCGCGCGGCGCCTTCGGCGTCGGGTACTACAGCCCGATCGAGCTGACGGGCCTGTACTGGCACTTCGTCGACATCGTCTGGATCTTCCTCTTCCCGCTGCTCTACCTGATCGGGAGGCACTAGACGCATGAGCGCCGGTAACGATCACGTCGTCTCGCTGAAGATCTACTTCGCGATCTTCGCCACCCTCATGGTGCTGACGGCGCTGACGGTGTGGGTCGCGTTCATCGACCTCGGGACGATGAATACCGTCGTCGCGCTCGCCATCGCCGTCACCAAAGCGACGCTCGTGATCCTGTTCTTCATGCATGTGAAGTACAGCTCGCGCCTCACGTGGCTCGTCGTGGCGAGCGGCTTCTTCTTTCTCGCGATCATGCTGGCGCTCACGATGGCTGACGTCGTCAGCCGCGGGTGGTTGGGAACTCCCGGGGGATGAGATGACCGGGATCGTTCGCAAGATCCTCATGGGCGCTAGCGGACTCCTACTCATCGGTTTCCTGGCCATTCACTTGTCCGGCAACTTCCTCGTCTTCGCCGGCCGCGACACGTTCAACCACTACAGCGAGACGCTCGTCTCGAACCCGCTGATCTACGTCGCGGAGCTCGGATTGCTCGTGCTGTTCGTCCTGCACTTCGCGCTGGGGCTGCTCGTGACCCGCGGCAACTGGGCGGCACGGCCGACCCGGTACGCCGTGAAGCGCCGGGCCGGCGGCGCCAGCCACAAGAGCCTGGCGTCGACCACCATGATCCTGAGCGGCCTCTTCCTGCTGGCGTTCGTGCCGCTGCACCTCTGGACCTTCAAGTTCGGACCGCACTACGCGTCGCCGACCGACCCCGCCGTCCGCGACATCCATCGTCTCGTGATCGAGGAGTTCCATCGTCCCGTCGAGGTCGCCTGGTACGTCGGCGCGATGATCGTCATCGGGTTCCACCTGTGGCACGCATTCGGCAGCGGGCTCGCATCGCTCGGGGTGGGCGATCGGCCGGTACTGCGCCGTGTGGGTCAGGTTCTCGCGGTCGCGATCACGGTCGGGTTCATCGTCATTCCGCTCGCGATCTTCTTCTGGATGCCACCGGCATGATGCTCGACGGTCAGGTGCCGGGCGGCGCGCTCGACGCGAAATGGTCCAACCACAAGGACCATCTCCAGCTCGTGAACCCGGCCAATCGCCGGAAGCACACCGTGATCGTGGTCGGGACGGGGCTCGCCGGCGCGTCGGCCGCCGCGTCGCTCGGCGAGCTCGGCTACAACGTGCACGCGTTCACCATCCTCGACAGCCCGCGCCGCGCGCACTCGATCGCCGC
>JBDSJB010000456.1:0-13535 GCA_039917665.1 Binatia bacterium
TCGGAGAGATCGCGGCTGACCTCAGCGGCGATCGCGACGAGCTTCGACCAGTCGTAGAGCGCGAGCAGCGCCCCGAGCACGGTGCCGGGATTCTCGGGATCGATGATGGGAGCGGCGAGCTCGATTACGCGCCGGCCATTGTGTGGGGCGGAGCGGGGGCCGGCCATGACGGCATCACGCGTCGCGATGGCTTCGCGCCAGCCGCCTGCGGGCGGGGGCGATACGTCGATCAGCCGCGGATCGCTCGAGGCCATCGTGTGGCCGACGCCGTCGACGACGAAGAGATCGAGATACGCGGGATCGCCGGCGCGTTGCGCTTGCAGGAACGTGGCGATCCGCTTGTCGACGTCGCCGACGATGATCTCGCGCATCACGTCTTGATGCGCCCATCCACGCACCTTGCCCTGTTGCTCGGCGAGCGCGGCTTCGAGATCGCCCGCGACGTTGCCGGCCACCATGTGCAGCTGGCGGCCCACGGTCGCTTCGAGCGCGCGCGCGGCGTCGCGTGACGCCATCACGCCGAAGAGACCTCCCGGCACGACGACCAGCGCGAAGGCCAGCAGCACGAGTTTCAGCCGGAGCGACAGGGGGGGTCGTCGTGGCATCTAGTTGTGGGGCTCCCAGACTTCGTTTAAGTCACCGCCCGCTGGAGGCACCACTAGCTTTGCAAGAAAGAAGCCCCCGCGTCGATCACCGAGGTCTCTTCAAGCGCCTGCTTTCGGGTGTGACGATGCTCGTGGTGCTCGCCGCGACCGCGCGCTTCGCCGCGGCGTCGAACGTTCCGATGGCGCCGGTGGAAGCGAGCGAGACGCCCATCGCGTCGTGGGCGACACCGATCGGCGATGTGCGCTACACGCCCGGCCGCGGCCTCGGCGTCGGGGACACCGGCCTCACGCTCGGCGGCGACCTCAACGTCACCCTCTTCCGCGACGAGGGCGAGAAGGCGCACCTGAATCTGGACGACGTCAGCTTGTTCGTCATCTGGGAGCCCATCGCGCGCCTGCGCTTTTTCTCCGAGCTCGAGTACGAGAACGTCTTCGACATCGACAGCAAAGGCCACGTCGACAGCCCGGACGAGTCGGCGACGGTCGAGCGGCTGTACCTCGACGGCAGCGTCTCGGACGCAGTGAACGTCCGCACCGGCATCTTCCTCACGCCGGTCGGACGCTGGAACACGATCCACGCGGCGCCGCTGGTATGGACCACGTCGCGTCCGCTCGTGACCGAGCGGGCATTCGATCCGAGCGTGACCGGGGCCATGGTGTTCGGCTCGCTCTTCCCGACCGCGGGCACTGTCACGTACAGCGTGTACGATCAGTTCGCCAAACCGATCGAGGGCAATCCCGACTTCGATCCGGCCGACCACAGCGTCGGCGGCCGGCTTCAATACGATGCCGACGGTGATTGGTCGGTCGGGTCCAGCTATCTCGCCGCGCGCCGCGGCGGCGAGTGGCGGCACCTCGGCGGTCTCGACTTCCTGTGGAGCCGCCGTCCGCTCGAGATAATGGGCGAGGCGATCGTCCTCGGCGGCGAAGGCACGGGGGGCGGCGCGACGTGGGGCTTTTACGTGCAACCGGTGCTCGCGGTGTCGCCGCGGGTGGCGCTCGTCGCGCGCTACGAGCACGTCGACGCACCCGGACCGTTTCAGCTGAACATCATGACGATGGGCGTCGCAGTGCGGCTGCTGTCGACGGTCGTGCTGAAGAGCGAGTACCAGGTCGTCGATCGTCATGCGCGCGTCGCGCCGGCCGGCTTTCGGGCCTCGGTCGCGGTGCTGTTCTAGCGATGCGCCGGCTCGCGTGCGCGTTCGCGATGGTGGCGTTCGTCGCGATGGTGGCACCGGTGGTGGCGGCGCCGGACGCGCTCGAGCTGGTCGTGATCGTGCACCCGTCGCGCGCCGGCGTGCTCAGTCGCGAGACGGTGCAGCGCATGTATCTCAAGCGCCAACGCTTCTGGGACGACGGCCGTGCCATCGTCGCGATCAATCAAGAGACGGCGACGCCGGCCCGGGACGCCTTCACGCGCCTGGTGTTCGGGGACGAGGCGGCGCGGCTACCGGCCTATTGGAACGAGCAGTACTTTCACGGCGTGCTGCCGCCGATCATTCTCGGGTCCGAGGAGGCGGTGGTGCGCTACGTCGCCAGCCGCTCGGATGCGATCGGCTACGTCGATGCCCGCCACGTCGACGCGTCGGTCGCGGTCGCGCTCCGCCTGCACTGATGGCGGATTCGCCGCCCCTGCCTGCAACCGTCGTCGGGCGCCGCGCCCCCTACTGCAACAATCTGCAGGACGTGTGACGAAGGGCGCACGCCGAGGCGGCATCGGGGCGTGGCACGCGCGCTGCTGCTGCGGGCGTCATGCACGCGTGGGTCCGTCTTCGTCGGCAGGAACGCTGGGCATTGGTGGTGATCTTCGGGGCCTTGATTGCCGTCGCGTTGCTCCCACTCGTACATCCGGTCGACGTCGCGGTCCTCGAGTGGCTGCAGGACCATGGCCGTGGGGGTGCCCGCCTCCTCGCGCATGGGCTCGATGAGGGCGCGCGCTTGGCGTTGCTGCTGACCGCGGCGGTGCTTGCCTGGCATGTACGTGGTCGCAGGATGCTGCGCGCGCTCGTGACGTTTGCCGGCGGCGCGTTCGTCGGCGAGCTGCTGAAGACCGCGATCGAGCGCCCGCGGCCGAGCGCCGCCTTCGGCGTCCTCGCCGGCAACAGCCTGCCGAGCGGCCACATCATGAACACGACGATCGCGGCCGCGCTCGTCTGCGTGCTCGCCGTCCGCACCGATTGGTCGCGGCGCACGAAGGGCGTCGTGCTCGTGGTCGCCGTGCTGGCGGTCGCGGCGCAAGCGATCGGGCGCGTCCTGCACGGCAGCCACTGGCCGAGCGACGTTGCGCCGAGCGTGCTCCTCGGCGTCGGTTGGGTCCTGGGAACCGCACGATGGCCGGAAGTGGGAAGCCGGCTACGGGTGGCTGTCGCGCTCGGGTGTCTCGGAGCTTATGGGCTCTTCTACGAGATGCCGAGCGCGCGGCTGCACCTCGTGGCGCCGTCGCGTCCGCAGGTGATGGACTCGCACGCCGCGCCTGCGGAGCGTGCGCCTCGATCGGGCAGCTAGCGGGCGGGCGGCAAAGCGAGGTGTCGGCGTAGGAATGCGCCCGCGCGGTCGAGGGCCTGCTGACCTTCGGGGAGCATGCTCGCGAAGACCTGCCACACGTGCGGCACCTCGGCGGTGAGATCGAGGGTACAGTCGACGCCGGCGGCCTTGGCCTTGGCGACGACGCGGGTCGCGTCGTCGAGCAGCACTTCGTCGCTGCTCGCTTGGATCAGGAGCGGCGGCAATCCGTGGAGATCCGCGTGCAGCGGCGACGCGAGCGGCGTCTTCGGATCGACGGCGCCGCCGAGGTAGAAGCGCGCGAAGTGCAAGATGAGCGATCGGTTCAGCATGGGGTCTTTGGTGACCGTGTCCATCGACGCGCCCGTCGCTTCCATGTCGACCCACGGCGAGAAGCAGACGCCGGCACGCGGCAGCGGCACGCCGAGATCGCGGAGTGCGACGAGCGTCGCGATGGTGAGCCCGCCACCGGCAGAGTCACCGGCGATCGCGAGCTGCGCCGGCGTGCTGCCCTGCGCGAGGAGCCAACGGTACGCGGCGACGGCGTCGTCGACGGCGGCCGGATGCACGTGCTCGGGCGCGAGCCGGTAGTCGATCAGCAGCACGCGACACCCGGCCGCGCGGCCGAAGCGGGCGCCGAGCTCGCGGTGCGTCTCGAGGGATCCGACGACGTACCCGCCGCCGTGCAGGTAGAGCAGCGTGTGCGACGCCGACGTGGCGGCTGAGGTGATGAGCTCGGCGGCGAGATCGCCGATCGCAATGCGCTCGACGGAGACGTCGGGATCGAGCGGGAACCCGCCGGCCATCGCCTCGAGGCCGGCGCGCATCTCGGCCGCGGAAGGCTCACCGGCGAAAGGATTCGCCGCCAACATTTGCAACACCAGCTGCAGCGCGGGACTCGCCATGCGTCGCGTTTGCCATGCTCGCGTCGCCGATGTCCAGTCGGCGCGCGGATCGCGGCGGCATCGGCGTGAGTCAGCTCGCCCGCCGTCTGCGTGATGAGCTCGAGCCCGGCAACGGGGCGCGACGCGAAGTGCGCGAGCTGCTCCGTCAGCTGCCAGAGGGCATCGATCGCGATCTCGACTCGGCGAGTCGGGCCCGGGTCGACGGTGTAGCTGAGTGCCGTAGTGCCGAGCGCGCGCATCATCTGACCTCCGTGCAGGTACTTGGGATGTGAGCGCGTATGAGCGATCAGCGTGCCCACGCGGGCGCCGAATCGCCTGCTCCCCCGTCGCAGCCGGTCGTCCGCCCATCTTCAGCGGCCGTGCTCACCCCCATGGATGACGCGAGTCGCACGGCACGGTCGTGCGCCGGACAAGCGCTTCGTCACTCCTTGCGTCACGTGTCGATGGGTCTGTGTATGGGCCCAGCACGGTGCAGAAAGATGTACACGGCGAACAACGAAGCTTCTGCAATCTGCTCGCGCCGAGCCCGGCAATTCTTACCGCACGATCGTCGTTCGCCGTGCGTGAAGGCATGCGCCTTGCGCAGGTTCCGTCGGTGCCCTAGCGTCGCGGACGCATGCTCGAGTCGCTCGACGGTCGTCGCGTCCTCTTCGTGGTCGGAAAGGGTGGGGTTGGAAAGAGCACGGTCGCGACGGCGCTCGCCGTGTCGTTCGCCGAGCGCGGCAAGTGCGTGCTGCTCGCGCAGATGGAGCCGAGCCGGCGGCTCGCCGAGCTCCTCGGCGTGACGGGTGAGCGCGAAGGGATGGTCGAGACGCTGCCGGGATTGCACGTGCTGACGGTCGACGGGGAAACCGCGCTCAGCGAATACCTCGGGCTCGTGCTGCCGGTGCGACGCGTGCAGCGCATGGTGGTGGAGAGCAAGCTCTACCATCACTTCGTCGCTGCGGCGCCGGGGCTGAAGGAGCTGATGACGATCGGGAAGATCTGGTACGAGGAGCAGCTCGTCGTGAAGGGCAAACCGAAGTGGGACGTGATCGTGGTCGACGCGCCCGCGACCGGTCACGTGCTGCAGTACCTCCGCATGCCAAGTGCGGCCGCCGAGGCATTCGGACCTGGCCTCGTCCGGCGCGAGGCGCAGAAGGTCACCGAGCTGCTGCTCGATCCCGCGCGCACCGCGGTCTGTCCCGTGACGACGGCGGAAGAGATGCCCGTCAACGAGACGACCGAGATGTATCAGCAGCTGCGTGAGCGTCTGCACATGCCACTCGGCGTGCTCTTCGTGAACCGCGTCCATACGGCGCCGCTCGCGCCGACCGAGGTGCCGGCGGCGCCGGTCGGCGCGACGCAGCTCGTGAACGACGTGCTGCGGTGCGCGCGTGAAGAGGCGGGGTGGGCGGCGATCAACCGGCGCTACCTCGACCGGCTGCGCGAGACCGTACCGATGCCGACCGTCGTGCTGCCGTTTCTTTTCGCGGAAGAGTTCGGACTCGACGAGGTGCGGAGCCTGATCGCCAGCGCGGAGGCCTCCTGATGTTGGAGCGACTCGTTCGCGATCATCGCGTCGTCGTGTGCGTCGGCAGCGGCGGCGTCGGCAAGACCACGACCGCGGCGACGATCGCGCTCTGGGGGGCGCTCGAGGGCCGCCGCGCCGTCGTGTTGACGATCGACCCCGCGCGTCGGCTCGCCAACTCGCTCGGCATCACGGAGCTCGGCGACGAGCCGCTCCAGGTCGAGCCGGCTGTGCTGGCGGGTGCCGGGCGGCCCGCGCAGGGCACGCTCGCGGCGATGATGCTCGACCAGAAGAACGCATGGGATCGGCTGGTCGCGCGTCACGCGCCGTCCGACGAGGTGCGCGAGCGCATCTTGAAAAATCGCTTCTATCTGAACCTCTCGCAGAACTTCGCCGGCTCGCACGAATACATGGCGATCGAGCAGCTCTGTCTCCTCTGCGAGAGCGACGAGTACGACCTGATCGTGCTCGACACGCCGCCGACCAAGCGCGCGCTCGACTTCTTCGAGGCGCCCGAACGCATCCGCGATTTTCTCGATCGGAAGGTCGTGCGCTGGTTCGTGATGCCGTATCTCTCGCAGGGCTGGGCGGCCGCGAAGACGCTGAACCGGACCGTTGGGTTTCTCTTCCGGAAGCTCGAAGAGGCGACCGGCGTGAGCGCACTCGCCGAGGTGTCCGACTTCTTCTCGGCAATGAGCGGCATGTTCGACGCGTTCACCGCCCGCACCGACGTCATCCACGAGATCCTGCGGTCGCCGAGCACGGCCTTCGTGCTGGTCACGGGTCCGGAAGAGCAGGTGCTCACCGAGGCCGAGTTCTTCTCCGAGCGGATGAAGGGCATGGAGATGCCGCTCGGCGGCGTCGTCTTCAATCGGGTGCACGAGGAGATGAACGTCGACCCGGCGGCGTTCCGCGGCGGTACCGTCGCGCGCGTCGACGAGGATGAAGTCCGTGCGGCGCTCCTTGACGGCGGCGTCCCGGCGGGGCACGCGTCGTGGCTCGCCGCGAACTTCGTCGACTATCAGCTGCTCGCGCGCGGCGAGGCGCTTCGCATGGAGCAGTTCCGGAGTGGGCTGCCGCGGAAGTTGCCGTTCGTCACGGTACCGAACTTCGACACCGATCTGCACGATCTGGCGAGTCTGGTCCGCATGCACGCCTACCTGTTCGGACCCGACACCGAGATGGACGCGCCCTCGGCGCGGCGCTCAGGCGGACGGCGGCGGCAGTAGCGCGCGGGGCGCCGGGCTCTCGGCGGGCGGCAGCTCGTAGCTCGAGCGGTAGCTGTCCCAGCTGCGGCACTGCTCGCAGTAGCCGCGCCATTCCTCCGACTCGGCGTGGCAGACCTGGCAGCGAAACACGCCGAGCGCGCACGCGGCGAGCGCATGACGGAAGGCGCGGACGGCGTCGTCGTGGGCGCCGCGACGCACGTGCAGCTCGGCGAGCAGTCCATGGTACGCCGCGAGCGCATTCCACGGCGGCCCGATGCGCGCGATCTCCGCCGCGGCCTCGTCGAGCTGACCGGTGCGGATCAATTGCCGGGCGCGGAAGAGGCGGGCGGTCCCGTCGTCGGGGCGACGTCGCAACAAGCGGCGGGTGAACACCTCGAGCCGGCGCGCGCGCGGACCACCGGCGAGCAGGCGCTCGAGTCGTTCGAGGGCGCCGCCACGCGCGCCGCGTGCGACCGCGCGCCGCCAGACCCGTTCGGCCTGCCGTGGTTGGTCGGCGGCGACGAGCGCGTCGCCGAGACTGACGGCCGCGGGCTCGAAGTCGGGATGCGCCCGCAGCAGGGCGCGCAGCTCGGCGAGGCGCGTGGCCGGGTCGGCGATCTCGAGCATGCTTTGGTAACGCATGCCGACCAGCATGCGCTCGCTTTCGGCACGCGTCGGCGCGTCGTGCACGACGAGGAGCAACGCTTCCTGGACGCGGCCGGCGTCGCGCCAGCGGCCGGTCGCCGTGTAGACGTCGCGAAGCGCGGTCAGCACGCGCGGGCTCGCGGGATCGGCGCGGCGCGCGCGTTCGAGCGTTTCGATCGCCGCTCCGTCGTCGCCGCCACCGCGTTGCGCCTCGGCGAGAAAGAGCAGCAGCTTTGGATCGGGACCGCGTCGATCGAGGCCTTCCTCGAGCACGGTGCGGGCACGGCGGAAGTCGCCTTCCTCGAGATAGGTGCGCGCGAACAAGAGGAACGCCGAGAGGTCGTCGGGGCCGTCGCGCAGCGCCTTCGCGAGCGTCCCCCGGGCCTTCTCTTGCTCGCCCAGCCACGCGAAGCCGAGGCCCTGTTCCTTGCGGAGCTGTTGGCGGTGATGGCGGCGGGCGAGACGCTCGGCGCGCCAGCCCGTCACGGCGGTCCGGCTGGCGCGGATGAGCGAGACGACGAACGTGACCGCGGCGCCGGCGAGAAACGCGGCGAGCAGGACGAGCGGGAGCGGTCCCTGCCACTCGCTCGTCGGGGTGAACCGGACGGTGACGGGATCGGGGTTCAGGTGGAGCAGGTAGCCGGCCCCGACGAGGGAGAGGGCGACCGTCGCGAGGATGAGGGTGAGCCGGAGCACGGGTGGGCCCCCGCTCAGAGAGCGGCGGACTCGCTGTTGAACCCGAGCGCTTGGGTGCGCAGGGGCTCGGGGAGCTGCACGCGGGGGGCGTGCTCCCAGAGGCGTTCGAGGTCGTAGAACTCGCGCACCGGCTTGTAGAAGACGTGCACGATCACGTCGGCGCAGTCTAGCAACACCCACTGGCCGCGCGACATGCCTTCGATCGCTATGGGACGCTCGCCCTGCTCGCGCAGCTCGGTCTCGATGGCTTGCGCGATCGCCTGGACCTGACGATCGGATTTCCCCGTGCAGATGACGAGGTAGTCGGCGATCGAGGTGAGCGCGCCGACGTCCAGGACGACGAGATCGACGGCTTTCTTGTCCAGCGCCGCGCGGGCGCACTCCAGTGCTCTGGTGAGGCCGTCGGATGAGGTCAACAGTCGGCCGTCCCCCCGAGGTAGAGCGCATGCGTCGCCACGTAGTCGGCGACGGCATCGGGCACGAGGTACCGAATGGAATGACCGGCGGCGCAGCGTCGGCGGATGTCGGAGGCCGAGATCATGAGGGCCGTGACGGGCAGATACCGGAGCACTCTACCGGAGCGATGGACGTACACTCCACGATTTGGCTCATAACAGAAGGCATTTTCGACGGCAATCGGAAGTTCGCGTTCGCGCGATCCCGGACGGGATATCACGCAGAAGTCACAGAGCGTGAAGAGGTCCGCATAGGCCTTCCACGTCCCGATCTCGGCGAACGCGTCCGCGCCGAGGATGAACGTGATCTCCGCATCCGGCTCGCGCACCTGCACGGCGCGGATCGTGTCGATCGAGTACGACGGGCCCTCGCGTTCGACCTCGCAGAGATTGAGCGCGAAGCGCGGTGCGTCAGCGAGCGCGAGCTCCAGCATGCGGCGCCGGTGCGCGACGGTCGCCTGCGAGCCCGGTGCCTTGTGGGGCGGCGAGGCTGACAGCACCATCTCGATGCGATCGAGGTCGAGCGCTTCGCGGACCTCTTCGGCGGTGCGGAGATGCGCCAGGTGCACGGGGTCGAAGGTGCCGCCGAAGAGCCCGATGCGTGGCATCGTCGCTCAGGTGCGGATCTGACCGTCGCCGCGCACGACGTATTTGTACGTGGTGAGCTCACGGAGCCCCATCGGGCCGCGCGCGTGCAGGCGATTGGTGCTGATGCCGATCTCGGCGCCGAAGCCGAACTCGAAGCCGTCGGTGAAGCGCGTCGACGCGTTCACGAAGACGGCGGCCGAGTCGATCTCGGCGGTGAAGCGATCGGCGGCGGCCTGGTCGGTCGTCACGATCGCGTCGGCGAGCCCGGAGCCATAGCGCCGGATGAACGCCATGGCGTCGTCGATCGAGTCGACGACCTTCACGGCGAGGATGAGATCGAGGAACTCGGTGGCCCAGTCGGCGTCCGTCGCGGGCTTCGCTCCGGGTACGAGCCGCACCATTTCCGCGTCGCCGCGCAGCTCGACGCCGGCCGCGCTCAACTTCGCCGCCATCGCCGGCAGAAACTTCGCCGCGACGTCGCGGTGCACGAGCAGGTTCTCGATGGCGTTGCAGACGCCGGGTCGCTGGGTCTTGGCGTTCATGCAGAGCTTCTCGGCGAGCGCCAGATCGGCGGCTTTGTCGACGTAGAGCTGGCAGACGCCGTTCAGGTGCTGAATCACAGGGATGCGCGAGCCTTCGGTGATGGCTTTGATGAGCTCCTCGCCGCCGCGCGGGATGATCACGTCGATCAGCTCGTCCTGACGGAGCAAGACTTTCACGGCGGCGCGGTCGGTGGTGCGGACGAGCGCGATCGCGTCCGCCGGGATCATCGTCGCGGCGTCGCGCAGGACGTCGGCGATCAGGCAGTTGGTACGAAAGGCTTCGCTGCCGCCACGCAGCACGACCGCATTGCCGGATTTCAGGCAGAGGCCGGCGGCGTCGGCAGTGACGTTCGGCCGCGACTCGTAAATGATGCCGATGACGCCGAGCGGTACGCGGACCTGCTGGATGTCGAGGCCGTTCGGCCGGCTCCAGCGCGTGATCTGCTCGCCGACCGGGTCGGGGAGCTCGGCGATCTGCTCGAGGCCGACCGCCATCGCATCGACGCGCGCGGGCGTGAGCGTCAAGCGATCGAGAAAAGCCGGCGCGCCGCCGGCGTCACGGGCCGCGCTCACGTCCTCGGCGTTGGCCGCGATCAGATCGTCGGTGCGGGCGCGGAGCGCGGCGGCGCCGGCGCGGAGGGCGGCGTTCTTGTCGTTGCTGGAGGCGCGGGCGACGGCGGGCGCCGCTGCGCGCGCGGCCTGGCAGAGGGTGACGACGTCCTGCTCGAGGCTGCTCACGATGGGTCTCCTTTGGCGTGTGGGCTGGCGGACTCGTCGCGGACGTCCTCGTCGCTGCGCGACGACGCGTCGTCGGGGGCCGCGCGATCGAGCCGTACGAGATCGTCGCGATGAATCGCCTCGTCACTGATCTTGTAGCCGAGCGTCGTCTCGATCTCGCGTGAATGGCGCCCTTTGATCTTGTCGAGCTCGGCGGCGCTGTAGCTGACGAGCCCGCGCGCGAGCTCGTGGCCTTCGAGGTCGAGGCACTGCACGCACGCCCCGGCCCCGAACGCGCCGCGGACCTCACGAATGCCCGACGGCAAGAGGCTCCGCCCCTGCTTCACGATCGCGCGGCGCGCGCCGTCGTCGACGACGACCGCCCCGCCGATCTTCAGTGTGTAGGCGATCCAGCGCTTCCGACTCGCGAGGCGATCGGCGACTGGACGGAAGAACGTCCCGACGTCGCTCGCACCCGCGAGCACGGCCGTCAGCACACCGGGACGGCGGCCGTCGGTGATGATCGTCGCGATGCCCGAGGCGCACGCCTTCTTGGCGGCGCCGAGCTTGCTCGCCATGCCGCCGGTGCCGAGCGGGCCGCCGACGCCGGCCATCGCCTCGATTGCCGGCGTGACGGCGTCGACGACGGGGATGAGCGCGGCGTCTTGTGTCGTACGGGGATTCGCGGTGTGCAGGCCGTCGACGTCGCTCAGGATCACGAGCAGCTCGGCTTCGAGCAGGATGGCGGTCAGCGCCGAGAGATTGTCGTTGTCGCCGAGCTTGATCTCCTCGACCACGACGGTGTCGTTCTCGTTCACGATCGGAATGACGCGCCACTCGAGCAGGGTCATGACCGCGTGCTTCGCGTTCAGGTAGCGGCGCCGGCTCGACAGGTCGTCGCGCGTGAGCAGCACCTGCGCGACCTTCAGGCCGTGGCGTGCGAACGAGGCTTCGTACGCGCTCATCACGCCGATCTGTCCGACGGCCGCCGCAGCCTGCTTGTGCGGGATGATCTTCGGACGCTGCGCGAGCCCGAGCCGGACGACGCCGGCGGCTACGGCGCCGGAGGTCACGACCACCATCTCGCGTCCGGCCGCGTGCTGGGCGGCGATCTCGTCGGCGAGGGCGTCGATGCGGGCACGGTCGAGGCCGCCGTCGTTGCCGGCGAGGACGGCGCTCCCGATCTTCACGACCACGCGCCGCGCCGCGGCGCCGCGAGTGTGGGCCGCGAGCGTCACGAGACCAGGCTCTCGATCGTCTCGTCGTCGGGGTCGCTGATGGCGGTGTCGGCGGGCGCGGTCGACGGTGGTGCGGCATCGGCACGCAAGCGGCTCACGCGCACCAACACCTCCTTCATCAAGGCCGCCATCCCATCGCCTGTTGCGGCGGAGACTCCGTGCAGCGCGATCCCACGATCGGCAAAGGCGGCCGCCGTCGCCTCGAATCGTTCGCGCGCCTCGGTGATGTCGAGCTTGGTCACCGCCACGATCTGGGGCTTCGTAGCGAGCGCGGCGTCGTAGGCCGCGAGCTCGCGATTGATCGTGTCGAACGCGACCAGGGGATCGCGCTCGTCGTTCAGGTCGACGAGGTGCACGAGGATCGCCGTCCGCGCGAGATGGCGGAGGAAACGAATGCCGAGCCCCTGGCCGAGATGCGCACCCTCGATCAAGCCGGGGATGTCGGCGATGACCAACGCGACATCGTCGACGCGGGCGACCCCGAGGTTCGGGACGAGCGTGGTGAACGGGTAGTCGGCGATGCGGGGCCGCGCTGCCGATACCGCCGCGATGAACGTCGACTTGCCGGCGTTGGGGTAGCCGACGAGGCCGACGTCGGCGAGCAGCCGGAGCTCCAGGCGCAGCTCGAGCGCGTCCCCGGGAAGGCCGGGCTCGGTCCGACGCGGGGCGCGGTTGGTCGAGCTGACGAAGCGCATGTTGCCGCGTCCGCCGATTCCGCCCGCTGCCACGACGACCTCGCGTCCGGCCGTGTCGAGGTCGAACAGCAGATCGCCCGATGCCGCGTCGAGGATGCGCGTGCCGACCGGCACCCGCACGAGCTTGGTCGTTCCGGTCGCGCCGTGCTGACCTTTCCCGCGTCCGTGCTCGCCGCGTCCGGCCTCGAGCCGACGCTGGAAGCGAAAATCGAGCAGCGTGTTGAGCCCGGTGTCCGCCACGAACACCACGCTCCCCCCACGCCCCCCGTCGCCCCCGATCGGACCCCCATACGGCCTGTATTTCTCGCGCAAGAAGGCCATGCAGCCGCGACCCCCGTCGCCCGCTTTCACCGAAACGAGAACTTCATCGACGAACTTCATAAGAAGTCTCTAGAGTTGTCTTGAAATGAGGCCCCTCGCAACCACTAAGCGATGCGAGCGGGGTCGACTTCAAGGAAGAGAGTAGGAGGGCGAGGGTGCGAGCACCCGGGATTCACTCCCGGGTGGGAGGCCCATCGGAGCATCGGCGCGCTTCGCCGAGCGCACGGGGCTAATCGAACAGGTGGGCGCCTATCGTCCGCCGACTAGGCGGGTGGGTAAACCGAGACTTGGCGGCGATCTCGGCCGCGGCGCTCGTACTTCACGATACCCGTGATGAGCGCGAACAGCGTGAAATCCCGACCACACCCGACGTTGTTGCCCGGGTGGATCTTGGTGCCGACCTGACGCACGAGAATGTGGCCGGCCTTGGCGGCCTCGCCGCCGTACACTTTGACGCCGCGACGCTGTCCGCCGCTGTCGCGACCGTTCCGGCTGCTACCCTGACCTTTTTTGTGTGCCATGGCTTACGCTCCCGCTCCGCGCTCGAAACCGGTCACCCGCACCACCGTGTGGTGCTGCCGATGGCCTTGTTTCCGGCGGTAGTTCTTGCGGCGCTTCTTCTTGAAGACGAGCACCTTCTTGGCGCGCTCGTGCCGCACGATCTCACCGACGACGCGCATACCCGCGACGAGCGGCTTGCCGACCTGGATCCCGCCTTCGCCGGAGGCCAAGAGCACCTCTTCGAATGCGAAGGTCGAGCCGGGCTCACCCGCGAGCTTTTCCAGACGAACGATGTCGCCGGGGCTCACCCGATATTGTTTGCCGCCAGAGCGGATGACTGCGTAGTCCATGGGAACCGGGACCGATACGCGACGCGGCGCTGACTGTCAACTCGTGGAGGCCCTCGG
>JBDSJB010000457.1:0-8292 GCA_039917665.1 Binatia bacterium
GATCTCGGGACGCTGGTCGACTTCGCCGGCGACATCGGGGCCGCATTCGTCGGCGTGAACCCCCTCCACGCGCTCCGGAACGGACGCCGCGAGATGAGCCCCTACAGTCCCGTCAGCCGGCTCTACCGAAATCCGCTCTATCTCGACGTCACTGCCGTACCCGAGGTCCCTGACACGCCGAGCGTCGCCCGCCGTCTCGCGAGCGACGCGTTCCAGCGCACCCTCGCCCGGCTGCGCGCCGGGACGCGCGTCGACTATGCCGCGGTGATGGCGCTCAAGTCGCCGCTCCTCGTCGAGCTCCACCGGACGTTTGTGCGACGCCATCGCGAGCGCGAGACGGCACGCGGGCGGGCGTACCGCCGCTATCGTCGCGCCGAAGGGGCCGCACTCGCCGACTTCGCGACTTACGTCGCGCTGGAAGAGCACCTCGCCCCGACCGCCGGCCGTGATTGGCGACGCTGGCGCCGCGCGTATCGCGATCCGACCTCGACGACGCTCGCGGCGTTCCGTGTGCGGCACGCGGATGCGATCGACCGCGTCCAGTGGATCCAGTTCGAGCTGGACCGTCAGCTCGGGGCGGTCGCCGCGCGCGCGACGCGCGCCGATCTCCCGATCGGCGTCTATCAAGACGTCGCCCTCGGCTCGGCGGCGCGCGGCAGTGACGCGTGGGCGTTTCCGAATCTCTTCGTGCTCGACGGCACGAGCCTCGGTGCTCCACCCGACGGCCTCGCGCCCGCCGGACAGAACTGGGGCCTGCCGCCGCTCGATCCCCATGCGCTCCAGCGCGACGGCTACCGTTATTGGATTCGCCTCCTGCGCTCGGCGTTCCGCCACGCCGGAGCGCTCCGCATCGATCACGTGATGGGGCTCTTTCGGCAGTTCTGGATTCCGCCCCGTCGTCCAGGTTCTGAAGGCGCGTACATGCGGTTTCCGGCCGACGATCTGCTCGGCATCCTCGCGCTCGAGAGCAGTCGCGCCGGCGCGCTCGTCATCGGGGAGGACCTCGGCACCATTCCGCCCGGTCTTCCCGAACGTCTGCAGCAAGCGGGTATCTTGTCGACGCGCGTGCTGCTCTTCTCGCGTGATCGGCGTGGCGCGTTCCTGCCGGCGACGACCTATCCGCAGCAAGCGCTCGTCGGTGCCAACACGCACGACATGGTGCCGCTCGCGGGTTGGACGGCCGAGCGCGACCTCGTGCTGCGGCGCGCCCACGGTCAGATTCGGAGCCGCGCCGAGCTCCAGTCCGCGCGCACCGAGCGCCGCGGCGCGATCGTCGCACTCACCCGACTCCTCGTCGACGCGGGGCTCTGGCCGAAAGATGCGCCCGTCGACGGTGACGATCCGCGGTTTCGCGGCGCCGTCCATGCGCTTCTCTGTCGCACCCCAACCGCGCTCGTCGGTATCGCGCTCGACGATCTCGCCGCCACCGTCGACCCGGTGAACCTGCCCGGGGTCGACCTCGACCGGTATCCGAGCTGGAGCCGGCGAACTGGGCTCGCACTCGAAACCCTGCGCACGGACCCCGCCGTCGCGATCGTGCTCGCGAGCACGACCAGCCGTGCCCGACCCGCGCGTCGCCGGCCCGCGCAACGCCGGCGCCGCGGCTAGCACGACCGCACCAAGAACCTCGCACCCCACTTCGCACCCCGCAAAGCCTCCGGTTCTCAGCCGCCGGAGACGTGGCGTGGCCCTTCAGAGCGGAGGAGCCAGCGGCATTTTTGCAGCAAGCGTCACGTTCTGGGTCGCGCTATCGCAACGGCCCGGTTCACTTGGATCCGGGAGTTACGACTTTGGCGCCGCTGCCATTCCGAGGGGTTGGCTCCGTCATTTGACAGCGGGAAAGCCCATAAGGCCCTCGCACGGGAGTTGCTTTCAGACTGGGACGGCACGCTCACCACCCCCCGTGCGAGCGCGCCACTCACGGATCGAAAAACGAATGACGGATGCACGGGAACGGACCGCCGGACCCTATGCCTGGCTTCCGGCGGTCATCGGGTTTCTAGCGCTGGCCGGGGTGGCGATCGGCTGGGTCGGGCTCGCGACGCTCCGCGATCGGCTGATCGCAAGCGTGGGACGGACCCTCGCCCTCACCGCGGCCGAGAGCGTCGACAAGCTCGACCTCATTCTCGGCGAGCACGCGACCCGGCTCCGCATCCTCGCCCGTGATCCGGCGCTCGCGCTCGACGACGAGCCGCGGGTCACGACGCGGCTCAAAGCGTTCATCAGCGACTACGGTGAGTATCGCTGGGTCGGCGTCACCGATCTTTCGGGACACTTGATGGCGGCATCCGATCCGGCGCGGGTCGGAACGACGGTCGGGCCGACGGCATGGATGGCGATCGCGCGCGACGTCGGGCTCGACGTTCGCACCGTGCGCACGCCGACCGCGCCCGGCCAGGGCGCGCCGGTGCTCGCCTTCACCGTTCCGTTGACCGATGCGCGCGGCAACGTCCGCGGCGCGTTGATCGCGCACACCGGACTCTCGAACGTGAAGCGCGTCTTCGACCGCAGCGCGCGAGCGCTGCGGCGCAAATGGGGTGGTGACGTCACCGTCGACTGGCATCTCGTGAGCCCGAACGGTGACCTGATCGCCAGCACCAACCGCCGCCCGATGCTCGGCAAGCTCGCCCTGCCGTCGGCGTTCGCCAGCGCCGCCGCCGCGCCGGGTTATCTCGAGGAACGGGAGCCGACGCGCGACGTGACCATGCTGACCGGCTACGCCCGCATGCAGGTCCGAAAGTTTCCGACGTTGCCGCGCTGGGCGCTGCTGCTGCACGTGGATCAACACGACGTGGTCGGACCGATCCGTACCACGATCGCGAAACTCGGCGCACTCTGGGCGCTCGTGGCGGCACCCCTCTTCCTCCTGACGATATGGGCGACCACGCGTCTCCGTCGCGAGTGGTCGGAAAGTCGCGACGAAAGCCACCGCGCCCTCGACGCGCACCGGGCGGCCGACGAGAGCGAAGCTCGCATGCGTGCGGTCCTCGACCACGCCGCCGAAGGCATCGTGACCGTCGGCGTCGACGGCAAGATTCAATCGTTCAACGCGGCGGCCGTTCGCATGTTCGGATGGGCGCCCGAGGACGTGTGCGGACAGAGCATCGCGCGGCTGCTGCCGAGCGGCGCCACCGGCCGCCACGACCACACCGTCGCGCGCTGGCTCACGCGCGCCGTCACACGGCAGCGCGGGCGCAGTCTCGAGGTCACGGGACGACGGCGGAACGGCAGCGCCTTCCCGCTCGGCCTCGCGCTCAGCCAGGTGGTGACCACGGGCGAGCAGCGCGTCTTCATCGGGATCGTCCGTGACCTGAGCGAGCAGAAGCGGGCCGAGTCCGATCGCGGGCTCCTGGCGTCGATCATCGAGCACACCGACGACTTCGTCTGGTTGTCGAGCATGGACGGCCGCGTCGTCTTCGTGAATCCCGCGGGACGCCGGCTCGTCGGCTTGTCCGCGCTGGCGGCCGTCGGCGATTTGTCGTTCGACGACTTGATCTTCCCCGACGAGCGAATCCGGTTCCGCGAGTCGATCGTTCCGACGGTGCTGCGTGAGGGGCGCTGGCAAGGTGAGCTCTGCGGCCGGCACGTCGTGACGGGCGAGCCGCTCGCGGTCGCCGTCAATCTCTTCCTGGTCCACCATGCGCAATCGGCCCGACCGACGGGCTTCGCTGCGGTCTGCCGTGACCTGCGCGAGCAGAAGCGCGTCGAACAAGAAACCCGCCGTGGCCACGAGCTTCGCGTCGCGAAGGAGCTCGCCGAGTCGGCGACGATCGCCAAGAGCGAGTTCCTCGCCACGATGAGTCACGAGATCCGGACGCCGCTGAACGGCGTCGTCGGCATGACCGCCCTCCTCCTCGACACCCGCCTGAGCGAGGAGCAGCGCGACTACGCCGAGTCGCTCCGCACCTGCAGCGCGTCGCTGCTGAGCGTCATCGACGACGTGCTCGACTTCTCCAAAATGGAGGCTGGCAAGCTCCAGATCGAGACCATCGACTTCGATCTGCGCCGCGCGGTCGAGGAGGTCGTGGAGCTGTTCGCGGAACGCGCCCACAGCAAGGGCATCGAGCTCGCGGCGCTGATCGAGCCGACGACACCGACTGCGGTCCGGGGCGACCCGAATCGCCTGCGGCAAATTCTCGCGAACCTCATCAGCAACGCCCTCAAGTTCACCGAGCGCGGCGAGGTCGTCGTACGCGCCGCCGCCGTCGGCGACGCGCCCGGCCACACCGTGCTGCACCTCGAGGTGGCGGACACTGGCATTGGCATCGCGCCCGAGCGCCAGGCGATGATCTTCGAGTCGTTCTCGCAGAGCGACGTCGCGAACGCCCGCCTCTATGGTGGCTCGGGCCTCGGCCTCGCCATCGTGAAACGGCTGAGCGAGCTCATGGGCGGCCAGATCGTCGTCGACAGCGAGCCCGGTGCCGGCAGCACGTTCACACTGGTCATCCGCCTCGAGAAACAGCCGAAAGCCGTCGCCGCGCCGAGCCCCACCGTCCTGCGCGGCCAGCGCGTCCTGATCGTCGACGACAGCCCGACGATCCGCGCGCTGCTCGGGTCGTACCTGCGCGCCCTCGGCATTCGCTGCGGGGCCACCGAGGACGGCGCCCACGCGCTCGCCTTGCTGCGCGCGGCCGCCGCGCGCCACAAGCCCTACGACGTCGTGCTCGCGGATTGGGAGATGCCGATCATGGACGGCATCGAGCTCACCCGCGCGATCCGTGCCGAACCCGCTATCGCGCGTGTCCCCATCGTGCTGCTGACGGGGATCGGTCAGCGCGGCGCCGTGAAAAGCGCCAGTCGGCGCGCGGGCGTCACGGCGTTGCTGACGAAGCCGATCCGCACCACGCGCCTGCAAACCTGTCTCACGAACATCTTGGCTCCCGCGAGCGCACGCCGCGAGCAGCTCCGCGAGGATGATGAGCGCGAAACGCGTCGGCTGCCGCTTGCCGGTCACGTGCTGGTCGCCGAGGACGATCCGACGAGCCAAAAAGTGATCAAGCGCTTGCTCGAGAAGCGTGGTCATCGCGTCGACGTCGCCGGCGACGGTCGGGCCGCCGTCGAGGCCTGTCTGCGTCGCGTGTACGACCTCGTGCTGATGGACTGCCGACTGCCCGAGCTGGACGGATTCGAAGCCACCCGTGAGATTCGCGGGCGTGAAGCCGCTGGGCGTCGCACGCCCGTGATTGCGCTCACCGCCAGCACCGCCCCCGAGCTGCGCGACCGCTGCCTCGAGGCCGGCATGGACGACCAGATCGGGAAGCCGATCCGCTTGGAGGAGCTGGACGCGCTCCTGCAACGTTGGGTCGAGCCGGCCCGACGCGCCGCGAAGCCGCAGCCGAGCGAGCTGACGGTCCCGGACCACGACGTACTCGACGTGAGCGGCCTTCTCGATCGCGTCGAAGGCGATCTCGCCTTCGTGCGCGAGCTGGCCGACGGACTCGCCCACGACGGGCCGCGCTGGCTGACCGAGCTGCGTGCCGCGTACGCCGCTGGCGACCGCGCGATACTCGAGCAGACCGCGCATGCGATCCGCGGTTCCGTCAGCAATCTCGGTGGCCGCGCCGCCGCCATGGTCGCCGAGCGCATCGAGAGCCGCGCCCGCACCGCCCCTCTCGGCGACGGTCCGGACACGTGTGCCGAGCTCGAGCGCGCGCTGTCCCATCTCCACCGGGCGTTGCTCGCGCTCGGCGACGACCAGCTCGTCGCTTCCTGATCCTCCCCCAGCGCCAGACATCTCCCATGCGAAGTGCCTTCGGGAATTGCCTGAATGGTGGCCTGCGTCCCATGTAGAACGGTAACGACAACGCAAACGGGACCGCTTCGAGAACGGTCCGAAGGAGGACGCGTTGTCGAGATCGCCCGGGTCCCTCGAGGCCTACCGGTGTGTGCGGCGCCGCGCCCTGCGGTGGGGGATCATGCTCGCGTTGGTTTCGGTGCTGAGGCCGATCGAGGCGCGCGGGACAGCCGCGACGACGCCATGCATGCGTGCCATCGCTCGTGGCGGTGCGACCTTCGCGCGCCTCCATCTGCGCACGATGCAGCGTTGCGAGCGCGGCGTGGCGACGGGCCGGCGTCTCGGCTTTTGTCCCGACGCCGCAACTGCAGCCGTCATCGACCGCGCGGCGGCGCGAACACGCTACCTCATCGACCGCAATTGCGGCGGCGCCGACCTGCGGTGCGGCACCGCCGACGACGAGCCGCTGACCGCCATCGGCTGGGACGTCGGAGTCTGCCACGACCTCCACGAGGCGCCGTGCCCTGCCAACGTCGCCGACTGTCGCGACGTCGCGACCTGCGTGCTCTGTGTCGGCGCCCACGCGAGCAAAGAAACGCTCGCCTTCACGGCAACCGTCCCGTTCGGCATCACGAATGCGGATCACACCCTAGCGCGCTGTCAGCGCGCGTGGTCACGCGGCATGGGGCGCCTGTTCGACGGGATCGGGCGACGGCTGCAGCACTGCGAAGACCGTTTGCTCCGCGGCGCCAGCGGACCGTGCCCCGACGCGTTGGCCCGTGAGCGCATCCGTCGCCTGCGGTCCCGCGTCGGCACATCCTGGTGCCGTGCTTGCGGAGGTCGCGATCACCGCTGCGACGGTCATGACGACGTGGCACCCGGCGCGATCGGGATCGCGACGACCTGCCCCGACGTCACCATCCCATCCGGTGCGCACTGCGGCGCCCCGATCATCGACCTGGCCGACGCCGTCGCGTGCGCCGATTGCACCATCGTCGCCGCGGTCGACTGCGTGGACGCGCAGAGCGTGCCCGCCCTGAAACCGTACCCGCTCGAATGCATGGTGGCAGGCCCGCTGGAAACGCCCGCGACTCCCGTCGTCACGCCCGGCTCGACGCCAACGATCAGTCCGACGCCACTGATCACGCCGACGGCGGCGGCGACACCGACCGCCACGCCGAGTCCCAGCCATACACCGACTCCGGCGCTCACGCCGTCCACGACGCCGACACCAACGCCAAGCGCCACACCGACGCCGACGACGACACCGACAGCCAGCCCGACGCTGACCTCCAGCCCGACAGCGACCGTCACCCGGACGGCGACACCTACCGCGACGCCGACGCCAAGCTCGACCCCGAGCACAACACCAACGCCCGCCACCACGGCGACCGCGACCGCCACGGCGACTGCAACGTCCGCACCGACTTCAACTCATACGGCGACCCTTACGCCGACGATCACGGCAACGGCGACCGAGACCGCAACCCTGAGCCCGACGGCGACACCAACCGAAACGGTGACGGCAACCCCCACCCCAACGACGACACCAACGGCCACTGAGACGGCGACCTTCACCGCGACCGCAACGCCGACGTTGAGCCCCACGCCAACCGCCACCGCGACGCCAACGGAAACCGCAACCACGACGCTCTCGCCGACGCCCACGCTCACTCAGACGCCAACGGCGACGGCGACACTAACCGTGACGGCGACTCCGGCTCCAAGTCCGACACCAACTGACACCGCGACAACGAGCCCGACACCAACCCTCACGACGACGGTGACCGCGACACCTACGCTCACACTCACGCCGACCGTGACAGAGACTCCCACGGCAACCGCCACACCCACGGAGACGGCGACCGACACCGCGACACCCTCTCCCACGCCAACGGTGACCGAGACGCTGACCGCAACCCAGACTCAGACCACGACCCCGACCTGGACCGCAACGCCAACAGCCACAGCGACCGTCACCGAGACCGCGACTCCGACACCGACGCGAACCGCCACCGCGACATCCACGCCCACGGAAACAGCGACGGAGACGCCAACGACAACTCCCACACTCAGCCCGACGCCGACAGCCACGGCCACACCGACCGAGACCGGGACGCCCACACCGACAACGACTCCGACAGAGACTCCAACCGCGACGGCGACGCCGACTCCAACCGGCACTGAGACGCCGACCGAAACACCAACGGAGACCCTCATCGCGACGCCGACTCCGACGGAAACGGCGACCGCGACACTGACCGCGACACCGACGCCCGGTCCGACGCCGCCACCAACAGCCACAGTCACGGAGACGGCAACCGCGACGCCAACTGAAACTTCGACCGCGACCGCCACACAGCCGCCGACGGTCACTCAGACAGCGACTGCGACTGCGACCGTGACGCCCACGATCACCGCAACACCAACCGAAACTGCAACCCCGACCCTAACGGCAACACCGACGCTCAGCCCGACGCCGACAGCCACGCCCACACCCACGGAGACCCCGACGGCCACCCCAACCGAAACCGCGACTCCGACGGATACTCCAACCG
>JBDSJB010000458.1:0-2553 GCA_039917665.1 Binatia bacterium
GCGGGCTTCACCAATCCGACGCTCGCCAGCCTGGCCTCGCAGCACGCCGGGCTCGCGCAACAAGGCGCGATCCTCGGCCTCGCGCAATCCGCCGGGGGCGCAGCCCGCACCGTCGGCCCGGTCTGGAGCGGGTTTCTCTACGCGCGCCTCGGCGCGGCCGCGCCCTTTCTCTCTGGTGTGATCGCCGCCTCGTTCTCGCTCGGCGTCGCGTTGCTACTGCGCCGCCGCACGCTCGCCAACCCGCCCGTCGTGCAGCACGTCTCGGTCGCAGTCGCAGACGTAGCGGCCGCCCAAGCTGCAAAAGAAGCGGCGGTGGTGCAGCCGTGAAGACCGAGGCGCTCGATTGGGGCGGCGGGTCCGTGACGGCCGCGTGGCACGGCGAAGGTGGCGATACGTTGCTCGCGCTGACGCATGGCGCCGGCGGTACCTACGACACGCCGTCGCTCGTCGCATACGCCGAGGCGATCGCGGCGCGTGGGATGCAGGTCGTGCGCTTCAACCTGCCGTACGTCGAGGCGGGGAAGAAAACGCCTGGACCGAAGGCGCGCGACGAAGCGTGCTGGCGCGGGGTCGCGGACGCGCTGCGACCACGCACGGAACGCCTGCTGCTCGGCGGCCGCTCGTATGGGGGCCGCATGGCGTCGCACGTCGTCGCGGACGGCGTCGCGTGTGCCGGTCTCGTCCTGCTCGCGTATCCGCTGCACCCACCGGGCAAGCCCGAAAGTCTCCGCACCGCCCACCTCGAGCGCATCATGGCGCCGATGCTGTTCGTGCAAGGCACGCGGGATCCCTTCGCCGACCCGACCCTGCTCGCGCGGACGCTGGCCCAATTGCCCGCCGCCACGCGCCATCGCCTCGAAGGCGGCGACCACGGCCACAAGGTGTCGGGCCGAACCGTCGCCGACGTCGCGGCCGAGGTCGCCGACGCCACCGTGCACTGGCTCGACGCTCAGGTCGGGCGCCGTTGATTGACGTGGGGCTGGGTCGGCGGCTTTAAACGACAGAGGCGCGCCACCCGCTCCAACCGACGCCGCGGCACCCTCGCGAAACGCATCGTCCCGCGGGACGAATCACGCCACGCCCCTTTCGGCGTGACCTATCGGCCGATCGCGTGCGATCGTGAGCGCCACCGAGCGCCGCCGGGTAGACGATGAGCTCACCCTGCCCGGCGCACGGATTCGCCGGCCGGCGCACCAGCAGCGCGGACCGTCGGCACGACGAGCGGCAATCGCACCGTGAAGGTCGACCCCGCGCCGGCCTGACTCGCAACGCTCACGCTGCCGTCGAGCACGTCCGTCAGTTGCCGCACGATCGCGAGGCCGAGGCCGATGCCACTGGTCTTCCGGTCCGGCTCGGTCGTGCCCTGCTCGAAGGCGTCGAAGATGGACTCGTGCTGCGCGGCCGGGATGCCGCAGCCGCTGTCCCGTACGACGAAGACGACGGTGTCCTGGTCGGCGTGCGCGGCGATCGTAATGCGGCCCTCGTCGGTGAACTTCGCCGCGTTGGTGCCGAGGTTGTTCAAGATCTGCTGCAGCCGCATCGGGTCCGACGTCAGGTGCGTCAGGCGACAATCGACCGCCACTTGAACGGGCTTCGTGCCGAGCATCGTGCGGACGCCGCGCGCGACCTCGTCCAGCAGCGGTCGCACCTCCAGCTCTTCCAGGTTCACCTCGATCTTGCCGCACGTGAGGCGCGACAGATCGAGCAGCTCGCTCACCAGCGCTTCGAGCGACACGGCATAGTGCCGGATACGCGGCGCCGCGTCGGCGATCGCCTGCTTGTCGCTGTCGGCGTCGAGCAACATGTCGGTGTAGCCGACGATCACGTTCAGCGGCGTACGGAGCTCGTGCGAGACGTTCGCGACGAGGCGCGTCTTCAGCTCGACGGTGTCCTCCGCGCGGCCGAGCGCGATCCGGAGTTGTTCGTGCGCCTGCCGGAGGTTCGCCTCGCGCTCGAACGCCTCCCAGCGAAAGCGCGAGATCGTGCGCGCGCCGAGCGTCGACGTCGTGAGCACGGCCAGGAACGAAATGAACGTGTACTGCCAGGGGAACGACACCGGCAGGCCCCACAGCACGATGCCGATGAAGCTCGCCGCGCACGCGCACGAGAAGGTCAGCTGATGCCAGACGCCGAAGGGCAACATGGCCGGCATGGCCGTCAGAAGACAGATGAGCGCGGCCATGGCGAGCGTCGCGTCGGCTTGGACCAGCGGATAGTACGACGCGACGCAGAGCCCGAGGACGGCGCCCCACCCGGTCGCGATCGCGCGCGCGTGCTCCGGCCACCGTCGTGCGGCTGCCCATGCGATGCCGCATAACGCCATCTCGACGACGTAGACCTCGAGATAGGGTCGGAGCCGCCCCGGATAGAAGTGCAGCTCGATCGGCAGCGCCCCGAGAATGAAGAACAGCAGGATGCCCATCGCGAGCGGCAGCCGGCGGAGCGCCAGCCGCTCCAGCTCGGCGCGGTGTTCGCGATCGAGATCCACGCACGGGGTTCAGCAACCGGAATGCCAAAGCGAATCATTGCCGGAATCGATCGTTGCCGTCCGCG
>JBDSJB010000459.1:0-3469 GCA_039917665.1 Binatia bacterium
TCGCCGGCCGCTGCCGCACTCACCAAAGCGCAGCAAGCCTGCGTCGTCGGCATGAACGCCAGCTGGCAGAGGACCTCCGCCGTGTTCGACAAGGCGACCAGCACCTGCACCAAACGCGTCGCCAAAGGCCAGGACGTCAACGTGCCGGACTGCGTTTTCTCCAGTGATGCGATCGCGAACACGGTCGGCAAATCGATCAATGGCGGCCTCCTCACCTACTCCAAGAAATGTGACGACTTCGACGGGGATGGGGTGCCGAAGCTTTCCCCGGTGTTCGTCGCCACGCCCTTCGATTTCGCCTTCGCGTCCCAGATCGAATGGACGCGCGCCATCACGGCGCTCTATGGGGTCAATTTCGAGACCGGAACGATCACCGAGGCCGCGAATAAGCCCGCGGCGCTCTGTCAGGCGGCCGTGCAGAAGGCGCTCAGCAAGTGCGCCGGGGTGCGGCGCAAGGTCTTCAACGCGTGCAAGAAGAGCGCGCTCGCCGTCGGCAAGGATCCGTTTCCGCTCGGTGCGACGACGCCGGCCGAGCTCGCGACCTGCACGAGCTTCGATCCGAAGGGGGCGATCGCGAAGGCGTGTGCCGCACCCGACGACAAAGTGAGCCAGACGCTCGCCGAGCAGTGCGTCGACAAGGGCGTCGATCTGACGGTCGCGTTCCCGCATTGTGCTGCCGGCGACGTCACCACGGTCCAGAGCTGCCTGCAGGCTCCGACGAGCTGCGCGGTCTGTCTGGCGATCCATGGCGTCGACGTCCTGGGCGCCGACAACATCAACGCCGACTGCGATCTCTACGACGACGCCGTCGCGAACCGCAGCTGCACACCGGTCGAGATCTTGGTGCCGGCGTACGCGAACCCCTGCTGCGGCGCCGGCCCGGCGATGTGGAGCGGGCTCGCCACGGCCGCGAGCCTGGGCCGACCGCCCTTGAACGTGATCCTCAATCCGGCGAGCGGGCCTGGCACCGGTCCCGAGATCGACCCGAACTACGTGAACACGGGTCCCGCCGGCCCGCTCCTCGACGTGCGCGCGGCCGGCGCCAGCATCTACGGCTACGTCAGCACGAGCTTCGCGACTCGCGCGATCGCCGACGCCAAGGCCGACATCGATCTCTACTACTCGGCGGCCTACTGGCGCGGCGCCGGTGTGCAGGTCGACGGCATCTTCCTCGACGAGATGTCGAGCGACCTGCCGAACGTCGGCTACTATCAGCAGCTCCGCGACTACGTGCACGCCAAAGATGCGGGCGCGCTCGTGATCGCCAATCCCGGCCAGCCCGCGACGCAGGACACGAGCAGCGGCGCTTCTGGATTCACCGTCATGGACTACGCGACGGCGGCCGACGTCCTCGTCACCTACGAGGGCACCGACGAGGACTATCTCAGCTCCTACGTGAGTCCCGTCTGGGCCGATGCGCTACCGGCGAGTCACTTCGCGCATCTCTTCCATGGCGTCGCCGACGACACGGCCATGCAAGACGTGATCTCGATCATGCAGTTCCGGAAAGTCGGCATGGTCTACTTCACCGACGACGTGCTCGTGCCGAACCCGTGGGACACGCTCCCAAGCTACTTCCCGACCGAGCTCGAGATCTTCCAGCTGCCCTAACGCGAGACGGGGCGTGTAACCTTTCCGCCGCCCACCGCTACTCTCCCGTAAGGGGGGATTTCCCAATGGCGTCTCGGCTATCACTGGTGGCTTTCGCGGTTGTGGCAGCAAGCGTCTCGCTCTGGCAAAGTTCCGCCCGTTCCGGAGATGTCGTCACGAAAGTTCCCGCGCCGACGGTCGACGAAGCGGTCGACAAGGCCGCCGGAACCGAGACTGCAGTGTTTGCGGGCGGCTGCTTCTGGGGCGTGCAAGGCGTGTATCAGCGGGTGCAAGGCGTGAAGCGCGCGGTTTCTGGCTATGCTGGCGGGGAGGCCGCGACGGCGCACTACGAAACCGTCGGGTCCGGCCGGACCGGGCACGCCGAATCGGTCGAGATCACGTACGACCCGAAGCTCGTCAGCTACGGCGAGTTGCTGCGGATCTATTTCTCGGTGGTGGCCGATCCGACGCAGAAGGATCGCCAGGGCCCGGACCGCGGCACCCAATACCGGTCGGCGATCTTCACGAAGGACGCACGCCAGCGCAAGATCGTGGAAGCGTACATCGAGCAACTCACCAAAGCGGGCGTCTTCAGCGCGCCCATCGTGACGACCACCGAAACGTTGCAAACATTCTATCCCGCCGAGGCGTACCACCAGGACTTTCTGGTTCAGAATCCGAGGCACCCCTACATCGCGATGAACGACATCCCCAAGGTCGAGGCATTGCAGCGGCTATTCCCCGATCGCTATCGCGAGCAGCCGGTCCTCGTTTCCGCGAGTACCGCCGTCGCTCCACGGCACTGACCGCAACCGGAACGGTCACCCTCCTCCACTACGCGAGAGCGGATAGATCGTCGCGTCCGGGTAGATCGAAAAGAAGAGCGGGCTCAGGTCGCGACAGGTGGCGTCGAAGTAGCAATTGTAGGTGCGGATGTGGTCGCCGTACGAGACCGGCTGGGCGCGCAAATACCGCTCCGTGACCTCGCCGCGGAAGAAGCCGCGCACCTTGTGATCGAACTCAACAAAGTGAGTGCGCAGCACCGCGCTCCGCTCCAAGGCGAGCCCGAGCCCACAGACGGTGATCGCGGCTGACAGCAGCACGGTCCATCGGCCACCCTCGAGTGCACGCACCAGGATCGCCGCGGCGAGCACTCCGAAGAAGAAGACCAGGAAGGCGGGCGCGCGCACGGGGAACCAGAGACCGCCCATCGTGACCCGGATGATGTCGTGCCTGACGAAGAGCACGAGCGACGCGCTCACGAGCAGCACGGCGCCGAGCCGTACGATCGGCTGACGCACGAAGGCCCACGCGGGTGCGCCGCGATCACTCGATCGCCCGAGCATCGCCGCCATCACGGCGATGGCGCCGCTGACGGCGAAGAAGAGCGTGACGGCGATCGGATAGCCGATCACGGTGGTCGCGGCGTTGCGGGTGGGGACCAAACCGAGCTCGATCGGTATCTGCGCGAGAAACTTTCGCGCCGCCGCCAGGCCATGAAACGGCGCCAGGAGCGCTCCCGTCGAGCGACTGACGTCGAGCTCGTGCCGTGCGGGTGCCCCCAGAAGATGGACCACGACGACCGCAGCGGCCCAGGTAACGATCGGCCACCCGACGGTGCGCACGCGGGCCGTCGTCGACGCGCCCTCCTTCCGCCCGAAGACGTCGAGCGTGAGCGTCGCGACGGCCGAGGCCGCGAGCATCATGCCCAAGAAGAGCGACGCCAGCGGATGAACGACGTGCGCCGTCACTCCCGAGAGGATGAAGAGCATCGTCGATGACCTCCCGGCCGGGATGTCCCTGTCCACGACCCCACTCGCCGCGAGGTAATACGCGAACGCGACCAGTGCGAAGGGGACGCTGAAGAGAAACGGGATCA
>JBDSJB010000460.1:0-18808 GCA_039917665.1 Binatia bacterium
GTGCAGGAAGGCAAGACCTGCGACGTAGGATCCTGCGCCAATATCCCCGGCCCAGGGAAGGCGCTCACCTGGTGGGAAAACTGTCCGACCGACGCATCGTGTGCGACCGACGTGAGTGACATCCATGACGTGATCGAGTGCGTCGGCGACGTCGCAGACGGCCTCGTCGGTAACGTCCTCTGCTTGCAGTTCCCCAATGCCGGCGCGTGCGCCACTCCGGCACCGACGCCCACGCCCTCGGTGACGCCAACGCCTTAGACTTCCGCACGTGACGAGCCTCGGGTCGCGCTGCGCGGCCCGGGGCTATCTGCGGCGCAACGGGATGTGCGATAGCAACAGGCGGAGGATGTTCGTCATGCCGTCTCACCCCCTCGTCCGTTCGGTGCTGCTGGCTGTTCTCGTCAGTACCGCCATCACCGCAACTGCCACCGCCCAACCCATCACGGCCACGCCACCAGTGGGGCCCGTGCAAGGCGTGGTGACGCCGGCGATGCACGAGTTTCTCGGCATTCCGTACGCCGAGCCGCCGGTCGGCACGCTGCGGTGGGCACCGCCGGTCGCGCGGCCAGCGTGGACGACGCCGCTCGACGCGTCGGCCTTTGGCAATCGCTGCGCCCAGGTGGGCGGACCGTTCGGTGAAGCCAGCACGAACGAGGACTGCCTCTTCCTGAACGTCTACACGCCGCACCGGAAGTCCGTTCCGGAGCGCGATCTGAGACGCAAACGCCCGGTCATGGTGTGGATCCACGGCGGCGCGTTTCAATCGGGATCGGCCGAAAACTACGACCCGACGAAACTCGTCACCGCCGGCGACGTGGTCGTCGTGACCATCAACTATCGGCTCGGTCACCTCGGGTTTCTCGCCCACCCGGCGCTCAGCGCCGAGTCACCGGACGACATCTCCGGCAATTACGGCATCCTCGATCAGCAGCTCGCGCTGCGCTGGGTGCAGGACAACATCGCCGCGTTCGGCGGCAATCCGAAGAAGGTGACGATCTTCGGCGAGTCGGCGGGTGGCATCAGCGTCCACACCCAGATGGCGTCGCCGCTCGCGGCCGGCACGTTCCACCGCGCAATCGCGGAGAGCGGCGCGGTCTTCACGCAGCCGACGCTCGCCACCGCCGAAGCATCGGGATCGTCGATCGCCGACACGCTGGGGTGCTCGGATCAGACGGCGGCGTGCCTCCGCGACGTCAGCGTCGAAGACGTGCTCGCCAATCAACCGCTCAGCCTGCAGACGGCGAGCCCGGTGATCGACGGCGTCGTGCTGCCGACGTCGCTCCGCACGGCCTTCAGCACCGGCGCGTTCAACCGCGTCCCGCTGATCGAGGGCTCGAATCACGACGAGATGCGTCTCTTCGTGGCGCTCTTGTTCGATTTGCAGGGTGGACCGGTTACCGAAGCCGGCTATGTGAACGCGATCAGCACGCTGATCGGCATCCCGCCCGGCGCCGCGGGCGTCCTCGCCGCGCAGTATCCGACCGCCAACTACCCGAGCCCCGGCCTCGCGCTGAGCGCCCTCGCGACCGACGCGGCCTTCGCGTGCAACGCGTTCGCGGTCGACCGGTTCGTCGCGGGCCGCGTGCCGGTGTACGCCTACGAGTTCGCCGACCAGAACGCGCCCATGACGCTCCTCCCGCCCGCGAGCTTTCCCTACGGCGCCGCGCACGCGATCGAGCTCCAGTATCTCTTCACGCTGCCGCAGGCCTTTCCGCAGGCGCTCAGCCCGGATCAGGAGACGCTCTCGGACTCGATGGTGCAGTACTGGACGCGTTTCGCCCGCACCGGGAAGCCGTCGGCACGGCGTTCACCGCGCTGGCCGCCCTGGTCCCTCACGTCGTCCCCGCAATTCCTCTCGCTGCAGGCCCCGTCGCCAATCGTCATGAGCGAGGGCTCCTTCCGTGGCGATCACAAGTGCAGCTACTGGGACAACGTGCTGGGGAACTGACCAGCACCGTAACACCTTGTTCCTGCAATTCGGATAGTCGTCTCGCGCAGCCACGCGGGACGACTATACTGACCGCATGATGCGTCGCTGGCGGTCGATCGCCGTCGCTCTCGTCCTGATCGCCGTCGCCGGGTGGTTCGGTCGGAGCTTGCTCGAACGCGGCGAGGTCGCGCCACGCTATCGCACCGAGAAGGTGTCGCGCGGCGATCTCGTCGCGAGCGTCACCGCCACCGGCACAGTCAATCCCGTGAAGACAGTGCAGGTCGGCACCTACGTTTCCGGACCGATCCAGGCGATCGACGTCGACTACAACTCGCCGGTGACGAAGAACCAGCGCGTCGCCAAGATCGACCCGCGGCCGTTCGCGCTGCGCGTCCAGCAGTCGGAAGCCGGTCTCGCCAACGCGCGCGCCGCGCTGGCCAAGGCGCGGGCCGACCTCGAGTACAAGAGCTCCAATCTCGTCCGCAATCGGAAGCTCCAAACCGAAGGCATCGTCGCCGCCGACGCGGTGGACGTGCTGGCCAGTAGCGTCGATCAAGCGCGCGCCGAGGTCGCCGTCCAACAAGCGCAGGTGCAGCAGGCCGAAGCGCAGCTCGAAGAGGCGCGCGTCAATCTCGGCTATACCGACATCGTCTCGCCCGTCGACGGCGTCGTGGTCTCGCGGGCGGTGGACGTCGGCCAGACGGTCGCGGCGAGCTTTCAGACACCGACGCTCTTCGTGATCGCCGAGGACCTCACCAAGATGCAGGTCAACGCCAACGTCAGCGAGGCCGACATCGGCGAGGTCCGCGAGGGCCAGAGCGCGACCTTCACCGTCGACGCCTTCCCGGAGCGCTCGTTCAGCGGCACCGTCTCGCAAGTGCGGAACTCGCCGCTCAACGTTCAGAACGTGATCACGTACGACGTGGTGATCGACGCCGCGAATGCGGATCTCGCGCTCCGTCCCGGCATGACCGCCAACGTCGACGTCGTGACTGGACGGCGCGAACAGGCGCTCCGTGTGCCGACCGCCGCCCTCCGCTTCCGACCGCCGTCGCAGGACGGGGACGCCGTCGCGGCGCCGAGCGGAGCCGCCGTCTGGCGTCTTACGAACAGCCAGCCCGAGCCGATCGCCGTCACCCCAGGGCTCGCCGACGACAGCTACACCGAAGTGCAAGCGGCCGCGCTCCACGAAGGCGATGCCGTGATCGTCTCGGTCGAGCGCGCGAAGACCCAAGCCGAGGGCGCGAGCACGCAACGTCCGCCCGGTTTCAACGTGGGCGGCGGCGGCGGCCGGCGCCGCTGAGGCCGTCGTGAGCGCCCCCACCACACCGCTGATCGAGACGGTCGGCCTCTCGCGCCGCTATGCGCTCGGCGACGCGACGGTCCAGGCGCTCTCCGACGCGACACTGGCGATCGATGCCGGCGAGCTCGTCGCGATCATCGGTCCGTCCGGTTCCGGCAAATCGACGCTCATGAACATCCTCGGCTGTCTCGATCGACCGACGACCGGCGTCTATCGCCTCGCCGGCCGCGAGGTCGGGCGCCTCGACGCCGACGCCCGCGCCGAAATCCGCAATCGCCGGATCGGATTCGTCTTCCAGAGCTTCAATCTGCTCTCTCGCACGACCGCGCTCGAGAACGTCGAGCTGCCGCTCTACTACGGACCACTGCCGCTCGCCGAGCAGCACACGCGCGCGCACGCCGCCCTCGAACGCGCCGGCATCGCCCATCGTGCCGGCCATCTGCCGAGCCAGATGTCGGGCGGCGAGCAGCAGCGCGTGGCGATCGCGCGCGCGCTCGTCGGTCAGCCCGATCTCCTGCTCGCCGACGAGCCGACGGGCAACCTCGACAGCAAGACCAGCAGCGAGATCATGACCATGCTGCGCGAGCTCAATCGGACGACGGGCGTCACGATCGTGATCGTCACGCACGATCCGGAGGTCGCGGCGGTGACGGATCGGGTGATCGCGTTTCGCGACGGGCGGATTATTTCAGACGCGCCTGCGGCGCTGGCGGGCGCCGGCAAGGCACGGTTGACCGGAGGACACGCATGAGCGCCGGGCTCCTCAGCGCGAGACGGACGAGCGAGGCACGCGCATGAGCGGGGGATCTACCGGTAGGACCAAGCTGCTCGCCATGACCGCACGCGCGGCGTCGCGTGCGCTCTGGCGGAACCGTTTGCGCTCCGGCCTCACGATGCTCGGCATGATCATCGGGGTCGCATCCGTGATAGCGATGGTGAGCGTCGGGGCCGGGGCCGATCGCTTCGTGCAGCAACAGATCGCGAGCTTCGGCACCAACATCGTCATGGTCATCCCGGGCGCGGTCACGTCGGGCGGGGCGCGCTCCGGATCGGGCGGGGCGTCGACCCTCACCGTTGCCGACGGCGCGGCGCTCGAGCGCGTGCCGGAGCTCACCGCCGTCACCTACTCGCGGCGTCAGGTCGCGCAGCTCGTCTACGGCAGCCTCAATTGGGCGACGGTCGTCCAGGGCGTCACGGCCGAGTTCGAGCGCGTCCGCGATTGGCAGATCGCGAGCGGCAGCTTCTTCACCGACCGCCACGAGAAGAGCGGCGCCAAGGTCGCCGTCCTCGGCCGAACGGTGGTCCGCAACCTCTTCGGCGACGGCCAGGATCCCATCGGCACCGTCATCCGGATCAAGAGCGTGCCGTTCAAGGTGATCGGCGTCCTGGCCGCGAAGGGGCAGTCGTCGTGGGGCCAAGATCAGGACGACGTCGTCATGATCCCGTTCTCGACCGCCGAACGGCGCGTGATGGGCGCCGAGATCCTCGGCAGCGTCGAAATGATCTTCGCGAGCGCGCGCCGCACGAGCGACCTCCCCGCCGCCAGCGAGGCCATCACCAACGTGCTCCGCCAGCAACACCGCATCGGCCGCGGCCAGGACGACGACTTCACCGTCCGCACGCTCGAGGACATGGCCGGCGCGAGTCAGGCGGCGAGCGCGGTGATGGGGAATCTCCTGCTCGCGATCGCGTCGATCTCACTCTTGGTCGGCGGCATCGGCATCATGAACATCCTGCTGGTGTCGGTGACGGAGCGCACGCGCGAGATCGGGCTCCGCATGGCCGTCGGCGCGAAGGCGCGCCATATCCTGATGCAGTTCCTGACGGAGGCGGCCGTGCTGAGCATGACCGGCGGGTTGATCGGGATCGCGACTGGGCTGCTCGCGACGTACCTGATCGGCAAGCTCGCCGAATGGCCGACGGTGCTCGAGCCTGCGTCGGTGGCGGCGGCGTTTCTTTTTTCCGGGGCGGTTGGGATCTTCTTTGGCTACTACCCGGCTTATAAGGCGTCTCGGCTGGATCCCATTGAGGCGTTGCGTTGGGAGTGAAGCGCGTGGCGGGCTGCGCGGGCTCGCTTGCGGAGTCGCCTCTGCGGACGCACCTCGCGCTTTCGCTGACGTAATGCGGTGGCGTCCCCCCGTACACGTCACGGGCTAGCCGAAACGCTCGGCTACGTCCGCTGCCGGCGACCTCGCAAGCTCACCGCGATACCGGTTCCTCTGACTCCAGAAGCAAAGAGGGTGGGTGCGTCGCGATGTGGGTCAGCCGCGGTTCGCTCACCTCTATGGCGATTCAGACGTGCGCGGGGCGATGCGTTTTATGCGGCGCGGGTGGCTACTGGGGGGTCTTGGCGTTCTGCTGGGGGGGTGAGGGGGAGGCGGATGATGAAGGTGGCGCCGGGGCCGTTGGTGCCCTCTACAACAATGGAGCCGCCGTGGTCGGCGATGATTTGGCGCGTTACTGGGAGGCCGAGGCCTGTTCCGTTGTCCTTGGTGGTGAAAAACGGGTTGAAGACGCTCTCGCGTTGATCCTCAGGGATGCCGGGTCCGCGATCATGGATCGCGAGCTCGACGATCTGACGGCCGCCGTCATCGACGACCGTGCGCGTGGCGACCGTGACGGTCTCGCCGTCGGGGCTCGCCTGGATCGCGTTCAGCACCAGGTTCACGAGCGCTTGTTTCAGACGTGAGGCGTCGGCGGCGCCACTCGGGAGCGGATCGCCGACGCGTTCGAGCACGACGTCCTTCTTGCGTGCGGAAACCTGCAGGAAGCGGACGACCTCGTCGACCAACGTCTCGAGGTCAGTGGCGGCGAACGTGGCGACGGACGCCCGCGCCATGCCGAGGAGCTCGTTCAGGAGCCGCGCCACCCGTTGCAGCTCGGTGAGCGCGACG
The DNA here is from genome assembly GCA_039917665.1 of Binatia bacterium. Taxonomy (GTDB): domain Bacteria; phylum Desulfobacterota; class Binatia; order UTPRO1; family UTPRO1; genus UTPRO1. Next base: position 6,128 of record JBDSJB010000460.1, read on the forward strand.
CCGCGAAGCTCGATCGTCACTTCCGGGTCGTCGAGGCGCTCGGGCAGAAGCTGGAGAAATGTCTGCACGGCGACGAGCGGATTCCGGATCTCGTGCGCGAGCTCGGCAGCGAGCGTGCCTACGGTCGAGAGCCGCGTCGCCTGCTGCAACATGCGTTGCGACTCGTCGAGCTTCGACGCGAGGTGCACGCGCTCGGCGACCAGCCCGAAGTGATCGGCGAACGCCCGCAGGCGCACCAGCTCGTCCTCCGCGTACGCGCCCCGCTCCGGACGCGCCCCGAGCACCAAGAATCCGAGCGGGTGATCCTGGGCGCGGAGCGGGACGATCAGGTCGGCTTCCAAATCGGTGAGGACGCGCTGCGCATCGGGACCGGCCGTGCTCGTCTCGTGACGCTGCCAGGTCGGGCCGGACGCCACCCAGAGATCGAGCGCGACGGCCTCGCAGCCTGCGCGCCGTCCACGTGGCGAGCGATACGATCCGTCGTCGTTGCGACGCCACCATTCGACGCGCACCGCGTCGGCGCCGGCCTCGAGGTGGTGTGCCATGACGGCGGTCAGCTCGTCACGATCGTGTGCGCCCGCGAGCGCCACGATCGCGCCCGCCAGCCATTGATCTGGCTGCGCGTCATCTGGCTGCGCGTCACCCTGCCGCACGTTCGCTCCACACGCGCCCACGAACGGCCGCGAAGACGGCGACGACGCCCGCGAGGAGCGCGATCATGATCAGCATTCGCATGGCAGTGGGGCCCGCCGTGGGCGCGGGCTATCGCGCCTGCTGGAGCAAGCGCCCGGCCACACGACGGAGTCGCACGATCGGTCCGGTAAGGGCGTGATCTCGCGGCGCGCGGCGACACGTCTCATGCGAAACCAATCCCGCTCGCGCCGTGACCGCGCCCGAGGAGGTGTGTCACGTGTGCCAACCGCGACTCGACCGTGGCACACGACTGTGCGCTGATGGCGCACGGTGCCGCACTCGAGCCCCCACTTCTCGCAGGAGTGCGCATGGCAATGCGATACTCGCGTGGTGGGCCGCCTGATCGCGTTCATCGACCGCACGCTGCTGCGCTGGCTCCGCGCCGCGGCACCCGCCGTCGCGCCGCGCGTGCCCATGCTCGATCTGCACGGACTCGGCGTGCGGGACGCGATCGCGGCGACGGCTCGCTTCGTCGCCGAGTCACGCGACCACGGCGTCGTCGAGGTGCGAATCGTCTACGGCAAGGGTCGCCACAGCCCGGGCGGTCGCGGCGTCCTGCGTGAGGTCATTCCGCGCTGGCTCGACGCCGAAGGCCGTGAATGGGTCGAGAGCGCCGCACCCGAACCCGACTTTCGCGGCGAGGACGCCGCCATGCGTGTCCGGCTACGTCAGCGCCCGTAGACTCAGAAAATCCGCAGCGATCAGAATTCGCCGCCATCGCCTTCGTCGGTGCCGCCGCCGTCCTCGTCACCGTCGAGTTGGATGTGCACCCGCTTCCCGCTGCCACCCCTGCGGGCGCGAGGCCGCGACGGCTTCTTGTCCTCTTCGTCGTGCATCTCTTCGGTCTCTTCGGCCTTCGAGTCGTTGCCGCCCTGCGCTTGGCCGTCCGGCACCAATTCCTTGCCGAAGGCGGGGGTGAGCGGTTTTCCGTGGGCGAATGCCAGCGGGCCGAGCGGCGTAACCAAGAACGTGAGCGTGGCGACAATGGTCATGAACGTCTTCATTGCGTGCTCCAATCAGCCGTATCCGGCTGGGGCGAGTCCTATGGCCGGGCACTAGCGGAAGCAATCACCCTCGTCCGGGGTACGGATCTCTCCCTCAAGTCGGACGAGCATCGGGCCGAAAGATTGCAGGACGATCGCAAGAGATTGCCCCCGGAGACCCGCATGCCGCTAATACTCGTCGCTCTCACGCTCTTCGCCCTGGTCTTGGTGATGGCGCATTTGCGCAAGCGCACCGCAATCGCCGGCTGGATCGGCAGCCTCGTCCTGGCGCTCTGGATCCTGCCCGGCCCGGCCAAGATCGCCGCGCCGCTCGCCGTGATCCTGACTCTCGCGCTCACCGAGTCGGTCGCGAGCTTGCGACCGTCGCTCGGCGACGACGACCGCTAGCGCGTCCCCGCGCCCTTCCGCCCTTCGCCACCGGCGAAGCGCGCGGCGCCCTTTTTCGCTTCTTCCAGGACGGCGCGTCCGAGACGCGCCTCGATCGCGATGCCGTGCTCGAGCGGCAGGCCCGAGCCCGCGAGTGCCGCCGCCCGGTCGGCGAGCAACGTCGGCCACGGAAACTTGGCGAGCGTCTCCGCGAGCGCGAGCGCCCGCGTCACGTGCTGTCCGCGCGGCACGATCTCGTTCACGAGGCCGATGCGATGGGCCTCGTCGACCGGAACCGGGCGGCCCGTCATCATGATCTCGAGCGCGCGGCCGAGACCGACGACGCGCGGCAAGCGTTGCGTGCCACCGTCGATCAGCGGCACGCCGAAGCGCCGCTCGAAGCAACCGAAGGTGGAGCCTTCGGCGGCGATCCGCATGTCGCACCAGAGCGCAAGCTCGATGCCGCCAGCGACGCACCAACCCGAGACCGCCGCGATCGTCGGCTTCGTCGCCGTGAGACGCGTGAAGCCGAGCGGACCTTCGTGACGATCGCGCACGGTGTCGATCGCTTTCAGATCCGCGCCGGCGCAGAACGCGTCGTCGCCGGCGCCGGTCAGCACGAGCACCTTGGCGTCGGCGTCGTCCTCAAAGCGGCGGTAGCCGTCGAGGAGCAGCGACGCGAACGTTCCGTTCACGGCGTTCCGCGCCTCGGGCCGGTTGATGGTGAGAAGCGCCGCCACGCCGCGGCGTTCGTAGAGGACCGGATCGTTCGCCATGACGGGCTCCTTCGTGTCTCGCGCGCTCAACCGAGCTTCAGCTGCGCGCGAGCTTCAGCTGCGCACGAGCTTCAGCTTCGCGATCACCTGCTTGCTGAAGACCTCGATGAACTCTTTCTGATTGCGGCCGACGTTGTGCACGTGGATCTCGTCGAAGCCGAGGTCGACGAACTGCTGGATCTGCTCGCGGTGCTCGTCCATGTCGGGCGAGATGATCATGCGGTTCTTGTAGTTCTCGGGCTTCACGAGCTTGGCGATCTCGGCGAAGTCCTCGGGCGAACGCACGTCGCCCTTCGGAAACGGCATGCCGCCGTTCGGCCATTGGTCGAGCGCGTTCTCCAGCGCTTCCTCTTTCGTCTTCGCCCACGACATGTGGAGCTGGAGGAGCTTCGGCATTTTCTTCGCGTCCTTGCCGACCGACTTGGCGCCTTCTTCGAACTTGCCGAGCAGCATCTTCAGCTTCTCGACGCCGGCGCCCGGCGTGATGAAGCCGTCGCAGTTGGCGCCCGTCCACTTCGCGGCGACGGGTCCGGCGGTCGCGACGTAGATCGGCACCGGGTGCTGCTCATCGGGCACGGTCCACATCTTGACCCGTTCCATCTTGAAGTACTTGCCGTCGTCGTGTTTCGCGAGCTTGCCGGTGAGCAGCTTTTTGATGATGCCGACGGCCTCCTGCATCATCTGGAGACGAATGTGCGTCTCAGGCCAGACACCGCCGAGCACGTGCTCGTTCAACGCTTCACCCGTGCCGACACCCAACCAGAACCGCCCTGGCGTCATGGCACCTTGGGTCGCCGCCGCCTGCGCGACGACGGCCGGGTGGTAGCGAAATGAGGCGCACGTCACGCCGGGACCGAACGTCATCGTCTTGGTGGTGGCGCCGAGCGCGGCCATCCACGACCACACGAACGCGTTATGCCCCTGCTTCGGCACCCACGGCTGGAAATGGTCGGCGGCCATCACCCCTTTGAAGCCGTGGGCTTCGGCGAGCTGGGAATATTCCAGCAGCTCGGTCGGGTGAAATTGCTCCAGCGCTGCCGCGTAGCCGATGATCGCCATGGTGCTCCTCGCCTCAGTCGTGGGTTGACGGGGAGATATGCCACGCCATCACGGGCGAGCGAAGGGGGCACGCGCGCCCTCCGATCGTCGGCTACTGACCCTGTTCGATCAACTTCGCGACGGTGAACGAGTCCGGGACGGCGCCGCCCGGCTTGTACTGGGTCGCCGACTCGGCGCCTTTGTCGAAGTACCAGCCCTCGTGCCCGATCGGCTTGTCGCCGGGGTGCGGAACGTAGGTCGCGTGCATGAGCTGCATGTCGACCATCGCGAGCCCGGCATAGAAATCCTTTTCCTCGGTGTACTTCGTCGGCGCGCCGGGGAACGCCTGCGTCCGGAATTGGTGGTTGTCGATCCACACCTTCCAGAGCTCGTTGTTGCGGTCGTAGATGTCGGAGTACGCGACGACGAGCGCATCCTTGTCGATGAAGATGACGCGCTTCCCGTACGCGTATTGCGGGAGCTTCGAGACACCTTCGATGACGTACATGTGACGCTTCTCCCACGCGTCGCACATCAGGTAGTCGGCGGGCGGGGGACAACGCTTCTGCGGGAATTGCTCGCCGTGGAGAATACCGAGCATCTCCTTCTCGCCGAGGAACTTCCACTCCGACCAGGCGATGTGCCCGTTGTAGCCCCAGTAGGAATCGGGATCGGTGTCCTGACCGAAGAGCGCGTCGGAACGCTGCGCGGTCGACAGACGACGGATGCGGCGGAGCGACGGCACGTACAGCCACGTGTCGTCCTGCTTCGCGGCGTCGACGTAGCGGTATTCGAGCGCGCCGATGCCCTTCAGATCGAACGGCGAAACCAGCGGGCCGAGAACTTCCTTGAAGCGGATGCCTTCCGGATTGGGTAGCTCGGGCTTCGGATCCACCACGAGACGGCTGTTGTAATAGAGGCGACGCGACTCGCCGATCCAATAGTAGCGCTCGATCTCCATCGGCTTGCCGTTGCCGACGGCACCGGTCTCGGCCGGAAAGTCGTACTCGACGAAATCGTCCGTACCGGGGTACGGCCGGTACTCGTAGTTCCACATCACTTTGACGGCGATCCTCGGATCGGCCGGATCGATTTTCGGAAACGGCGCGCCCGCGACGTGACCTGAAATCGACAACCCATCCGCGGCGAGCTTTACCTGGCTCGCGTATTTCTCGGTCGCCTCGCGGTAGAGCTTCGGCCACCCGATCGGTTTCGGCGCGACGATCTTCATCGTCAGACCCTGATTCACGCACCACTCGATGGCCGGCGAGATCAGCTCTTTCGCCTTGGCGACGTTCGTCTTGTCGATGGTGTCGCCCGGCGCAACGTCCGCTCCCGCCGCCACCGCACGACCCAGCATCGCGGCGATCGCGCCGACGCGAAGCACGTTGATCATCCATCCCCCCTAGGGTGCGACCCTGAGTCGCACTAGTGCGACTCGGCGGCTCTTCTGAGGGAAAGCCTGACGGGTGTCAACGAAAATCGCGTCTCGACGGGCGTTTCAGGACCACGAGGATGCCGTGTCGCGCGATCACGTCGGCACCGAGCGCGTCGGCAACCTGATCGGCTTCGTGATCGCGAGCGACTACGCTCGCACCAGGTTGCGCTTCAGCGTTGCAATCGCTGCGACACGTGAGCAGACGCGCTGGTCCATAGAAGCCGACGATCTTCCCGAGCTGCGGCTCGCCGTATTGCACCTCATTTGTGATCCATATTGGCGCATCTCGCGGAAGATCCGCCGCAACGGCGAGCGCGGCCGCTGTGTGCGCGCGTTGCGAGCGCGAAACGTGCTCGCCACTGGCGACCACGGCGACGGTCGCAACCGCCGTCGCGCCGACCATCCAGACCGGCAGCGTCGGCACGCGGCGCACGACGGCCGCGAGCGCGACCCCCGATGCGGCCGCGAGCGCCGGATACAGCTGGAAGAGGTAGCGACTCTTCTTGCCGACCGCGACCGAGATCACGACGAGGACGACGGCGCCGTAGACGAGCCAGAGGCGCGCGCCGAGCGACGTGCGCCACCGTCGCGCCAACATGCCGATGCCGACGAGCGCCACGGGCAGCCACGGCCAGTACGTCCGCAGCAGCTTGCCGACGTACCAGAACGATCCGCGCTTCAGCTCGCCGCCCTCGAAGATCACCTGCCCGATCTGGCCTTCGAAGTACGCCTGCCCGAAGCCGCTACCTTCACCGAGCCTCGCGCCGAGCCACGAACCGATCGTGACGACCGCGATGCCGAGCGCGGCACCGCTCCAGCGCGACCACACGCGCGCGCGCAGCACGCCGGCGTGAGCCCAGAGCCCGAGCGCCACCAAAACCGGAAAGAGCCCCTGCGGACCTTTCGCGAAGAAGCCGCCGGTCGCCGCGATACCGAGCCAGAGCACCGCCGACGGCGTCGTCACCGAGCGATGGGCGGCGAGCAAACCGAGGAGCACCCACGCCGTCACCAGCGTCTCGAGGTGCACGCCTCGGCTCCAGTGCATCACCTCGGGCGTCGTCGTGTAGACGAGCGCTGCCATGAACGCGGCCTCCCAACTCCCGAGCGTACGACGGCCGAGCGCGTAGACGAGCAGCACGCACACGACACCGAGCAGACCGGGCATCACGAGCGCCGTGAACGTAGTGGCGCCGGCCACTTTGAAGACGAGCGCGCTCAACCAGAAGTGCAGCGGGGGCTTGTTCAGGTAGGGCACCCCGTTGAACGTGAGGTGCATCCACTCGCCGGTGTCGGCGATCGTGCGCGCGATCGTCGCGTACATCGCCGGATCGCCGTCGAGCGGCACGCGCGAGACGCCGAGCAGACCGAGCGTCGCCGCGATGAGCGCCAGCGCCGTCACGTGCACGACGGGACGCGCGACGAGGGCCGCCGCGCGTTCCATGCGGCCGGCGGGCGGATGCGTCGTTCGGGTGTCCGCCTCGTACACGTTGGGCCGCGCTCCTATCACAGTTCGCGCACGCGGCGCGCAAGGAAGTCGTCTGGCAAGCCCCTAGTCGACCTGTTACAAGCGCGCCGATGGAATTTCGGGAGCTCGCCCGCATCAATGGCGGCTACGCGGAAGCCCGCATCCTGCACGCCGCCGTGACGCTCGGGCTCTTCGACCAGCTCGACGCCTCCGGGCGCACCGGCGCGGCGATCGCGGTGGCCGCCGGCACCGACGCGCGCGCGACCGAGCTTCTGCTGAACGCCCTCGTCGCCATGCGGCTCGTGCGCAAGGACGGTGATCGCTTCAAAGAGACCGCGATCGCCAAGACGTATCTCACGAGCGCGTCGCCCTCGTCATACGGCGGCTACGTGCGCTTCGACGCCGCGCTCTGGTCGCTCTGGGCGAACCTCGCCGAGACCGTCCGGACGGGCAAGCCGGCACGCGATCCCGACATGTTCCAGTCGAGCCCCGAGGACACGACGCGTTTCATCGACGCCATGGCAAGCATCGTCCAGGCCCGCGGCGACGCGCGTGTGCTGGCCGAGACGCTCGATCTCGGCGGCGTGCGCAGGCTGCTCGACGTCGGCGCCGGTCCGGGCACGTACACGATCGAGCTCTGCCGCCGCCATCCGGAGCTCCGCGCCACGATCTTCGATCTTCCCGGCACGCTTGCGGTCACGCGCGGCTACGTCGACGCGAGCGGCGTCGGCGACCGTATCGAGCTCGTCCCCGGCGACTATCTGCGCGACGCGCTGCCGACCGGCCACGATCTCATCTTCCTGTCGAACATCATCCACGGCGAGGACGAGGACACGAATCGCGCCCTCATGCGGAAGATCCACGGCGCGCTCGCGCCGGGTGGTCGCCTGATGATCAAGGATCACGTCACTGACGAGTCGGGCACGAGCCCGGCGCCGGCCGCGATCTTTTCGATCGCGATGCTGCTCTTCACGCGCGGACGCGACTACGCGTTCGCCGAGATCCGCGATTGGCTCGTCGCCGCCGGCTTCGCGCGCGTCGAAGCCGACGTGCTGCCCCCCGGCTTGATCTCGATGTTGGTCGTCGCCTTTAAATGAGCGCCCCGGCGAAAGACGGCGCCCGCTTCTGCTCGGCGTGCGGCGAGCGCTTGGTGGGCGCGGCACGCTTCTGTGGCGGCTGCGGCCAGCCTGCCAGCGCGGCCCCGGCCGCAGCGACGGGAGCAGGCACGCAGCTGCCCGGCCTGCTGGTCCTCACCTTCTTTCTCGTGGCGGGGTTGCTCGTCTGGGTCGGTGTGCTGCAACCGGGCGCACCGACGTCGAAGGCGCCGGGACGCGGCGGTCCCGCGGCGAGCGCTGGTCCGGCACCCGCCAGCGGCGACATGCCGAACGACCATCCGCCGGTCGGCCTACCGGACGAAGCGAAGAAGTTCATCGTGCAGCTCACCGAGAAGGCGAAGGCGGCCCCGCAGGACCCCGCCGCCTGGAAGAGCCTCGCGCAGGTCCAATCGCGGGCCGGCGAGATGGAGCCGAGCTATTGGGCGCAGGCCCTCGAGTCGTGGCAGCACGTTCTCGAGATCGCCCCCGATGACGACGACGCTGTCCGCGGCATCGGCAACGTCTACTACGATCAACAGAAGTTCGACGCCGCCGCCGCGCAATACGAGAAGTACCTCGCGAAGCACGCCGACGATGCGAGCGTCCGCACCGACCTTGCGACGACGTACCTGTACCAACGCCAGATCGACAAGTCGGTGAAGGCGTACCAAGACGCGATCGCGTCGAAGCCGGATTTCCTGCAGGCGCATTTCAATCTCGGCCTCGCCTACGAGGCCAAGGGCGATCGCGAGAAGGCCGTCGCGTCACTCGACAAAGCGCGCTCGCTCGCGACCGACGACGAGACGCGCGACCGCATCGATCGCGTAAAGAAGCAGCTCGAAGCGACGCCCGTCGGCGCTGCCGCGGCCGGGATCACCGGCGCGGGCAATGCGCCCGCCGGCGGCGCTCCCGCCGCGGGCGGTCATGCTGGCGCTGCACCCGCGGCCGCCCCACCGCCGGGCGCACCACCGCACGGCCCCGCGACGGCGGGCGGGCCAGCACCGGTCGGCAGCGACTTTCCGAGCCAGGTCGAGGCCCAGCTCCGCGCTCACATGATCCTCGGACCCAAGATCAAGAGCATCGAGTGGCCCGAGCCCGGCCGAGCCCGCGTGCTGGTCGCCGATTTCCCGATGCAGAGCATGCCCGACTTCGCGCGCAATCTTTTCCGCACGCGGCTCGAGACGATCCTCAACGACGCCAAGCAGAAATTCGCCGTCAGCGAGGCCCGCACGATCGAGATCGTGGACGCCGGGAACGACAGCACGATGGAGACGGTCACGAAGTAGAACGATCTGTGGTGGCAGCATGCGGGCGGGTCGGGGATGGCTCCTACGGTCGCCGGTTCGCTGCCACCCAGCGCGTACAACCTGCCGCTGCCTCTCTGGCCTGCGCACACGCGAGCTGCGGCTCCCCGGAGCCATCTCCGACCCACCCGCCTGCTGCATCATCACTTGATCGCTTTGGAATGGTTGGTTCGGCAGTGCGAGTTTCCGCGCCGGATAGTCTTGGTATGTGATGCATCGCCGGTGGGTGGGTCAGGGAGTGTCCGGGGAGCCGCAGCTCGCGTGTGCGCAGGCCATGGAGGCAGCGGCGAGTTGTAAGCGCTGGTTGGCAGCACACCGGCAACCGTAGGACACTCCTGGACCCACCCCCCGGCGACACCGAAACGTTCGGCCGTTGACGCGACCCGCGGTGGCGTGGAGGATGCCCCGCGAGCCATGCAGCAGGATTTCTACACCGAGTACGCCGAGATCGAGGACACCCATTGGTGGTTCCGCGGCCGGCGTGAGATTTTCACGCGGATTCTGGCGCCCTTTGCCGGCAGCGGCATGCGCATCCTCGACATCGGATTCGGTACGGGCGCGATGCTGAATTTTCTCTCGCGCTACGGCGCGGTCACCGGCATGGACATGTCGGTGGACGCCATCCGCTTCGCGCGCACGCGCTGCGGCCGGCCGATGCTGCTCGGCGACATCGCGCAGGTTCCGCTCGAGACCGGCGCGATCGATCTGGTGACCGCGTTCGACATCATCGAACACGTCGAAGACGACGCGGCAGCGCTCACCGAGCTCGCTCGCGTCTGCCGGCCGGGCGGCCACGTGTTGCTGACCGTCCCCGCGTTCCAGTTCCTCTGGGGCAACCAGGACGTCGTCAGCCACCACAAGCGCCGCTACACGCTCGCCGAGATCGAGGGCCTCGTCCGCACCGCCGGTTTCGAGCCGCGCTGCCTTTCGTACTTCAACTCGATTCTCTTCCCGGCGGTCGCCGCGGTGCGCGTCATGCGCCGTCTGCGCGGCGAGCCGAAGGGCGAGGTGAAGTCTGATTTTGGCATGACGAAGCCGGGGCTCGTGAACGACACGCTGACGCGCTTGTTCGCCGCCGAAGGGCGCTGGTTGACGCGCTGGCGCTTGCCGGTCGGGGTGTCGGTCGTCTGCCTCGCCGAGCGGCGCGCCTAGGCATGGAGGTCGTCCGCGACCCAACGACGCCGGAGGTTTCGGTCGTCGTCCCGATCTTCAACGAGACGGCGGTGCTCCCCGAGCTGCAGAACCGACTCTTCGGCGTGCTCGACGGCCAATGTCCGGACTACGAGGTCGTCTTCGTCGACGACGGCTCGATGGACGAGTCGCCGGCGATTCTGCTTGCCGCAGCCGCCCGCAACCCGCGCGTCCGTGTGCTGCGCTTCAGCCGGAACTTCGGTCATCAAGCCGCCGTCACCGCCGGCATCGAGCACGCCCGCGGCCGCGCCGTCGTCGTGATCGACGCCGACCTGCAAGATCCGCCCGAGGTGATCCCGCAGCTCGTCGCTAAGTGGCGCGAGGGCTTCGACGTCGTGTCGGCGGTGCGCACCGAGCGCCCCGGCGAGAGTCCCGTGCGTCTCATGCTGATCAAGGTTTTCTACCGGGTGCTGAAGCGGATCGCGACGGTCGACATGACGCCCGACGTCGGCGACTTTCGCTTGCTCGATCGCCGCGTCGCCGATGCGTTGAACAAGCTCCCCGAGCGCAATCGGTACGTGCGCGGCCTGATTCGCTGGCTCGGCTTCCGCCACACCGAGGTCGGCTACAAGCGCGCCGAGCGCTTCGCGGGCGAGACGAAGTATCCCTATGCGAAACTGATCCGATTGGCGCTCGACGGCGTGACCGCGTTCTCGACGTTGCCGCTCCGGCTCGTCACCTACCTCGGCTTTGCCGTCTTCGGGCTCAGCCTGCTGCTAGTGGTCTATGCCATGCTCGGCCGCCTCTTCGGCGGCCCAACGCCGGCCGGCTGGACGTCGGTCTTCGTCGCCGTCGCCTTCCTCTCGGGCGTGCAGCTCGTCGCCCTCGGCATCCTCGGCGCGTACGTGAGCCGGATCTTCGAAGAAGTGAAGGGCCGCCCGCTCTACGTCATCGCGTCCGACAGCGCGCAGTCCGCGCCGCGCTAGCTCACCACACGACTTCGACTTGGCGGTTGCCGCGCAGCTTGCGGTCTGCCGAAACCAGTTTGGTCCCGAGCGCTGCCGCGGTCGCCAGAATCAGACGATCAGCGGGATCGCCGAGCATCGCGTCGTCGAACGCGCCCGCGCGTGCCGCGATGTCGACGCTGATGGGCTCGAAGCGCAGCTCGGGCAGCGCTCGCACGTCAGCGACCCATTCTCCGAGTGGCTGCCGCAGCTCCAGGCGCTGTCGTCGGACGGCCGTCGCGATCTCGAGAATGCTGATCGTCGAAGCCACGACGCAGTCATTCCTGGCAGCCGCCTCGATCGCACGCTTTGCACTACGCGACAGCGCGGGCGACGCGGCAATCCACCAGATGAGCGCGTGGGTATCGAGAACGATCAACGCTCCATGTCCCATTCGTCCGGATCGATCATCGGGCCGAAAGGGTCGTCGAACCGGACGAGGCTGTCGCGCAGGCGCGCGCGCGCCGTCGCCGCGTGGTCCGGCAGCGTCGACGGCGGCCCGAGCTCGGCGATCACTCGCCCCCGGGACGTGACACGAATGTGTTGCCCTTTCCGGGCTTTCGCCAGATAGGCCGGAAGATTCTGGCGCAATTCGGTGACATTGACGTCGGTCACAGTCCCTCCTTAACGTACAGTTGAAACGTACAGATGGGGCTGACCACCGTCAATACGTCGCTTACACCGTCACGTCCGCCAACCACTCCACGAGCGGCACCGACTTCTTGCCGTGGGTCGCGAGCCAGTCGACGAGCTTGCGGGAGGTGAGGAGCGTGCGCTCGGCGGGCGGGAACGCGACCATCAAGCCCTTGCGACGGAGCAGATCGGCTTGGGGATGCTCGGGATCGAAGCCGCGCGGGACGCGTTGCAGCTGATCATGCGACCCCAGCGTGAAACCGACGCGCAGGAGCGGCTTCAGGATCGCGGTCAGCGCCTTCCCGTGCTTCGCGTCGACCACCGCGGCGCGGTAGCGCTTCAGCTGCTCGCCGTCCATCATGTATTGCCCGGCGCAGGCGAAGAGCTCGTCGGCGGCGACGTGCAGGTAGAGCGCCGCGGCGCCTCCCGGTCCGGCGGCGCTGCCGTCGATCCCGAGATAGCCGCCGATGTGGGTCTTGTAGGGCACCTTGTCTTTCGAGAAGCGGACATCGCGGTAGATGCGGAAGACCTTCGGCGCCGCGATCTCCTCGTGTGCATAGCGCGGTGCGAGCTTGTCGCGGACCTCGGCGAGTAGCGTCTTCATCGGCACGAGCCAGCCCTGCTCGTACTCGTCCTTGTGGGCCGCGAACCACTCGCGGTCCTGGTTCTTGGCGAGCGCCTTGAAGAAGCGTGCTTCGCGGTCGGCGAAGCCGTCGAAACGCGCGGGCGCCGGCG
>JBDSJB010000461.1:0-4388 GCA_039917665.1 Binatia bacterium
GACTTCGACGTCGTGGCGCTCACCGCCGAGAACCCGGTCGGCACGATCCTGCCGGCCGTCGCGGCCGTGAATCCCTTCGGCTCCCCGAACGGTCCCGGTCCGGTCGTCGTGATCGACGCCGACGATCCGCGGCGCGATCCGAGCGCGCTGCCCGATCTCGCGACCGAGATCGCCGCCGCGAGCCTCAGCACGACGGAAACCGCGCCCGCGACCGAGGCCGGCGTCGTCCGTCACTTCCTGCCGTCGGAGCACGTCACGTATCCCTATCCTTACGAGCGCCTCGCGGCCGAGCTCGACGACGCCGACTCCGCCGACGTCATCGTGAACCCCGTCCCGTCGGGCGACGAGGGCGACGTACGCGGCGGGCACGGCGCGCTCGACATCACGCAATCACGCGCGACGCTGCTGGTTTCCGGCCGCGGTGCGCGCCGGACCGCACTGCCGCCAGACAACGAGCGCGCGATGGAAATCAAGCACGTCGACATCGCGCCCACCGTCGCCAAGGTCCTCGGCGTGTCGCCGAACGCGGTCGCGCGCTACTTGAACAACGGCACCACTGCCGAGAACCCCGACGCCGCGCCAGCGCTCCTCGCGCGCCAGGATGGCAAGGTGCTGGACGATCTCCTGGCACCCAAGGTGAACACGTTCGTCGTCGTGATCGACGGCATGCTGCCGGAGAACGTGACGGCCACGCAGACGCCGAATCTCTGCAATCTGATCGGCTGCCCCGGCGCGGCGGCGCCCGACACGAGCGCGCGCGCCACCGTCTACCAAGAGGCCCGCGCCGGCATGGTGTCGCAGACGAACGCGAATCACACCCAGATGTTGACCGGCGCGCCCGGCGCCGTGAACGGCATCGTGGCCAACTCGTTCTACGACCGCGCCGCGGCGGCGGAAGCAGCGCTCGAGAAGCCGTCGCTGATCCGGGTCGCGACGCTCTTCGACGCGCTCCGCCAACACGCGCCCGAGCTCAAGACCGCCGCCGTGCTCGGGAAGGCGAAGCTGCGCTCGCTCTACGACTGCACGACCGCCGTCGGCGACGAGGGCGGCACGTGCCTTCCGGGCTCGACCGACAATCCCGAAGGCGTCGCTGTCACGCACGTGCGTCCCGACTTTCTGCGCGGCGCCTCCGAGAATCCCGTTCCTGGCAGTGACGACTGCCCGGCCGAGGTCGCGAGCGGCTCCGGCGTGGCCCTCGACCCTTGCATCATGGACATCGTGCTGAAGCTCTCCGCGACCGAGGATCCCGATTTCACCTTCGTGAACCTCGGCAACGTCGACGGGCTCCAGCACGTGAACGGACCGAACTCGCCGGCCGCGCTCGCCGCGATCGTCGATGCCGATCAGCAGATCGGCCGCCTGGTCGCGTACCTCAAAGAAAGCGGCAAGTGGCAGGACAGCGTCCTGATCGTGACCGCCGACCATTCGTTCTCGTGGAACGGCCCGCTTCCGACCCAGCGCATCGATCTCGAGTCGCTGTTCACCGCCGATCCCACGATCCAGGGCACCGGCGAGACGTTCACCGTCGTCTCGAACGGCGGAACCGCGCACGTGTATCTCGCGAGCCTCGGCGTCGGTTCCACGTCGCTCACAGCGAGCCAGCAGACGGCGCTCAGGCGTATGCGCGCGATCGCGCTCGCGCAGACCGGCGTCTCGGAAGCGTGGTATCGCGTCGATAACGCTTTGGATCCAGGCATGACGCTCACGGCCAACCATCCCGCGTGGGGGCTCGCCGACCAGCGCGCCGGCGATCTCGTCGTGACGGTGCTCGCCAGCGGTCCGACCACCGGCCTCCTGAACCCGACCGGCACCGGCACGGGACCGTACGAGGTCGCGTCGGGCGCCGGTTACACCCTCTCGCCGATCACGACCCCGTCCGGCGTGTTGCAAGGCGACCACGGCCATCCCGGCACGCGCCGCATCCCGTTCTACGTGATCGGCGGCGGCGACCACGTGATCGATCAAACGATCGCCGCGACCGGCGCGATCGACGAGGGCGACGATACCGCCGCCAACCCGGGCCAAGCCGAGAACCTGGACATCGCGCCGACGGTGGCGTGGATCTACGGCCTCGATCCCGCGACTGTGCTGCCCGCGGCGACCGGGCGCGTGCTGAGCGAAGCGTTCAGCGGCGTACCGACGGAGATCATCGCGCCGCACGCCAACCGCGCCGTCATCTTCATCTTCGACGCCGACAACAGCGTCCGCATCCACGACTTGTTCGCCGACTGCGTGCGCCAACCCGACGACTCGTTCGCGTGCGGCAACCCGAACAACGCGCCGATCGCGGGCGTCCGCTCGCTCCTCTTCCACGACGGCGACGGCCGGAGCGACATCCCGCAGGGCACGCTCACGAGCTTCGGCAGCATCGCGACGTTCCCGACTGTCACCTTCCCGAACCACAATGTCGTCGGCTCGGGCGCCTACCCCGGCCACCTCGGCCTGGTCGGCAACCGCTACTACGAGCGCGACGTGCAGATCGAGCGCGACCCGATCGATCCCACGGACCCCCGCAACCCGCTCTTCTTCTTCTCCTCGCAGCTGCTGCGCGCCGACATCGAGACGCTGCACGAGGCCGTGCACCGTTCCTTCGGCGACTGGTCGCCGTCGAATCCGAGCGGCGCGTTCACGGCGTCGATCAACGAGCCGTCGTCACGCGGTGCCGACTTCGCGTCCCTCGAGACTGCCTCCAGCGACGTTGCTCCGGGAACGTTTCCCGTCCTGGTCGCCAACAGTACCGAGTTCCTCGAGGACACCAACACCGATTGCGGCCAGGAGAATGCCGACGGCTACGGGCAGGAGTCTGTGCTCGACCATCTCGGACAGGCGCAAGGCCGCGCGCTCTTCACCGAGCCGTCGACGAGCGGCCTCCCGACCATTCCCGGCGTCGATCCGTCGACCCTCGACACGACCGGCGGGACCGCGCACCCCGATCCGAAGTACCTGATCGAGAACTTCACGCTGACTGACGGCGCCGGCCACACGTTCGGTCCGCACGGCAACTGCACGCGCGCCTCGTATCGCGACACCTCGAGCCGGCTCGCGCGCGTCCTCGGCGCGCTCGCCGACAACTCGCGGCAGACCCCGCTCGGCGGCGAGCCGGCGCGCCTGGGTGAAACGTTCATCGTGCTGACCGGCGATCACGGCATGGAGAACCAAAACCCAGCCGGCAAGGACTTTGCGAACGGCGTCTTCTTCGGCGAGCTCCGCGACGCCGACGTCGAGTTCCTCTGGCAGGACCGGAACGTCTATCTGCTCACCATGGACGCCGAGCTCGTCGGCTCGCCGGACGGCTTCATCGCCCCGGGTCAGCAGACGCTCACCTTCCGCATCAACGACGACGACGTCGACCCGACCGGCGCGCACCGACCGATCGCCGGTGCCAGCGTGCGTGCCACGAGCGGCAGTGAGGTGCTGACCGGCACGACCGCCGCCGACGGCACCGTCACGTTCACGTTCGCCGCGCCGGTCGCTGCCGTGGCGCTCGGCGCCGACAAGGATGCCGATCCGGCCGTCGGCACGCGCACCGCCGGCTCGACCTCGCCCGATCCGATCACGCACGGCCAAGTGGCCAAGGCCGACTTCAACGATCTCCGCGCGTCGTTCACGACCCCGCCGGTCGCCGCGTGCGGCCCCGCGCCCGCGACCGGCTGCCGCCTGCCGGTCGTCGCCGGCAAAGCGACGCTGCAGGTGACCGACAAATCGCCCGACACCAAGGATCGCCTGCAATGGAAGTGGCAGAAGGGCGCCGCGACCACGCTGGCGGACTTCGGCGATCCGCTCGCGACCACCGGCTACGGCCTCTGTGTCTACGACGGCACCGCGACGCTCCGCGCGAGCGCCGCGATTCCGGCGGCCGGCACCTGCAACGCCAAGAGCCCGCGCCCGTGTTGGCGCGCGTCGCGGAGCGGCTTCCGCTACGTCGACCGCGACCTGACGCCCGCCGGCGTGCAGCAGCTCACGCTCCGCGCCGGCGCCAACGGTAAAGCGCAGATCGGCCTCAAGGCCAAAGGCGTGCTGCTCGACACTCCCGATCTCCCGATCTCGACGCTGCCGATCCGGGTCCAGCTCGTGAACAGCGCAGGCCAGTGCTGGGAGGCGAGCTACTCGACCACGCTCCGCAACCAGGACGACCGCGTGAAGGCAAAGTCGGACTAGTGCACCGCCGTCGAGATGTGATCAAGCATTCGCTGGCGGTTTTCCGACGGTGCAATGTTCCGCGGGGGCAATGCGGTCGCCTGCGACGGCCGCGGACGGGAAACGCGGACGGGGGCGGGGATCGTCGGCGGGTCCTCCGGAGCCGGAGCGCGCGGACGGCGCATCGGCGGGCGACGGCGGCGCCTGATGCGATCGGCGCATCCAGAGCGCATGGCCCTCGTCAGGCGGTC
>JBDSJB010000462.1:0-8548 GCA_039917665.1 Binatia bacterium
AAGAGGCGCCGGTCTTCAACATCATGGCGGCCTGCGCGAAGCACGTCTTCCTCGTCACCGACGAGACCAAGATGGAAGAGACGATGCGACGCGCATTCGACATCGCGCGCAGCGGTCGGCCGGGCCCGGTCGTGATCGACGTGCCGAAGGACGTACAGAACGCCCTCGGGACCTTCAAAGGATCGGGGCTCCTGACCGTCCGGGGCTATCAAGAGCGCATGGACGAGCTCGCGGAGACGCAGGTCTCGGCGAGCGAAGGCGAGACGTTCTTCAAGCTGCTCGCCAACGCCGAGCGCCCGCTCCTGTATTGCGGCGGCGGTGTCATCAACGGCGAGGCGGCTCCCGAGCTGCGCGCCTTCGCCGAGCGCTTCGGCATTCCGGTGGTGACGACGCTCATGGGCATTGGCGCGGTCGACACGACCAGCGACCTCTCGCTGCAGATGCTCGGCATGCACGGCATGGCGTACGCCAACTACGCCGTCGAGGATTGTGACTTCCTCTTCGCGATCGGAGCGCGCTTCGACGATCGCGTCGCCGGCAAGGTGAAGGATTTCGCGCCCCGTGCCACGATCGCGCACCTCGACATCGACGCGTCAGAAATCGAGAAGGTGAAGCACGTCGACTGGTCGCATGTGGCCGACGCGAAGCGCGGGCTGCCGCAGCTCCAGAAGCTCGGCGTGAGCTTCAAGAAGGATTACCGCCGCTGGCAAGAACACGTGACCAAGCTCAAGCGGTCGCACGCCATGGCCTGGGACACCGACTCGCCGGCCATCCAAGCGGAGTACGTGCTGCAACAGCTGAACGAGATCACCAAAGGCGAAGCGATCGTCACGACCGGTGTCGGTCAACACCAGATGTGGGCGGCGCAGTACATCGACTTCAAGCACCCGCGCACGTTCCTCACCTCGGGCAGCATGGGCACCATGGGATTTGGTCTGCCGGCGGCGATCGGCGCGCAAATCGCCAATCCCGACAAGCTCGTGGTTGACGTCGACGGCGACGGCTCGATCCGCATGAACCTCGGCGACCTCGAGACCCTCACCACCTACGACATTCCGGTGAAGGTGCTGCTGCTGAACAACCTCGGCGACGGCATGGTCCGCCAATGGCAGGACCTTTTCTACACGAGCCGCTACGCGGGTACCGACAAGAGCCTGCACAAAAAGGACTTCATCAAAGCCGCCGAGGCCGACGGCTTCCCCTTCGCGAAACGCGTCAGCGAGATGAAGGATGTGCGGCCCCTGCTCGAAGAGTTCGTGCACGCGAAGGGCCCGGCATTTCTCGAAGTCATGACCGACACCCACGGCCACGTGTACCCGATGGTCGGTCCGGGCATGGGCTACAAGGACATGATCACCGGCAAATGGATCGCGGCGCGCGAGCTCCCCAAGAAGGACGAGCCGTCAGGATCCGAGGGCGGCGGCACTCCGACGGGCTACTTCTAAGATCGTTTCGTTTCCGTGGAGTCGGTGGTCCGGGGGTGGCGGGACACCTCCCCCCGGCCGCACCACTCAGAGCACAAAATTGCGTGAGCCGCGCTGCGCTCCTCTCATCCCGTGAGGTGAGACAGAGCAGAGGCCCGTTACCACCTTTCGTGATGGGTTCCAGCGGAAGGTATCGCGGTGAGCTTGCGAGGCGCCGGCAGCGGACGTAGCCGAGCGTTTCGGCTAGCCCGCTGAGAGTACGGGGGGACGGTGCCGCATTACGTCAGCGTAAGCGCGAGGTGCGTCCGCAGAGGCGACCCCGCAAGCGAGGCCGCGCAGCCCGATTCTCTCAGCCGTCCTGAAGCGAAGGTCTTACTCGAAGTCGAGCACGAGATTGTACTCGCGCCCAATGTCGAAGATCGTAATCTTCTTCGGCTTCATCGCCGCCGCGAGCTTCTCGACCTCGGGACGGGAGAAGAACCGGATGTAGCAGCGGAAGAACGTGTACCGAACGTAGCGCTGTGGGGTGAGCACGTGCCAGCGCTTCGGCAAGCTCACGAACACCCGGCGTTTGGCCGCGCGTGAGAGCGCCCGGAGGGCGGCTTCGGGATCCTTCTGGTAGTCGAAGAATCCGATCGCGATCGCGTAGTCGAAGCTCTTCTCCGGGACCTGATACGTCAGGAGATCACCGAGCTCGAAGCGACACACGTCGCCGACGCCTTCGGCCGTCGCCTTCTGGCGCGCGAGGTCGAGCATGCTCGGGCTGAAGTCGATCCCGAGCACCTGGGACGCACCCGCCTTGGCGGCCGGTATGGCGTAGCGACCGCCGCCGCAGCCGGCGTCGAAGAGCGAGCGTCCCTGCATCGGAGCGAGGGCTTCGAAGGTCTTCTCGAAGCGGATCCGCATCTCCTTGCGGAGGCTCGTATCGACGTAGCGGGCGATCGGTCCTTTGCCGCCCTCTTCGTAAATGTGATCGAAATCGCGTGCGTAGCCTTCGAAGAAGTCGCGCGCGCCACCGTCAGCGCCGCTCGCGGAGCGGTCCATGGATGCCGTTGCCATGCGGAGTGTCTACCGAAAAATTTCTGCGCTCGATAGAGCGCAATTCAGGGAAAAACGACCTACGGAGACGACCGCCGCACCACCCCATCGAGGTCGCCGGCCAGGGTCCGATCGATCTCACCGACGAGCTTCCTCTGGTGCAGCTGCGCCCGGATCCGAGCCAGCAGATCACGGGAATTGAGAGGCTTGGTGACGAACTCGGTGACGCCGAGACCCATGGCGGCGAGTCGGGTTTCCGTGTGGACCGAGGCGGTCAGGAGAATCACTGGGATCGCGCGGGTTCGCTCGTCTTGCCGGAGCGCCGCACAGACTTGCAGGCCATCGAGGTCGGGCATCATGACGTCGAGCACGATCACGTCGACGAGGCTCTGCTCGAGAGCGGCAATCGCCGCGTGACCACCCGTCGCCGTCTTCACGCGATAGCCCTGCCGACAGAGCAGCCGATCGAGGATGAAGAGCGCGTCGGGATCGTCGTCCACCGCGAGAATGGTGATGGATGCGTTGTCTGTTTCGCTCATCGTTTGGAGGCTGCCTCTGCGATCGCGGCGGCCGTGCCTCCGAGGCAGGCCGGCAGACGACGCAGCTTCGCGACCAGCGTCGTGCGGCCCAGTCCGAGGAGTCGCGCGGCGGCCTGCTTGTTGCCCTTGGTGCGTCGCAGCGCTTCGGTGATCAAGCGCTGCTCGAAATCCAAAACGGCTTGATTCAGGTCGATGCCGTGCTCGGGAAGGTGCGGTCGCGGAATGCGCTTCTCCGATATGAAAGTGCGGACGTCGGCCGGCAGATCGTCGGCGCGAATCAGGGGATCATCGGCGAGGACGACCATGCGCTCGATCAGGTTCTCGAGCTCGCGCACGTTGCCGGGCCAGTCGTACTCCCAGAGTTGCGCCATCGCTTCCGCGCTGATCCGCATCGGCATGTCCGGCCGGCGCAGCAACTGCTTGGCCAGGAAGTGCGCGGCCAACACCGGAATGTCCGAGCGCCGCTCCCGCAACGGCGGCAGCTCGATCGGTACGACCTGCAATCTGTAGTAGAGATCCTCGCGAAACATCCCGACCTCGACCGCGCGCTGCAAATCCTTGTTCGTCGCGGCGATCAACCGAACGTTCACTTTCACCACGCGCTCAGCGCCGACCGGCCAGACCTCGCCGTCCTGCAGCACGCGCAGCAGCTTCACCTGCAGCGGCGGGCTCATCTCGGCGATCTCATCGAGAAAGACGGTGCCCTCGTGCGCCAGCTGCAGCAGTCCGGCCCGTGCATTCGTGGCGCCCGTGAACGCGCCGCGCTCGTGGCCGAACAGCTCGGACTCGAGCAGGTCACCGGGTATGGCACCGCAATTGACCGAGAGAAACGGTCGACTCGCCCGCGCCGACAGCACATGCAGCGCCCTGGCGGCGAGCTCTTTCCCCGTACCGCTTTCTCCAGTGATGAGCGCCGTCGTATCGGTACCGGCGAGCTTGGCGATCAACGCCTGCACCTTCTCGATCAGCGGATGCTCACCGACGAGAAACGGAAAGCCGGTGGCGCGCTCCGGCGTGGTCGAACGGGGACGCGAATCGATCGGTACCACACATGGACCAATCCTGCCGTCCCCGCGACCTCCCCCCGCCCCACGAACGCCCACGCTCTCCATCCCGCTCAGGGGTACCAAGGCCCCGCACGGGTCGATAATCGGGAAATGCCTGAGAAGACCTGTTATCTCGCCTGACCCAAAACCGGACAGTCTGCCGCGAGGTCAGGCGTCGGCCGTCACGATGCCGTTGCGAATGGCGTAGCGCACGAGGCCGGCGACATCGTGGATGTCGAGCCGTTCCATGAGCTGCGCACGATGCGTCTCGACGGTCTTCACGCTGACGTCGAGAATGCTCGCGATCTCTTTCGTCGACTTGCCTTCGGCGATGAGTTGCAGAATCTCGCGCTGGCGCGGCGTCAAGGTTTCCAACCGACCCTCGCCGCCACCCCCAATTCTCCGCACGTAGTCCCCAACGACGTGCCGCGACACCGCGGGGCTGAGATAGGTTTCGTTCCGAGCGATCGCGGCAACCGCCATCTCGAGCTCGGCGCGTCCGGCATCCTTCAGGAGATATCCGACGGCACCCGCCCGCAGCGATTGCAGCACGTACTCCTCGTCGTTGTGCACGGACAGCATCACGACACGCGTCTGCGGATGCTCCTTCACGATGCGACCGGTCGCTTCGAGTCCGTTCATGACCGGCATCGTGATGTCCATGAGCACCAGGTTCGGCCGGTGCTCATCGACGAGCTTCAGCGCTTCCCGGCCGTCACCGGCTTCGGCGACGACCGTCACGTCGGGAATCTGCTCGAGGAGGGCCCGAATGCCGGCCCGCACCAACGTATGGTTATCCGCCAACAAGATCTTGAACGTCATAGAGACTCCGTCCCGTTGTGAAAGCTCACGCCATCGGAGCTGCGTCCGATTGCAGTGGCAGTGGCAGGTGCAGACGAATCACAGTGCCGCGGCCCACGGCCGAGTCGATGGTGAGCGTGCCGCCAACGAGCGCGGCGCGTTCCCCCATGCTGAGGATTCCGAGACTCCCGCCCCTCTCCGCCGTCGCCGCCGCGCGTTCGCGATCGAATCCTCGACCCGAGTCGCGTACGACGAGCTCGAGCCCGGTGCCGCGGCGCGAGAGCGCCATGCTCACCTTCGTCGCCTGCGCGTGACGGGCGACGTTGGTGAGCGCCTCTTGTGCGATGCGAAAGCACGTCGTCGCGACATCGGACGGCACCGCGTCGCCGACCTCGTTCGCCTCGAACTCGGTCGCGAAACCGGCGCGCCGGCCTTGGCGATCGAGGTACCAGCGGAGCGCCGGAATCAGGCCGAGATCGTCGAGCAACGCCGGACGCAGGTTCAACGACAAATCCCGGGTCTGTTGCAACGCTTGATCGGCAATGGCGATGCTCTCGTCGAGCATGGCGCGCCCCCCATCGGTCGCGGGCTCGTTCCCGAGCGCCTGCAGGTTCAACTTGAGCGCGGTGAGCGCCTGGCCGATCTCGTCGTGCAGCTCGCGCGCGACGTGCCGTCGCTCCGTCTCCTGAGCCTGAAGCAAACGGCGCGACAGCGTCTCGAGCCGTTCGGTGTAGTCGCGAAGATCGACGGCCGCGCGCGCGCGCTCGATCACGCGTCCGAGCTGGGTCGCCACCCCCGCGATCACCTCGATCACGTCGTGCTCGGGCCCCGCGTTACTCTCGGAGAAGAACTCGAGAATGCCAACCACCTGCGTTCCGACCAGCACGGGGAATTCGACCGCAGCATGGAGCCCGGCGGTGCGCGCAGCGTCCCGCCGCGGAAAATCCGTCGCGGTGTCGATGGTGATCCATGTCGGCTCGGCTTGGGTAGCGACGTGGCCGATCAGGCCGACGCCGCGATCGACGGACCGCGCTTCGCTGCTCGCCGCCAACGCGCCAAAGCGCTCCTGATCGGTCAGATGCCACACGCTCGGCGCTGGGGTGAATCGGTCTATGCGCTGCAGCAGGAGAGCATGGCCGACGGGCCACTGCATGTGATCGCAGACGAGCCGCAGAATCACGCTGATCGTCTGCGCGACGTCGATCGAGCCGTTGGCCGCGACGGCGACCTCGCGCGCGAGGCGTACGAACGCCGCCTGCCGACGCAGGTCGGCCTCGGCGCGCTCCTTTTCGCTGACGTCGGACATCGCGCCGATCGCACGGAGCGGCGTGCCGTCGGCGGCGTATTCGACGTAGGCACGATCGTGAACTGGCTTGAAGCTCCCGTCGGCGCACCGGAATCGATACTGCGCGCGCCAGACAGGGTCTTGATTGCGGAACGTGGTTTCCACGCTCTGCACGACCGCGTCGCGGTCGTCGGGATGGAGGTACTCTTGCCACCACGAGATCCCGGAACCGATGGCACCCGGAATGTGACCGAAGAGCAGCGCCATGCCCTCACTCCAGTAGAGGCGGTCGCCGGCGACGTCCCAATCGTACATCGCGTCGCGCGTCGCCCGCGCCGCGAGTCGATAGCGGAGCTCGCTCGAGCGGAGCGCCTCGTCCGTCTTGGCGTGCGCGATCGCCTGCGCGAGGACGTTGGCCGCCGTCTCGATGAAGTGCAGGTCGCCGGCCGTGAAGTGCCGTTGCTCGGTCGCATGGACGGTCAGGATGCCGAAGGGGTCCTGACCGCTACGGATCACCGCGCTCAGGCTGCTGACGGCACCCGCCGCCACACTCCGTGCCGACGCCTGAAAGCGCTTCTCCGTCCGAAGATCGTCGACGACGACGGTCGCGTCGGCGTTGAGCGCGAACGCCGCCTCCGATCCGGGTCCGCCAACGCGTGTGTCCCCCACGTCCTCCGACGGCCATCCCACGGAGGCACGCACCCGCAGCTCCGACGCGTCGGGCACCCCCTCCAGGACCTGGCCCATCGGCACCTCGAGCCCGCTCGCCACCAACGCGACGGCCTCGGACATCAGCGACTCGAGATCGAGGCGCGCCAGCGCGCGTTGCCCGAGCTCCGTGACCGACCGTTGCTGCCGCATGCGCCAGCGCAGCTCGTGCTCGGCGTGCTTGCGGCTCGTGATGTCACGGGTGATGCCTTGGAGTCTTCCATCAGGGAGGCGGATCGCGCTCACCTCGACCGTCCGATACGCGTCGGCGTCTCGGCGCAAACGCCATTCCCGAACGACGACGTCGCCAGGGCGTAGACGCGAAACCTGGTCGGCCAAGACCAACGACTCGTCGGGATGGACCGTGTCGAGGAGTTGCATTCCGAGGACCTGCTCGCGGGCCATGCCCATCAGCGCGCACGCCGCGGGATTCACCTCTGAGACGCGGCCGTGCTCGTCGGCCGTGAAAATGCCGTCGGCGGCGAGCTCGACGACCTCGCGGCACTCCTCCTCGCTGGCTTGGAGGCGCCGCATATCACCGGCGATGCGGCCCGCCATCCGGTCGAGCGCTTGCCCGAGCCGCACGAGCTCATTGCCGTCGGCATCGTCGGAAAACGCGCTCCGCGCCGAGAGGTCGCCGGCTGCCAACCGTTCGGCCTGAGCCACGAGCGCGTGAGTCGGTCGCAAAACCTTCCGCGACAAAATGACGAGCGCGACGAGTGTCCCGAAGCTCGCCACACCGGCGGCGAGCAATCCGATCTGCCACGCCATCCGCGCCACGTAGCCGGCGACCGACGATGGCCCGGCCTGCACGAACAAG
Source organism: Binatia bacterium (assembly GCA_039917665.1). Classification (GTDB taxonomy): domain Bacteria; phylum Desulfobacterota; class Binatia; order UTPRO1; family UTPRO1; genus UTPRO1. The sequence continues at coordinate 7,662 of JBDSJB010000462.1, forward strand.
GCGACCTTGGGCGATGGCGCGAGATCATCCGCGCCGGGGCTCCGGAGGAGCGTGACGATCGTGAACGGATCGCGCGCCACGATCGCACGGTCGCCCGCGAAGGCTTCGGCGATGCTCGGCCAGACCGTCGGCGGTAGCGACTGCTCGGGAAGCGCGTGTGCGAGCACCGCGTGCCGCGCATCGAGCAGCGCGACGTCGACGACGTCGCGTCCGCGGATCGCGTTGGCGATCAATCGCTCGCTCACGACGCGATCACGCGGCGACAACGTACCGTCCGGTTCGAGTAGTGCCTCGACTGCGGCGGCGAGTGTCGTCGTGAAGTCGCGCGCTTCTTCTTCCTGAACGGCCGCCAGCCACGCGCGCGTGCTGCGATATTGAAGGACGCTAATCACAGAGAGCACCGCAGCCGCAATCAGGGTAATCCCGAGGACGACTTCTAGGGTCAGGGAACGGCGAACTCTGGCGAAAATGCGCACGTCCTGCCGTCCCCTCCGTTACCCACCGACGTCTTCGGCAGACCCAATTCTGCACGTCGAAACGGACCCATCCTATTGAAAAGTAGAGTGCTCGGAACCCTGTCGATGGGTGATGCGGAACGGAACATGGGCACCCTTAGCAGCGTACCGGGAAACCCTTAGTGCTGAGGATACGAGGTTGACGCCCTTCCCTGATTGCGTCGCTGGACGCGCGTCACCACGAGAATCCCCGCTGACAAGAGTGCCGCAACGGCATTGATCCACTCACCGAAGCGCACGACCAACGTCGTGACGTCGCGCTCGGGCACGATCGTCTCGACGAGCGTCGCACGCGCGTCGACGCCGGCGCTCGCGGTCACCGTTCCCGTGGCATCGATCACCGCCGAGATGCCCGTGTTGGTCGCGCGCACC
>JBDSJB010000463.1:0-4529 GCA_039917665.1 Binatia bacterium
TGCGAGCGGCCCGGCCGTGCGTCGTGGGCCACGAGCGCGTTGATCGCGAAGAAGAAGAACTCGAAGCCTTCCTGGCCGCGCCGGATCGCCTCCGCCCGGTCGGGGTGAATCGAGAACGCCGACACCGTTGCGAGGTTGGCGTTGACGGTGTGGCCGAGCGGGACGCACTCCTCGCTCTTGATCGTGTCGTAGTAGATGGCGCTCCACGCCCGCGCCTCGTCTGGGTCGACGAACGCGAACGCCAGCGCCCCGAGCCCGTTCTTCGCTGCCACCCGGATCGTGTCGCGGTTGGTGCACGCCATCCACATGGGCGGGTGTGGCTTCTGGATCGGCTTCGGGATGACGTTCCGACACGGCATCGAGAATCCCGCGCCCTCGAATCCCGGGTAGGGGTCGAGCACCATCATGTTGGCGATCTGGGCGCCGGCTTCGAGCGCGAGCGCGCGCTTCTCCTTCGCCGCGATCTTGAACCCGCCGAGCTCGAGCCGCGTCGCGCCCTCGCCGATCCCGAAGTCGACGCGGCCGTTGGAGATCAGATCGAGCATCCCGATGCCTTCGGCCGTCCGCGCTGGATGATTGTAGTTCGGGATCACCTGCCGGATGCCGTGCCCGAGTCGGATCGACTGGGTCCGCGCCGCCGCCGCCGCGAGAAACACCTCGGGCGCCGAGCAATGCGAGTACTCCTCGAGAAAGTGGTGCTCGACGCACCACGCGTAGTCGAAGCCCAAGCGATCGGCGAGCGCGACCTGTTCCAGCGCCTCGTGCACCACCCGCTGCTCCGACCGCTCGTCCCACGGCTTCGGCATCTGCAGCTCGTAAAACACCCCGAATCGCATGCGGGCGTCGTAGCGCGGGGGGCGAAGTGCGACAAGGCGTCGCGTGAATGGGGCTACTGCTGCTGGATGATGTTCTTCCGCTGCGCCGAGTACTCCGCGTCGCTGATGAGCCCTCGAGCTCGCAGGTTGTTCAATTCTTCGAGCCGTTGCGCCGCCGAGCGTGTGAGGTTCTCGGGTTGCGCTTCGATTTGCCCCGGATCGCGAGCATCGGGCGGCAGCTCCGGTCCGGCCGCGCGCGCAGCGGCGACGTCTTGGATGGCCTCCATCACGTCCGCATGGGCTCCGATCCAAAGCATGCCGCGCCGCATGTGACTCGTGAGGACCGGCGTGCCGTGCGCGTAGTCTTTCACCTCGACCCAGCCGGACGTGGACCAGAAGCCTGGTGCCCAGTCGACCGCCACCGTACACGCTTTCAAGCGGACACTCGGCGACTCGAGTCGCCGATCGTGCTCGTCGAGCACGACGAACGACCGATCGAGCGCCTGGCTCGCAGTGCGGAAGTACTCATGCGAGGTCTGCTCGCTGAGGACGGCGTAGTCGTAGTTGCCGATCGGCTTGCCCGGCCCGTGCGTGCGACGGACGGCACAACCAGCGACGGTGATCAACGAAACGAGCAGGAGCAGCGGGGTGACGAGCGCGTAGGGGCGCATGGAACCTCCAGAGCGAGAAAGTCTGGAGGCGTTATCTTGGGTCACGCGGGTGAGCAAGGTTCAGAGGGTCATTCGGTGACGATTGATTCGTTCTGACACAACAAATCTTCGCGCGTATGCGGTTCGCCATGCATCTCGACCCAGCGCGCCGGGAGCGATAGGAGGGCAGCACTTCTCTCGGACGGTGCGGACATGGGTGATCCCAACACGGAAGACAAGAATCGCGAGCTGCCGCTCTTTCTCTACGGCACGCTGCGGAAGGGTGAGGCGGCGGAGGATCAGATCGCGGCCGACGTGGTGCGGCGGGCGCCGGCGCGGGCGCACGGACGGCTGCTCGACCTGAAGGCGGCCTATCCGGGGGCGGTGTTCGGACCCGATGAAGGGTGGCTCGACGGCGAGATCGTGTGGCTCCGGCCGTCGACGTTTCTCGAGACGCTCGATCGCGTCGATCTGTATGAGAACGTGCCGTTTCTCTTCCGCCGGATCCTGATCGAGGTCGCGGTCGACGGGAAGATGGTGGAGGCGTGGGCCTACACCTACACCCACGCGTCACACGAGATTCGCTGAGCCGCGGAAGCCGTCCATGCCGCGCGTCGCCAGCTTCGCCGACATCGAGCCCGAGTTTCAGGCCACCGTCACCCGCGTCGTCTGGGCCACCGTGACGACGGTCGACGCCGACGGCCGCCCGTTCTCGCGCATCCTGCACCCGATCTGGGAAGGCGCGACCGGTTGGATCGCCACTGGTCGGCGGACGCTCAAGACGAAGCATCTCGCCGGCAACCCGGCGGTCGCCGTCGCATATTGGGATCAGGCGCACGACTCGATCATGGCCCAGTGCCGCGCCGACTGGTGCGACGACGCGCCGACCAGGCAGCACGTCTGGGACCTCTTCAAGTCGACGCCGCCGCCGCTCGGATACGATCCGGCGCTCTTCTTCGAAGGGGACGCGACGGCACCCGCCTTCGGCGTCTTGAAGCTGACCCCTTGGCGTATCGATGTATGGTCGCTCGCCGCGCTGATGCGGCGCGAGAAGGCCCGCATCTGGGTTCGGGAGGCCGCGTGAGTGACAAGGTTTGTCTGGTGACGGGCGTCGGTCCCGGGACGGGTGCGGCGCTCGCCCGCCGCTTCGCGGGCGGCGGCTATCGCGTTGCGATGCTCGCTCGCGACGAGGCACGCCTTGCCGAGCTCGCGCGCGAGCTCCCCAACGCGCGGGCTTTTCCCTGCGACGTGACCGACGAGGCGGCGCTCACGGCGACGTGTGCGGCCATCGCGCGCGATCTCGGCCCGCCGCAGGTCGTGATCCACAACGCCGTCGGCGGCGCCTTCGGCGACTTCCAGATGATCGACCCGGCGGTGCTGCGTCAGAACTTCGAGATCAACACGATGGCGCTGCTCACGCTGGCGCGCGCAGTCGCGCCGGCCATGGTCGACGCGGGGCAGGGCACGATCCTCTGCACGGGCAACACGTCGGCGCATCGGGGCGTCGCCAACTTCGCCGGCTTCGCGCCGAGCAAGGCGGCGCAGCGCATTCTCGCCGAGTCGATGGCACGGAGCCTCTGGCCGCGCGGCGTGCACGTGGCCTACGTCACCATCGACGCCGTCATCGACCTCGCGTGGACCCGCCAGATGCACGCCGACAAGCCCGACGACTTTTTCATCACTCCCGACGCCATCGCCGACGAATGCTGGCACGTCGCCCACCAGCCGCGCGCGGCCTGGTCGTTCGACGTACAGATACGGCCGTTCGGCGAGCGTTGGTAACCCGCCGTCCACGAGGATCCGATGCCCCGTCTCAGCAAGCTCAGCCGCTCGATCGCCGGTCGCGGCGCCCTCATCACCGGTGCCGCGAGCGGTATGGGACGCGCCACCGCGCACCTCTTTGCCGATGAAGGCGCGCACGTCGCGGTGACGGATCGTTCGGCAGAAGCCGTCGACGTGGTCGTCCGGGAGATCACCGATGCCGGCGGCAGTGCCCACGGCTGGGCGATGGACGTGACCGACGGTGCGCGCGTGAAGCAGGTCGTCGACGAGGCCGCGGCGCGCTTCGGCCGCCTCGACATCCTCATCAACAATGCCGGGGTCGCGCTCATGACGGCCATCGAGGATCCCGACTTCGAGCAGCTCTGGGCGACGTCGATCGACATCCTGCTCACGTCGCACACGCGAACGGTGCGGGCTGCGCTTCCGTATCTCCGCAAGTCGGACGCCGCGCGCATCGTCAACGTCTCGTCGACGGAGGGTCTCGGCGCGACCCGCTTCGCGAGCGCCTACACAGCAGCCAAGCACGGCGTGATCGGCCTGACGCGCGCGCTCGCCGTCGAGCTCGGCCGCGAGGGCATCACCGTCAACGCGATTTGTCCCGGCCCGATCCGCACCGGCATCACCGACGCGATTCCCGAGGAGCAGAAGAAGGAATTCGCCCGCCGGCGGACGATCCTCGGACGCTACGGCGACCCGGAAGAGGTCGCCCACGCGACGCTCGGGCTCGTGCTCCCGGCCGCGTCGTTCACGACGGGCGCGTATCTCGTCGTCGACGGCGGCGTGACCGTCCGGAACGCATAACCGGGTCGTTTCGCGACCCGGGTTGACTCAACGATGCCGCTCGCGCATTTCTGGACCGTCCAGTCCAGAAAGCCATGGCACGTACCCGCGAATTCGACGAAGACGAGGTCCTCGAGCAGGCGATGCAGGTGTTCTGGCGCCGCGGCTACCAGTCCACGTCCCTGAACGATCTGCTCGACGCGATGCACCTCAGCAAGAGCAGCTTCTACGAGGCCTTCGGGACCAAGCGTGATCTGCTGCTGACGGCGATCCAGCGCTATGCCGAGTCGGGCATGGCGGGGTTGATCGCGCCGTTGCTGCAGCCGGATGCCAGCCGACCCGCGATCGAGCAGACGCTCGCGACGATGGTGAAGCACGCGCGGAGCGCTGCCGGTCGGCGCGGCTGTCTCGTCAACAACACCCTCGGCGAGGTGGCGCCGCACGACCCGACGGTGTTCACGGCGATCCGCGGTGTTCTGCACCAGCTCGAAGCCATTCTGAT
>JBDSJB010000464.1:0-4811 GCA_039917665.1 Binatia bacterium
CATGGCCCAACGTCTCGTGCGCGTGATCTGCAGCGGCTGCAAGGAAGAGTCGCCGATGATGCCGGAAGCGCTGATCGACATCGGCTTCTCCCCCGAGATCGCACAGGACGTGATTTGCTATCAGGGCATCGGCTGCGGGAACTGCAACGGCACGGGCTACAAGGGACGCCTCGCGCTGTACGAAGTCATGCCGATGGGCGACGCGATTCGCGAGGCCGTGCTCGCCGGCGCGTCGACGGCCGAGGTGAAACGCACCGCCATCAACTCCGGCATGTGCACGCTTCGACGGAGCGGCATCAACAAGATCGCCGAAGGCGTGACGACCGTCGAAGAAGTGCTGCGCATTACCATGCCCGACTCGCACTCGGGCTGAGCATCACGACGCTAACTGCCCGTCGCAGCACGGCGGAAGGCCAGCGTCACGACTGCGACGGCGCCGTGCACCGATGCTCCGCCGCGGCATGTCGCTTGCTCCCTGCAATAGCTCGCGGAGGACCGTGCCCATGGTGAACATCCAAGACTTCCTTCAACTGATGCTCGAAGCGGGCGCGTCCGACCTGCACGTGACGCAGGACAGCCCGCCCCTCATCCGGGTGCACGGCGAGCTCCGGCCGCTGTCCTATCCACCGCTCACGGCGACCGACACACGCCAGCTCTGCTACAGCATCCTCACCGAGTCGCAGAAGAAGAAGTTCGAGGAAGAGAGCGAGCTCGACTTCTCGTTCGCCGCCAAGGGCGTCTGCCGCTTCCGCGGCAACTTGTACAACCAAAAGGGCGCCGTCGGCGGCGCCTTCCGCGCCATTCCCTACGAGATTCCGCCGCTCGAGAAGCTCGGCCTGCCGCGCTCGGTCATGGAGATGGCGAGCCTGCCGCGTGGCCTCGTGCTCGTGACCGGCCCCACCGGCTCCGGCAAGTCGACCACGCTCGCCGCCATCATCGACAAGATCAACACGACGCGCCCCGAGCACATCATCACCGTCGAAGACCCGATCGAGTTCGTCCACAGCCACAAGCGCGCGATGATCAATCAGCGCGAGGTCTTCGCCGACACGCACGGCTTCGCGCCCGCGTTGAAGCACGTGCTCCGGCAGGATCCCGACATCGTGCTGATCGGCGAAATGCGCGACCTCGAGACCATCGAGGCGGCACTCGTCGTGGCGGAGACTGGTCACTTGGTCTTCTCGACGCTGCACACCAACTGCGCCGTGCAGACCATCAACCGCGTCATCGACGTCTTCCCGCCGCACCAGCAAGAGCAGGTGCGCGCGCAGCTGTCGCTCGTGCTCCACGGCGTCATCTCGCAGCAGCTCCTGCCGCGCGCCGACGGCCGCGGACGCTGCCTCGCCGCCGAGATCATGCTGCCGAACGCCGCCATCCGGAACCTGATCCGCGAAGCCAAGGTCCACCAGATCTACTCGCAGATGCAGGTCGGTCAGCAGAAGTTCGGCATGCAGACCATGAGCCAAGCGCTCCTCGACCTGCACCAGCGCCGACTCGTGACCACCGACGAGGCCATCGGCCACGCGACCGAGCCCGAAGAGCTGAAGAACATGCTCGGTCAGAACGCCGGGGTCGTCGACAGCAAAGTCCGTCCGATGGCGCGGCACTAGAGGAGAATCACCATGCCAATGTTCAAATGGGTCGGGGTCGGACCAAACGGCGAGACCATGCGCGGCGAGATGGAGGCGATGACCCGCCAAGCGGTCATCACCCGTCTTCGCACCCAGCGGATCAATCCTCAGCCCGAGAAGATCAAGGAGAAGGGCAAGGGCTTCGATCGCGAGATCAACATCCCTTCGTTCGGCTCGCCGGTGAAGCAGCACGACATCGTGATCTTCACCCGGCAGTTCGCGACCATGATCGACGCCGGCCTGCCGCTCGTGCAGTGCCTCGACATCCTCTCGCAGCAATCCGACAGCAAGGTCCTCTGCAAGACCATCAAAGCGGTCAAGGAAGAGGTCGAAGCCGGCTCGACGTTCGCCGCCGCGCTGAAGAAGCACCCGAAGGTGTTCTCCGACCTCTACGCCAACATGGTCGCGGCCGGTGAGGTCGGCGGTATTCTCGACACGATCTTGAACCGGCTCGCGTCGTACATGGAAAAGATCGTCCGCCTGAAGAGCAAGATCAAAGGCGCGATGATCTATCCGGCGTGCATCGTCTCGGCCGCCGTCCTGGTGACCGGCATCCTGCTCGTCTACGTGATCCCGGTCTTCGCCGATCTCTTCAACAGCTTCGGCCAGGCCCTGCCCGCACCGACGCAATTCGTCATCAACCTCTCGAACTTCACCATCAACAACTTCTGGCTGATCATCGGCGGCATCCTCGGGACGATCGGCGCCTTCGTCTATACCTCGCGCACCGACAAAGGCCGTTACTACCTCGACAAGATCGGCCTCCGCGTACCCGTCTTCGGCGATCTGATCCGGAAGACCGCGATTGCTCGTTTCGCACGGACGCTCGGTACGCTGGTGTCCTCGGGCGTGCCCATCCTCGACGCGCTCACGATCACTGGCCGGACGGCCGGCAACAAGATCATCGAAGAGGCGATCTACGCGACGCGCTCCAGCATCAGCGAAGGCAAGACGATCGCCGAGCCGCTGATCGAGAGCAAAGTCTTTCCGCCGATGGTCTGTCACATGATCGCGGTCGGCGAGACCACCGGCGCACTCGATCAGATGCTGCAGAAGATCGCCGACTTCTACGAAGACGAGGTCGACAACGCCGTCAACAACCTGACCGCCTTGATGGAGCCGATGGTCATCCTGCTCCTCGGCGGCTTGATCGGCGGCCTGGTCGTCTCGATGTATCTCCCGATCTTCAAGCTCGGCTCGGTTCTCACCTGAGATGGGGGCCGTCGCCGCCGAAGAGGGCCGGGTAGGCTCGGGGGGAGCGGTGCGTCCGGCCATCGAGTACCGGCCGGGATCGCAGCGTCCCGTCGCACACGACACCGCGTTGCGGCACCGGCTTGGCTGGTTCCTGCTCGTCCGCACCGCGCTCGTGACGCTGTTCCTCGTCGTAGCCGCATGGGTATACGGGCCGCAGACAGCGGCGGGGCCCGACCCGCGACTCGGCCTGATCGCCGTCGGCTACGGCGTGACGGCGATCTCGGCGATGGTGCTGCCGCGCATGCGCCGACTCCCGCTGTTCGCCGGCGTGCAAGTCGCCGTCGATCTCGTGCTGGTCTCGCTCGTGATTCTCGCGACCGGCGGACTCATGAGTCCGCTCGCCGTCCTCTACAACGTCGTCATTCTGAATACGGCGCTATTGGGTCTCGGCCGCGGCACGACCGCGACGGCCGGCGCCGCCGCGATCATCTACGGCACGCTCATGGCCGCGCTCGTGACGAGCGCGCCGGGTGAGATGGCCCTCGCGCCCCACGCGGTCAGCCACAGCACGATCATCCTCTCCTTCTTCGCGATCGCAGGCCTCGCCCGCTATCTCACGGCGCAGCTCGCCGTCGCCGAGGGCATGCTCGCCGCCCGGCAAGAGGATCTCGGACGGATCGAGGTCCTTCAGCAGCTGGTGGCGAACGCCGTCGACAATGGGCTCGTCGTGACGGACGGCAGCGGACGCGTGATCTCCGCCAATCCGACGGCCGCCGAGATCCTCGGCCTGCCGAACGGCGGCGCGGGCCCGACGCTCGACACGCTGCTTCCCGGGGCCAGCGCGCTCGAACCCGACCGCGACGCGAGCGATCTCGCGCTCGGCGACGCCGGCGAGAGCCAACGCCATCTGCGCGTGAAGGTCGGCACCGTGACGGATACGTTCCACCACGCGATCGGCCGAATCTACGTCATCCAGGACGTCACCACCGTCCGCGATCTGGAAGCGCGGCTCCGCGAGCAGGAGCAGCTCGAAGCCTACGCCGACACGGTGCGGACACACAGCGAAAACGCCCTCACCATCTTCGAAGGGCTGGTCGGCGAAAGCGAGCCCATGCGGCGCGTCTTCAGCCTCATCGCAAAGGTCGCGCCGAGTGATTCGACCGTGCTCATCACCGGCGAGAGCGGCACCGGCAAGGAACTCGTCGCGCGCGCGCTCCACAACCGCAGCCAGCGCGCCGGGCGCGACTTCGTCCCCGTCAACTGCGGTGCGATCCCCGATACGCTGATCGAGAGCGAGCTCTTCGGGCACGTCCGCGGCGCCTTCACGGGCGCCGTCGCGGACCGGCCGGGCCTGTTCCGCCAAGCGCACCGTGGCACCATCTTTCTCGACGAAATCGGCGAGCTGCCGCTCGCGATGCAGGTGCGTTTGCTGCGCGTGTTGCAAGACCGGCAGATCGTCCCCGTCGGCGGCACCGCGGCGATCAACGTCGACGTGCGGGTGGTCGCCGCGACCAATCGCGACCTCGAGCGCCAGGTCGCCGAAGGCAAGTTCCGCGAGGACCTCTATTACCGTCTGAACGTCATCCGGATCGAGACGCCGTCGCTGCGCGCCCGGCCGGAGGACATTCCGCTCGTGCTGGTGCACTTGCTGCGGACTTGCTCCGAGCGCCACGGCAAGACCGTCGAGCGCGTATCGCCGCGAACGCTCCGGACGCTCTGCAACTACAGCTACCCCGGCAACGTCCGGGAGCTCGAGAACATCATCGATCACGCGATCACGCTCTGCGAGGGCGACGCGCTGACCGAACAGGATCTGCCCGCGCATTTGACGGCCCAGCACGACTCGCCGGCGACCGCGGCGGAGCCCGAAACTCCCGCCGCACCGGTCTTCGCCGAAGGATGCAACCTCGACGACCAGCTCGCCACCTATGAGAAGGACATGCTGCTCGCCGCGCTCGAGCGGGCCGGTGGCGTGCGGAAGCGAGC
>JBDSJB010000465.1:0-3134 GCA_039917665.1 Binatia bacterium
CCCTATCGCTTCGACGTCAAGCGCGATCCGAACTTCCACGTCGGCTTCGGTGGGCCGGGCCCGCACTTCTGTCTCGGTGCGCATCTGGCGCGGCGTGAAGTCACGGTGATGTTCCGCGAGCTGTTCAAGCGGCTGCCGAACATTCAGGTGGTGAGCGAACCGGACCGATTGCGGTCGGGGTTCATCAACGGCATCAAGCATCTGCAGGTGGAGATCCGTTCTGCTGCTTGAAGAGTGAAGCGAAGAGTGTGACGGGCTGCGCGGGCTCGCTTGCGGAGTCGCCTCTGCGGCCGCATTACGTCAGGGCAGCGCGACGTGCGTGCAGAGGCGCTCCGCCAGCCCCTGGACCACCCCCCTCACGGCAAATGACGACTTTTAGTAACGCGATGGCAGCACGACCGTTGTCGTGCAGGGGGAGACTGGGCCGTCTTGTGTGGCGATCGTGACCTCGACGTCGACGTGGGGTTGGCCGTCGACGAGGTACTTCTTGGTGACGCGGCCGGTCAGGATCATGTCGTCGCCGGCGCACACGTTGTCCTGCATCGCCATGCGGATGCGGCGCACGACGCCGCGTGGGCCCGTCCAGTCCGTCAAGAAGCGGCTGATCATGCCGAGGTTGAACGGCGTATTGACGAACACGTCCTTGGTCTTCGATCGCTCGCGCGCGTAGTCGCGGTTCGAGTGCTGGGGCGAGAAGTCGCGGGTGGCCGACGCGAGGTAGACGCAGCGGGTGAACGTGATCGGCATCACGAGCTTCGGAAGCTCGTCGCCCTCGGTGACGTCCTCGTAGCAGAGGTCGCGTGGCGCGGGCGGGCGGTACCCGCTGCGCTCGCCGGCGATCATCTCTTCGACGGCCGGGCTCCAGCCTCCGCCGGGGCCCGCGGCGCCGACGGGCGTTTCGGTGCGTCCGTAGCCGAACGCGCTCATCCGTTCGCGCAGGACGAGCTCGGCGTTCTCATTGCGGTAGAGGCGATCCATCGTCCAGAAATGCCCCTCGCCGAGACGCGTCTTCTTCCACGGTGAAACGGACACCAGGCGCTGGCTCACGCTCACGCGGTCGCCGACCTGCAACGGCACGCCGCTCTCGATCTCGATGTTCTGGATGATGCCAACCGGGAGATCGAGGAGCTCCTTCACTTCGAAATGAATGTGACGCGCGGGCGCACGCTCGGCCGGCGGCCAGGGCCAGCGGAGCGGCATGGCGAACGTCGTCATCACCGAGCCGATCGGCGCCACCAATCCGTCGAAACCGAGCGAACGGGCATAGTCCCGGTCCAGATAGAGCGGGTTGCCGTCCTCGAGCGTCTCGCACCAGTGACGGATCAGGTACTCGTCCACTTCGAGTGGCGCCGGCTCGGAGGGCGACTCGTGTGTCAACGCGCGCAAGCGCGCCTTGTTGGCCTCGGGGAGATACTCGGGAACGTAGTCGAGACCGCTCTGCTCTTCCGTCTTCACGCTGACCTCGCTCGTATCGTGGTGGGGTACGCGACGCCGGCACCCTAGCCGTGCGTCCGAACGCTGTAAACGCAGCGTGGGGTCTGGCTCCACCCAACGATCCGCTGTACTCCTCCGCCACCTCACGCACGAAAGGGACACCCATGAGCGACGCCACCGCGGTGATCTTGCACCAGTACGACATGTCGCCGTTCTCGGAGAAGATCCGAAAGATCCTCGCCTTCAAAAACGCGCCGTGGCGTGCCGTCACACAATCCATGTGGCTCCCGCGGCCGCAGCTCACGCCGATGACGGGCGCCTACCGGCGCATCCCCGTCATGCAGATCGGCGCCGACATCTGGTGCGACACACGCCTGATCGCCCAGAAGCTCGACGCGCTGTTTCCGGACCCGCCGCTCGTGCCGCGCGGACTCGAAGCGGCAGCCGACTCGATCACGCAATGGGCGGACCGGCACATGTTCGGAGCGACCGTGCCGCTGGTATTCACCGCGCTCGGCGCGATGCTGCCGCCGGAGCTCATGGCCGATCGCAAGAAGATGCGCCCCGATCTCGATCCCGCGGCGCTCGCCGCGCTCGTGCCGGATCTGAAGAACGAGCTGCGCGTTTTCCTCGCCGGGCTCGATCGCACGCTCGCGCACGGCGGCTTCCTGCTCGGCGACACGTTCAGCGTCGCGGACGCGTCGGTCTACCACGTGCTCTGGTTCGCTCGGAACACGCCCGATGCGGGGGCGATGCTGGCGCAGCTTCCGGGGGTGCAACGCTGGCTCGCCGCGATCGACGGCATGGGTCAGGGCAAGCGAGAAGAGATGACGCCCGAGGCCGCGCTCGCCGTCGCCAAAGCCGCGGAGCCCGCGACGCCACGGCGCGCCGACGACCACGATCCGAACGGCCTGAGCCCAGGCACGAAGGTGGCGATCTCCTCCGACGACCTGCCGCAGAGCCGCTTCGAGGGCGAAGTGATCGCGCTCGACGTCGACGAGGTCGTCATCCTGCGTCACGACGAGGAGTGTGGGGCGATCGCGCTCCACTTCCCACGTGCGGGGTATCGGATCGCGGCGGCGTAAGGGCGCGCCCCTCGGCTAGCCTAGGGCAACGCGCATCGCTATCGTCGAAGCGCCGCAAGTGCGGCTAGCCGCGCCGCGCGCGCCGGAGGAGAGATCTCATGCAACGATGGCTCAGGCTCACGATCGCAGTGCTGTTGTTCTCCGGGTGCTACAACACGCCGCGCGGCGGCGTTTCCCCCTACCCGCCCGGTCCCGTCGATACGCTGAACATCCTCCTCCGGAACGACTACTCGCGCCTGTGTCCCGAGCGCTACGATTACTGTCGCGCCGGCAAACGCTCGATCTGCTGTCCGAGTGGCGCCTGCTGTGACGACGGTACCGGAGGTCCCTACTGCTGCGACAGCCGGGGCTACGACGATCAGCACCAGGACTATCGCGACCGCACGCCCGGCGGCGCCGGCCCGTGCGGTGACCGCGCCACCACGTGCTCACGCGGCGGAGCCACCGTCTGTTGCGCCGAGAACGAAGGCTGCTGCTCCGATGAGCGCGGGCTCTATTGTTGCGCGCCCGGGCGCAGCGGCGACTACTGAAAATCCTGGATCGCCCAGACGCGCCCGTCGGGCATGACCGCAAAGCCACACGCGACCTTCGTGTAGCTGGCGTTCGCCATGTTGA
>JBDSJB010000466.1:0-12379 GCA_039917665.1 Binatia bacterium
CATACGCGAACTGCCCGGTTTGCGGCGACAACGTTCGTCAGCTCGGCGAGGCCTGTGACAAGGGTGCGGGCGCCGACGGCGCTTGCTGCAACGCCACCTGCGACCAGTTTCTCTGCGTCACGCCGACGCCGACGCCGACCAAGACGGCCACGCGCACCCCGACGCCTACCCGGACGGCGACCCCAACCGTCACGCAGACCGCGACCTCGACGGTCACGGCCACGCCGACGGTCACCACGACCGTCGGCACGACCCCGACCGTTACGATCATTCAGCCGACGGCCACGCAGACGCCCCTGCCGACGACGACCGCCACCGCCACGCCATTGCCGACCCAGACGGCCACCGTGACGCCGGCGAGCACGGTCACCGCGACGCCCACGGTCACGAGCACTCCGCTTCTCACGGCGACGCCAACGGTGACCGCCACCCCGACCCTGACCGCGACGGCAACCGTCACGAGCACGCCCGCTACGACGGCAACCGCCACGACGACACCGGCGACGACCGCAACGGCGACCAGCACGCCTCTCCTCACCGCGACCCCAACGGTCACGGCTACGGTGACCGTGACGCCGACGGCCACGACCACTACGACGCCCGCGGCGACGGTAACCGCGACGACCACCAGCACTCCGACCGCCACGCTGACCGCGACACCGACCGCGACGTCGACGCCCGCCATCACTGCCACGGCGACGACCACCCCGACCGCGACGCTCACTCCGACCCCCACCGCAACGACCACGGCGTCCCCGAGCCCGACCGAGACTGCGGCGGTGACGGCCACGACGACAGCAACCGCGACCGTCACCGCGACCGTGACCCCGTCGGTCACCCCGACCGGAACTCCCGTTCTGACCGCAACGCCGCCGCCGGCCACGCCGACCTCGGTGAGCACCCCCGTTGCAACCGTGACCCCGGGAGGTCCGTGCAACGCTGGTGATGCCGACGGCGATGGCGAGTGCGACGACGTCGACAATTGCCCGGCCGTCGTGAATCCGGATCAGAGGGATCTCGACGGCGACGGTCTCGGCGATGCCTGCGACGACAGCGACGGCACGATCGAACTGAAGCGCGCCCGCGTGCGTGCCGGTGCCAACCAGAAGGGTGAGATTCAGGTGAAGGGCGAGATCCCCGTGACGCCCGGAACGTTCACGCCGGCACTGGGCTTCGAGGTTCAGGTCGTCGATAGCCTGATGCTCGATCAGACCATTGTGTTCACCGCCGCCGACTGCACGAGTTTCAAGAACGGCCGCGTCAGCTGCAAGAGCCCCGACGGTCGCCGCACTGCACGCTTCAATCCCCTGCGGGCGAAGCCGGGCCAAGTTCGCGTCGCGATCCGCATCCAGTCGCTGACGCTGACGGAGCCCTTCGCACCTCCGCTCGTCACACGGATCACGAGCGATCCGGCGGTCGCCGGGCTCGGGATCGATCGTATCGGCAGCATCGACACGTGCCGCGTGACGGCGAAGGCGATGATCTGCGTCTTGAAGCCCTGAGCGGACTCATTTGCTACGGCGCGCGGTTACTTCCGAGAACGTGAGCGTCGCAGCACCCTGCTCGCTTTTGTACCCGAGCTCGAGGTGGCCGCTCGGCACGAGCGCCCAACGTTCGACCCGGCCGAGGGCCGCGAGGAAGCGCGACTCGACCGCCATCACCGCGGCTGAGCACGCCATGCGCGTCCCAGCGACCGGACCCATCGTCAGCGTGCCCGCCTGCCCCGTTCGCGCCGCCGCGTTGTAGCGGTTGCAGCCGCTCCGGCCATTCACGCGCCCTTCGGCATAGCTGAACGTCACGACCGGCGTGCCGACGAAGGTCTCACCCGCGCGCCACTCCCGGAGCACCCAATTGCGTCCCGCCAACTGCGCGAGGTCGTCGCGAGGCGTGGCTACCGCGGGCTCGCGCACCCGTCCGGTCGGGGTTGGGGCGGCCGGATGCGGCGGTGGTGCCGCACAGGAAAGCGATGCGGCACCGAGACTCACGGCGAGGGCGACCGTCGTCATCCGAGGCATCATGGGGCGATTTCCTTCCGGATGGTCATGAGGCCGAGCAGACGCGGCTCGAATGTGTCGTTGATGGCGACCTTGGCGATCACACTGCCACTGGTCGCGGTCCGGAGCGGGTTGTCCTCGCCGACGAACATGCGCTCGATGCCGAAGGTGATGTGATCGCCCCCCGGCTCGAGCCGGCCCATGATCCAGGTGGTGCCGTCGTCGAGATTGGGCGGCGTGGTGCGACAGGCGATGGCGCTGGAGAGCGTCGCCATGGTTTCGGCCGTCGGTACCTGGTCCCCGTTCGGGACGAGCTGCACCCAGACCGGGATCGCCAAATTTTCGTTCGCGCCATCCGCGCGGTCGCAGTAGGTCCGCGCGATTCCGTAGCGCAGCGCGACGTAGTTGCCGCTGAGAAGATCCCGTGGGTCGACCGGCTCGGTCGCGAGCCAGACGACACCGACATCGCGATGTGACGTCAGCAGGCGCCCGCCCCACCCGGCGAAGAAGATCAGCTGGAGGGCCAGCGCGGCGTAGAGCCCGCGAGTCACGACACCACCTCGGATGTGCCGGCGATGAGCCGTCGACGGGTGCGCTCGAGCGCCCAGGAGAGCGCTGCCAGCGCGAGGCCCGCGATGATGAAGCCGATTCCACTCCGCAGCATCGAGCCGAACAGATCGAGAAAGCGCGTGATGAGGAGCGCCACCAGCACGACGACACCCAGGTTCACCTGCGCCGGCTCGTGCACGATCGAGCCGTGCCACATGCTGCCGACGGCGATCGTCAGCAGCAGCCCGTTCATCACGAGCGCGGCGTTCCACACCGGCCCAAAGTCTCCGACGAAATAGAGCAGTGCCACGAGCAGCGGTGCGACCAGCACGGCGCGCGCGGCGTGCGCCCAGCTGCGGCGCGGGCTGAGGCGCGTGGCCGGCAGGACCAGCGCGCCCCCCACGGCGGCGAGCACCGCGGCGAGCAGCAGCGAAACGCCGCCCGTCGTCATCGATCCCGTCGGCGCGCGATCCATGTGCCACGTGAAGGTCAGGCTGTAGATCAGGCCCAGCCACACACACATGCTCGTCCCGCGTTCCTCCACGCTCGTGTCGAGCGCGAGCAAGACGACGATCCAGAGCGTCGCCAGCGCCAGTGCGGCCACGACGATCCAGCCCTCGTGATGAATCCTGAGGGGCGTCGGTGCCAGGAGGATCGCGAAGAGCCAGGTCATCACCACCCCGACGCAGTGATGGCGATGCGCGCGCGGCAGCAGGCGGAGGCTCTGCACGACGATGCACGCGAGCAATCCGATCGATAGCAGCCACGCCGAGGGCGCGGCGCCCTGCTCGGTGATGGTCAGCATGCTCGGTGGCCCCACCATGCCCCCACCCAGCAGCGCGCTGGCCGGCTCGACGAGAAAGTTGCCGGAGAACAGCACGGCCACCATGGCGAAGGTGTGGAGCGTCGCGACGGCGGGTCGGAGACTCAGCCACGCGACGGGCGCCGTGAGCGCGAGCCACGTCAGAAACGGCGCAATCGTGTCACCCGAGAGCTGGAACGTCTGCCCGTACAATCCGATGCCGAGGAGCGGCAGGAAGAACCACAGGAGCTCGAGCGGGACACTGAGGGCGACGGCGCGCTCGCGGGCTCGGATGGCCGCGAAGCCGGTCGCCGCGAGGACCATCAGGTACGCCCCGACACGCACGGCGGGGCCTAGTTGCTCCCAGTTGCGTGCGATCAAGAGCGCGACGCCCGCCACGACGAACAGTCCCGCGAATACGCCGAGCCAGGCGGCACCGCCCATCCGCGCGCTCGCGGATGCGTGGGTGCCCGCGTACGCCAGCAGCTGCTCGCGTTGCGCGGCGGTGATGATGCCGGCCGACTCCGCGCCGCTGAGGAGCTCCGGAAACCCGCCCGGGGCCGCCGCCTTGCCGCGTCCGCGCCGCGCGAAGAAGGCGACGGCAAGAATCAGCAACGCGATCTCGACCATGGGACGAGAGCATATAGAGTTCGGGGCGGCCGTTCAGCCGCTCAATTGCTGGACTATGAACGGAGGAGCCGCCAAGCTGCCGGGGCCAGTGAGCCCGGATGAACGCTAGCCTCGATCACGTCGTCCTCTGGAGCGACGATCCCCTCCGCGCGGTCGATTTCTACACCCGGGTGATCGGGCTGACCCCGGTCAGGGTCGCAGAGTTCCAAGCTGGCACGGCCCCGTTTCCGAGCGTCCGCATCTCCCCGTCCGCGATTCTCGACCTCATGGCACGCGTCGCGGCGCCGATGGTCGATGCCATGGCGGGGGCCGAGGCCAGCGCCGGGCACCGCGTGAATCACGTCTGTCTCTCGATGTCCGAGAGCGACTTTCATGCGCTGCGCGGGCGTCTCGAGGCGAACGGGGTCGGCATTTCGAACGTCATGGAGCAATCATTCGGCGCGCAAGGACAGGCGCCGCAGGCTTTCTACTTCCGCGACCCCGACGGCAACGTGCTCGAGGCGCGCTATTACCACGGTTGAAGGGGGAGGCATCATGGAGCTTTCGGAGCTGAGCCACGACGAGCAACTCGCGCTGGTGGCGTTGGTCGAGGTCGTGGTCGCGAGCGACGCTTCGGTCTCGGAGGAGGAAGAATCGTTCGTCGTCCGCCTCGCAGGAACGCTCGGCGACGAGACCTACCACGCGCTCATCGACGAGGCCGACGAGCGTTTCCCCGACGAAGCCAAGCTCAAGGACTTCCTCGGCACCATTCAGCGCCAGGAAGCCCGAGAGCTCATCTATGGAACCGTGCTGGAAGCCGCGCTACCCGACGTGATCGACCAGCACGAGTCGTCTTTACTCGGCTGGCTGGCGACCACGTGGGACGTGACCGTGCAGTTCGAGGCCTGAGCCAGCCCTCTGCCCTGCGCTCAGCAAGGCTTCCAGACGATGCCGAGCACGAACTCGATGCGACCTTCCGTGCTGTCGTTGGTGATCTGCCCAGGCTCCGTTCCACCCTTGAGGTTGAGCTCCGTCGTGATGTTGAGCGGACGAACGGTATTGCAGCTCGACCACGAGACGCTGCTGAACGGTAGGGTGTCGCGAATCAGGTAGTCGCGCGCCACCGGACCGGCGTACGACGAGTCGGCAGAGGCGAAGTCGCCGTCACCCTGGAAGTAGTATGTCGTCTCTTGCGACGCTTTCATCTTCTTCGGGAGCTGGACGTAGCCGCGATGCTCGATGGTCGCGATGCTGTACTGCCAGCCCTGCGGAATGTGGAGGTTCACGTTGACCTGACAGCTCTTCGAGGCCTCGGAGACCGGGACGGATGGACCCTTCGAAGCGACGAAGTCGTCGTAGATCAGCGTGAAGCTTTCGCGGTTGTCCGAGACGGACAAGCCGACGGTGCCGTCCAGGCAGCCGGTGCCGCCGTAGGTCAGCGACTGGACGTAGACCTTCGTCGGGTCGGGGCCGACACGCGGGCCGCCCTCGTCGACCGACGGTGGAGCCTCGGCGGGATCGTCCTGGCGAACCACCTCGGCGAGCCCTGGGATCTCGAAACCCGGCGCCGCGGCCTTGGCGTCGTAGCGCGTGGCGGTGTTTTTCTTCACGGCCGTCGGCTCGAGGAAGTAGGTCTCGAAGCACTGGCCGGTCTGCTCGTTCACCACCTGCGCCATGACGCCGTTCGGGAACGGCAGCGGCGCATTGGGAAGCGCGGCGCCTTTGCCCTGCGCGTTGATCTTCGTCTTGGGCTTCGCGCTCGCTTTCAGGGAGAGCAGCGTGACGCCGTTCTGGCTAGCCGTCTTGTCTTTGTACGTGAAGCCAGTCGAGGTCTCGGCCCAGCACGGCTTCCCGCTGCACAACCCACCTGGTCCGACGGCTGCTTCCATCAGCAATCCATCGTAGCTGAAGAGGCACGCGTGGTACGCGTCGGTGGTCGTCGGGTCGCCGAAGTCGGCGGGCGAAACGCCCGGGGCGTTCTGCATCTGCAGGATGAGCTTGTCCTTGCTGTCGTTGGCGTCGTTGATGATCTGCAGCTTGCCCTTCGGCGCGACCAAGCAGGTGTTGAGTGGGGCGGCCGCATGCGCACACACGCCGGCACCGTTGCACTGATCTTGGGTGCAGGCGAAGCCGTCGTCGGCGCAGGTGCTGCCCGCTTCGCCGAACGTGCAATCGGGGTTGCAGCACTCGCCGCCATCACATTGCTCTTCGGGGTCGACGATGGGGTCCCCGCAGACGGCGAACGCTGTCGACGTGCCGAAGGTACAGCAGGCAAGACACAGGGCGAGCAAAGAGCGGCGCAGGATGGAAGTGAGAATCTGGCTCATCGTGGGGAAACCTCCGGTTCAGCGAGAATGCACAGCGAAGCTGTGCGCAATTCTACAGGGATACCTTTGTCGAACAAGAGAAAATCTGCGCCTGCGCTCGCCATGGCGGGCGCTCGCCGGGAAGCCAAGTCATGATGCTGACTCGGCATTTTTGCCCGAGCGCGACGATCAGAGTCCGGGCACACCGATGCGTTGGATCCGGACCGCGTTGTCGCCGACCTCGTACGCGGGCAGCGCGGCATCGGTGCGCCACAGGCGATAGGCGAGCGCCGCCGACAGCACCCGGACCGGGTAATCGCGCGGCAGCAGCTGCAGATACGGTTGGATCGTCACAAAGTCGCGCGCGCCATACTGCGCCATGATCGAGCGCAGCCCGCCGTTCTGCGGTCCGATGTTGTAGGCGAGGAGACCGAGGAAGAGGTCGCCTCCCATGTCGGTGAGGTAGCGCTGCAGCGTAGCGGCCGCGAGCCAGGCGTTCTGCTTCGGGTCGGCGGGATTCGGCTTCGCGACGCCGAGCCGATGCCGCACCGCCGCCACGGCATCCGCCGGCGGCGTCGTGATTTGAAAGAGGCCACGTCCGCCGTCGGCGCTGTCGCGCGGATCGAACGACGACTCCGCCGCACCGACCCCCATCAACACTTCCGGGTCGACCCCGAAGGCGGCGGCCGCTTCGTGGACGTCGGCTTCATACGGTCGCGCACGTTCGAGCATGCGGGAGAGTGCGCGCCGGTCCGCGCGCCGGTACGCGGCGAACACCTGATGCGCGATCGCCATCCGCTCCGCTTCGGCCGTCCCGCCGACCGTCGTGCGCAGTCGCAGCAGGTGCACCTGGAACGAGGGCTGCGCCGCCCACCATGCCGCGCCCACGGCGAGGATCCCCGCGGCTGCCGCCGGTGCGACGGGTGCCCACTCGACGAGATACTGACGGAGCGCGATCCACTGACGGAGCGCCAGCGCAACGCCGAGCCCGAACAGCACCGTCACCGCCGCGAAGGGGAGAAGATTCGCCCAGAGCCCGACCCCCGCAAAGCGATCGGCCGCTTGTCCGAGGCTCGCCACCGCGAGCACCAGCGCGACACCGGCGAGCGCCACACCTTCGAGCGCGTACCAACGCCAGCGTACGCTCGGCGTCGTCGACTTCCGGCCGCGGCCCTTCGTCCTCCTTCCCTTCTGCCCCGCCATCACCTTCTGCCCCGCCATCGCGCGCGGCATCCTATCCGAACCCGGGCGAAGCAACACTGCGGCGCCTCAGGTCGTCGCCGCGGCCTCCGCTTGCGGCGGCACCCCCGCCGCGAGCTTTGCTTTCCACTCGACGAGCGAGCGTGTCTGGAAGGCCGCTTCGGTGAGGCCGAGGTCGAGGATGCCGTTTTCGAGCCACGCCTGTTTCCCGCCCATCACGTTCGCCGCGACCTTGTTCTTCAGCGCGTCGTCGTTGCTCCAGAGATCCTGGAAGAGCCGGTTCACCTTGCGACGCGAGTTGCGGCAAAAGAGATCGGCGAGCTCGAGCGCATGCTCGGCCTCGGGATGATGGTCGTCGTACATGCGCCGCGCGCGGCAGAGCGTCGCCGACATCGCGAAAAGCTCCATGACGATGTCGACCGTGCGGAACAGGAAGCCCTGCTTCCGCTCCATCTTGGCCTGATACACGGCCATGCCGTGGAAGCTCTCGCGCGCCAGCTTGCGGGCGCTTCGCTCGACGAACCGCAGATGCGGTCCGAGCGTGCCCCACCCGAGGGCGTCGCTGCCGCCGTTCAGGCCACGTAGCCAGAGCGGCGGATACCACTTGGCGTAGAAACCGAGGATGCCCGGCAAAGCGGCGGCCTTCTCCTTCGCGCCATTCTTGGGATCGATCATCGCGCCCGCGACCTCGAGGTGCTTGTCGACGGCCTCGCGCGCCATGAAGAGGTGCATGATCTCGCTCGAGCCCTCGAAGATGAGATTGATGCGGCAGTCGCGCATCATGCGCTCGACTGGAATCGGGTGCTCGCCGCGACCTTTGAGCGAGCTCTCCGTCTCGTACCCGCGCCCGCCGCGGAGCTGCAGCGTCTTATCGACGATCTCCCACGCGCGGACGGTGTTCCATTCCTTCGCGGCGGCGGCTTCGAGCCGGATGTCGTAGCCGCCGCGGTCGGCCATCTGGCTCGCGAGCATCCAGATCGAGTCCATGGCGAAGGTGGTCGCGGCCATGTCGGCGATCATGTGGCCGACGGCCTCGTGCTTCCAGATCGGTAGCCCCCATTGCTGGCGGGTGTTCGACCAGCCCCGCACGATGCGGAGACATTGCTTCGCGATCCCGGCGCAGACGGCCGGCAGCGTGAGCCGGCCGGTGTTGAGGGTCGTGAGCGCGATGCGGAGGCCCTTCCCTTCGTCGCCGATCAGGTTCTCGCGCGGCACGCGCACGTCGCGGAAACTGATGACGCCGTTCGCCAGCGCTTTCAGCCCCATGAAGTGACAGCGATACTCGACCTTGACGCCGGGCCAGTCGGTTTCGACCACGAAGGCGCTGATCTTCTTCGTCTGCGGGTCGCGGGCCATGACGACGAGCAGCTCGGCGAGGGTTCCGTCAGTGCACCAGAGCTTCTCGCCGTTCAGAATGAAGTCGTCGCCGTCGCGGCGCGCGGTCGTCGAAAGGCTCGCGGGGTCCGAGCCGACGTGCGGCTCGGTGAGCGCGAAGGCGGAGATCGCGCCGGCCGCGCAGCGCGGCAGATATTTCTTCTTCTGCTCGGGGGTGCCGAAGAGTTTCAGGGGCTGGGGCACGCCGATCGACTGGTGCGCCGACAGCAGCGCGCTCACGTTGTTGTCGGAGCTTCCGATCATTTGCATCACCTTGCAGTACTCCGACACCGTGAAGCCGAGGCCGCCGTACTCGGTCGGGATCTTCATCCCGAACGCCCCGAGCTTGCGGAGGCCGTCGATCACGTGGTCGGGATACTCGCCGGTGAGGTCGATCGCGGCGCTGTCGACTTCCTCGCGGAGGAAGCGCTCCATCGCTTGGTAGAAGCGCGTGAACTCCGGGCGCTCCTCCCCCGCCAGCGGGAACGGATGGATCAGCGGTAAGGAGAGCTTTCCGAGGAAGAGCTCGCGGAGGAAGGTACGACCCTCCCATTCGGTCTCACGCGCCTGCTCGGCGATCTGCCGTGATTCCTGCTCGGTCGTGCTCATGCGCGGATCCTCCTTGGATGGCGTGCCATCCTCGTTCGATGCGTAGGCGTAGCGAGGGGCGGCTGTCGCCGCCCGGCGAGCAGTGCCACGGCGCTCCGCGCGAGTCTAGGGTTGTGGCGCTCATCGTTGCCGCGCGCTATGCGCGCGCCATGGGTCGGATGCGTCGGGGTATCGGAATCGGAGCCATGGTTTTTCTAGTCGGCGGAGCCGTGCTGGTTGGCGGAGCCGCGCTGTTCGGTTGCCAATCGAGCCCGAGCGAGCGCGCGACCGCGACACCGGGCGTGACACCGGCTCGCACGCTTCCGCCCGCGGTCGCGACCAAGGTACTGGACCGCTTCGCCGAGGAGCCGCGCACCGTACCGACGACGCTCTCCGCCCCGACCGCGCTCAGAACGATCGTGCCGGTCGCCCCGATGGCACCGCCGGTGGCCCCCGCCCCGACCCGCGTCGTCCCCGTGCCCCCGCGCGCCGATGGCACTGTCCCGGCTCAGCCGGCCGAGCCGGTCGCGCCGTACGCCGCGATGCCGACCGCCCAACCCATCCAACCCCGCCCGCCGCGCGCGTTCCGCACACCCGAGCGGGCCGGTGACCCGGCGTTCGTACCACCACAGGGCAATGCCGCGACCGGCGACACCGCGAGCGATGCCGAGGGCGCGGCGGCGGCGGCGCCGAATGCCGCCGGGCAACGCGCGACGTCGGGCGTCGTCATTTTCCGCGCGACCGCGCGCACGGCCGTCGAGGGTTTCGACGTGCGGGTGACGTACCCGACGAGCCTCGGACACTTCACGGCGACGAACAATCAGGTGGATTGCACCGGCGCCGCCGGCGCCATCGTCACGGCCAGCGATCGCGGCAATGGCGAGCTCAGGCTTCTCGTCGCGAGCGCGCAGGCTCTGACACTGCCGTTCGACGTGTTCTGTCGGTTCACGGTCGCGGCCGGCGCGCGGCTCTCCACCGGCGCCTTCGAAACGCGCGTCGCCGAGGTCGCGAGCAACTTGAAGAAAGCCGATCCGGGCTTGGTGCTGATCGACGTCGTGGTGCGCTGACGATCCGACGAGTCGTCGACTACTCGAGCTTCAGCACCTTCCGGTCGATCGTGTAGCCGTGGCCGACGCGGCGCAGCTCGCGATTGAAGTCCATGCCGGCTTCCGAAAACGCGTCGACGCCTTTGATCGTGTACATCTGGACCGTCTCGGGCTCGTAGGGTGCCTCGTAGACCTTGAGGTTCTTGAAGGCCTTCCCCTCGCGCGCCTTCCGACCGACGAATTTTCCGTCACAGCCGTCCTTGATCATGATGTCGTTCACCGGGCCGTAGACCATCTCGTCGCCGTAGAGCCACTGGTAGAACGCTTGCCGGTCGTTCTGCGCCCAGATCTGCTGCATGACGCGCGAGTCGGTGTGCCGGAAGGCGATGTAGTACTGCACGCCCATGACGCGATCGTCGCCGTCGCCTTTGGGATCGAAGACGTCCCAGCACTGCGAGACGTTGCGGTAGGTCACGATACCTTCCATGTCGGGCGAGCGCGACGGCAGCATCTCGCGTAGCTCGGCGAGGTGGCCGTCGTTCAGGCGCGTGCAGCCGTGGGACACCGGCCCGCGGCTGGTGAGTGACACGCGGCGAAACGCTTTGCCGTCGCGGCTCCCGTCGGTGACCTTGCTCCACTCCTTCGGCAGGATCGGGTGTCCCGCGATCCAATTGCTGATGCCGGTGTTGTGGATCGCGTTGTACGCCGTGCCGCTCGCGTACTCGTACGGCAGCATCGGCTTCAGCCCGTAGTACCCCTCGGACGAGATGTAATCGACCATGCCGGTGAAGCCCTTGCCGTGGTCGCGCGGGATGAGCGGCCACACCCCTTGGGTCGTGATCTCCGGGATGCTGTGGCCGTCGTGGGTCGTCTGGCTGTCATGGGTCCCGGCGGCGTAGATCGCCGTCACCTCCCAGGAGTCGAGCGTGCCGTTGCCAACCGGATACACGTGGCCGGTCACATCGTGAAAAAACGGCTCGGCCTTGGCGCGAAACGCCGCGGCGTCACCGCCCTTCGCGAGCGCCACCAGCGCGGCCAGCGCCGCACGTTGATCGGTGCTGAGGATCGTCGCGAATATGCGGTGGGGAAACAAATCGTTGACGGCATCGAGCTCGGCGTCGGGTGTCGTCGGCTCGCCGGCCTTCAGACGAGCCGCGAAGTCGTCCAGCAGTCGGTTGAAGTCTTTCTGCACGTGGTAGAGCCGCTCCGGCATGAGCTTCGCCATCGTCGCGAGCGAGAGCTCGCGCCACTCGGGCGCCGGCATGCCGGCTTTCTTCCTCGCGAGGTCCGCGAGACCGGCCGCGGTGAAGCTCTTGTCGTACGCTTCCCATGCCGTGTTGGTGGTGAGCTGGATCACCTGTTTGTCGATGAGCTCTTTGTAGAGGTCGTGCCGGGAGACCTGATCGAGGATGTAGCTCTCGATGGCCGGCTCCGAGAGGACCACCCGCAGACGCAGCTGGTTGCCGCGGGCGACGTGGATCGTGATGCGCTTCCGATCCTGCTCGCGCGGCACGAACCCGACATAGAAGTTCGGCCCATAGTCGTTGAAGAAGAGCCCGTACGGCTGGGGATTCGTCCACCGATCGCGACTGAGCGCGCCTGCATTCCCGCCGAGCGCTGCGACCGTCGCAAGCCCGAACCCCACTGCCACCAGCGTCTTCCGAATCATGCGACTTCCTCCCTCGCCCCGCGAGTTGTGCCCGCCGGACGACGCAAGTCAAACCCGTACTCGCCCCCGACGTTTGCGGAACCGGCTCGAAGCGGGCACCGTCGAGCGCGTGTTCGGCTCGATCCTGTTCTTCGGCATGCTGCTCGGCCTGAAGCACGCGCTCGAAGCGGATCACGTCGCCGCCGTCGCGACCCTGGCAAGCCGCTCGTCGTCGCTGCGCGATCACATCCGTCTGGCGGGCC
>JBDSJB010000467.1:0-3720 GCA_039917665.1 Binatia bacterium
CGACCCAGAGCGACAAGTGCCTCGTCTGCCACGCGCCCGCCGCGACGGCCGCGAGCACCGGACGCTACAAGAAGACCGACGGCGTCACCTGCGAGCACTGCCACGGCCCGGCTGAGGAATGGCTCGAAGCGCACAGCCAGCGCGACTGGAAAGAGAAGCGCAGCCAGTACTTCTCGAAGGGCTTCTACGACAACAACAACTATACGCTGCGCGCCCGCAACTGTGCCCGCTGCCACGTGGCGATCGACCACGAGATCGTCGCCGGCGGCCACCCCCCCCTGCAGTTCGAGCTCGTCGCGTACGCGCAGATCATGAAGCACTGGGACGACATGGACGAGCTGCCGGCCGGCTCGTTCAGCACCGACCCAACGATCTGGGCGCTCGGCCAGATCACCGGTCTCCGCGAGGCCCTCCGCATGCTCTCCGAGCGCGCCGCGGGTAGCAATTACCAGTCGATCGATCAGTTCTCTCACTTCAACGATCGCAATTGTTACCAGTGCCACCACAAGCTCGTGGACGACGCGCTTCGCCAAGCCCGCGGCCATTACCTGATGGTCGACGCGGTGCTGAGCGGCGTCGCCACCGGCCAGCGTGACCAGCTCTCGGGCCTCTGGAACGGCGTCGTCGCCGCAGTGCCGTCGAGCCCGTCGGCCGCGAAACAGAAGGCCGACGCCATGGTCGGGTGGCTCGGGACGCTGGAAGGACAGATCGGCCGCGTCGACCAGGACGCCACCCGCCGCATGTTGAACCGCGTGACGGCCAGTGGCGACCGTTCGAAACTCGCCGAGCGGTTCGGATTCAGCCGCTCGAAGACGTCGAACGTCGTCGACGTCGACAACGTGAGCACCCCGTGGTGGTGGACGACAGGCGGTCCCGAGCAGTCGTACCTGGCGATTCGCGCGCTCTGCCGTCCGGCCGTCGGCGACCGCTGCAACGCCGCCAAGAACGATCTCCGCACCATGCTCGATGCGCTCGACCGGTTTTCCTACAAGCCGGACCAGTTCGCGGCGAGCCTCGCGGCGGCCGGTGCGAAGCTGAGGTAACGAGCCGGCTCTCCGAGTCCGAGCCTGACACGACGAAGGGGGACCGGTCCGCGATGGACCGGTCCCCCTTCGTGCATTGAGCACGGCTCAGAGGATCACGGCACCGACTGCACGTACTCGCGCTGGATCAGTGCGCCAGGACCGGGGAAGCCGGCCGAGGTATTGATCGCCGAGTCGTTCGCCGGCACGCAGTACACGGCGGCCGTCTCGCGGTCCGGGGTCCCGGGAGTACCGGTCCGTGTGATGCCGGAATTGACGAAGCATGCCCGCGCACGAGCGTCGCAGGTCTCACCCAGCTGGCAGTCGGCACAGTTCGGCGGCGTACATTGCGCGGCGGTCGAGCACGTGTGGTACGTGGTCACCGAGCAGAACTTGTCGACCGGACCGGCGGTGCAGATCCCTTCCTGGTTGGAGTCGAGATCCGACGGATCCACCCGACAATCGAAGTTGTGGCAGAAGCCGCCTGGACAATCGGTGTCGGCCGAGCAGCCTGCCGAGTCTGACGAGCCCCCGACGCACGCGGCCGCGCACGGATTCGGTTGCACTTGACCGGAGCAGAAACACTGCCCGTTGCACGTTCCGCCGGGGCACTCGGATGCCGTCGTGCACGAGCGTCCTTCGCTACTGCCACCGAGACACCGATTGCCGCTGGCGCCAATGGACGTGCAGGGGAACGTCGGCAGCAGGGTCACCGACCCCGTAGTGCGCGGATTGGGATTGATGTCGAGCCCGCCACCCAGGCCCGCGATGATTTGCGTGCTCGGTGGACAATCGCTGCTCGTCGTCCCGAAGAAGGGGATGTCACCGCCGAAGGGCGGCGTCCGGCGACACGCCTTGTCCTTCCGCGTACCATCGCTACAGATCGCCTCGGTGATGCACGGGCCCTCTCCGCCGCAATCGGCGTCGACCGCGCATTTGTCTCGGCTGACACCGCAGAATCCGCCGCAGACCGGGCATGGCTTGTCTCCCTGAATGGCAAGGTGCGTGCGTGCCCGTTGGCGGACTTTCAAGCTCGAGGTCCCGCCGAGGAGATTCAAGGTGCCGACGACGTCTTCGCTGAAGGTGCTCACGTTGCAGACGGAGACGCCGCCAGCCGCCGCCGCGACCGGCGCGCCGTGGGGGGTAGTCACGCAGAAGTCACCCGGAGCGTTGCAGGTTGCCGTGTTCTGGGCGGCGTTCGTGAGCGAGCACTTCTTGTTGATGTCCGAATAGCAGTGCGGGCCGGTCGCCGTGCGCTCCTTGCGACACGTCCCTTCCCCGAGCCCAGCGCAGACCGAGTCGGAGGTGGTTCCCACCGCCGCCGATTCCGGCACGCCGCAGGGGGAATGAGGGGGAAGCGAGCAGCTCGGGCCCGCGTTGCAGAGACCGCCGCCGTCGCAATCGTAGAGGTCGACGATGTAGCCCCCGCCCTCGACGACGTCGCCGTCGACGCTCAGGCCGAGCCATCCATTGTCGGTGTCGGCGTCGGAGTGCTCGGCGACCACCAGGCGCGGCTTGTCTTTGCAGAGACAGGCGAAGAAACCGTCGGGGGTGAGGGGCGTGCCGCAGAGCCCCGGACAGCCCGAGTCGTCGGTGCCGTCACACTCCTCGTTCAGGTTGTTGACGATGTTGTCGCCGCACACCCCGCCGCGGGCGGCAAACACGTAGTCGATCAGGTCCGCCGGCGCCGCGATCTCGGGTCCGTCGGTCAGATCGGTGTGCGTGTCGGTCAGGCAGGTCGCGGCAGACGCTGCGTTCGGCTGATCAGGCGTGCACACTTTCAGGCTCGCGATCTGAGGTGTGGTGCACTTCTTGGCGATGCCGGCAGTGACCTTGGCTTCGCACTTCTGAATCGCCGCGAGCGTCTTCGGATTGTTGGTGGCGCAGAGATCCGGCGGCACGCCGACGAGCTTCTCCTTCAGAACGTCGATGCGACACTTTCCGACGGCCTTCAGCACGCAGAGCGTGAGGCCCGCGCTCTGCTTGCCGATCTCGGCCTGACACTTCAGATCGGCGGAGACGAGCGGCCCAGTGACGGAGCTGTCGTATTCGAGGGCGATCATCGAATCGATGATGGCGGTGTGACTGGTCTTGATGCAGTCCTTGAGGTCGCTCGTCGTGAAACCGTCGCCGGGATTCGCGTCCGCGCACGGCCCAGGGTACCCCGCCAGACTGAGAGCGAAGTTGTTGAGTGTGCAAGCCTTATCGATCGTCGCCGCGAGCTTGGTCTCGAGCTTGGTGACCGCGGCCGCTTCCGGCGCTGAGCAGCTGCCGTCCTTCAGGTTCGCGTTCTCGCATTTCTGCAGCAGCTTGAGCTTGCCCTTGATGATTCCCAGGGAGCCCTTGGCGACCGCTTGGACGCATTTGAGTTGCGTCGGACCCAATAAGGCATGCGCAGATGGCGCTGGCAGCGTGATCGATAGGATCACCCCAGCGAGGATGGACACTCGGGTCTGGCCGATGGTCATAGGGGGCCTCCTCTCTCGGCAAATGGTGCGTTTACTGGCGAGTGGGTGCGGTAGCAGCACCCTCGACAGGCCTGCAAGCCGCATCGCGGCGTAAGAGTTTCATGATGGGAAACGGCACGGCACGGCCTGCAACTTCGGACGAGCCTAGCAGAGGAGAATGCGCTCAGGGGAGAAAAAAATGCCGCTGCCCAACCCGGACAACGGCATTTTCGCGACGCGGTGCGCGGTGC
>JBDSJB010000468.1:0-3536 GCA_039917665.1 Binatia bacterium
TCGCGAATCAGGCGGGTCGCGTTGGTGACGCCGACCAGCGCCGGGATGCCGAGCTCGCGCGCGACGATCGCGCCGTGCGAGAGCACGCCGCCGGTTTCGAGCACGACGCCCGCGGCGCGTTCGAGCACCGACGTCCAGCCGGGATCGGTATAGAGCGCGATCAGCACGTCGCCTGGGGCCACGCGTTCGAAATCACCGGGAGCGAGCACCAGACGGGCGCGACCCTCGCAGCGTCCGGGCGCGCCGGTTTCGCCGGTCAGCACATTCGCCGGTCGAGTGCTCGCGACGCTCGTTGGTGCTGGCGTGCCGTCGGTCAGCGTCTCCGGTGGCGGCTGCTGGGCATCGAGCGCGGCGCCCGCGCGCCGCTCGGCGATCCGATCGGCAACCGCCGTCCCGCTCTCCACCGCGTGGACGAGCTCTTCGACGTCGAGCCAGAACACGTCGTCGACCGTCGCGAGCGAACCGCGGGCGACGAGATCGGCGCCGAAAGCGAGCACGACCTGCCGCAGCCGGGCCAGGAAGAAATCGGCGTGGTACCGCATGTTCTCGCGGAGCGCGTAGTAGCGCTGGGCGTAGTCGAGGACGAGCGCGAAGACGGGACGTCGCGCGCTGCCGCCGAGGCCGCGGCCGACCTCGCGTTCGATCGCGGCGATTGCATCATGCCGCCGGGCCGCGACCGCCGCCCGCTCGAGCCCGGCGTCCGCGCGCGCAGCCATGGCGAGCTCGACGACCATGCTGGGTGATTCCCGCCAGCTCGGACACGACAGATCGCGGCCGGTGAGCCGGTGACCGTGGATCGCGAGGAAGCGATGGAACGCCCGGGCGGCGGTTCCCTCGTGCGGGGTCGCGAGCGCGGCGGCGGCCGCCGTCGGGTCGTGACGCGCGAGCGCCGCCGCGACCTCCTGATCGGCGGCGAGGAGTGGCGCCAGCGCGTGCAGATCGTAGTGGGCCTCCAACGAAGCGACGCCCGGCAGCCCGACCGTGAGGGCCGCCAGCTCGTGGGCGTGCCCGGGGGCCCAGCGGCGGCCGAGCTCGTGCAGCAGGTGGTAGAAGACGTAGGCGAAAACCATCCCCCAGCTCACCACGTCGAGGTAATGGCCGAGCCGTTCCGCGACGTGGACGAGCTCGGGGCGGAGCTCCGCCGTCGAGGGTTTGGCGCCGAACGTCCCCCGGTTTTGGAATCCGCGACGGACCTCGACGCACTCGCGGTTGAAGGCGGTCGCGCGTTCCCACGGCGCCCAGCTCGGCTCGTTCCGCCAGGCGCGCACGGCGATCGCGAGCGCCTGCAGCCCGCCCCCAATCCACGACGAGCCGCCGATGCCGACGCGCGCGGCGTCCGGGAGCAAGGCCAGCAGCCCTTCGCTTTGGAGTCCGGCCGGGAGGAGTCGGATCGCCTCCGCCAGGAGGACAGCGTTCACGTACACGTGGCTCGCGTGATGGCGGAGGACCGGCAGCTCGACGAGCCGTTCGAGGCCGGCTGCTCGGAGCGGCCGGCGGACCATGTGCTCGGCCATCGGCTCGGCAAGGAGCGAGTAGGTGAGGGGAGTCACCGGCCCGCTCCACAGCTCGTTCGCGATCCGGCGCGTCCAAAGGGGGGGAGAAGTGGGAAAGGTGGTTGACACTACTAGGCTATCCACTTACTACTGAATCTCGATTCAGTTCTGAACGCGAATTCACAAAGCCCATGCCGACTCGTACAGCGACCGTCACGACCCTCCCGGACTCGAGCCGACAGGACCGTCGGCGCGCCAAGACCCGGAGCCAGTTGCTGCAAGCGGCCAAGCGTCTCCTCGCGACCAAGGGTTTCCACGGTACCAAGATCGCCGACATTGCGGCCGCCGCCGACGTCGGCACCGGCACCTTCTATTTGCACTTCGCCACCAAGGACGCCCTCTTCGCCGATCTCGTGCGCGAGACCGCTCTCGCCGCCAAGGAAGCGATGGACGCGGCCAAGGCGGAGCACATCGACGTCCGCGAGCGAGCCCGCGTCGGCGGCGAAACCTTCTTCCGATTCGCCGCCGCCAACCGCGACGTCTTCAAGATCCTCTTCGGCCACAGCGCGCAATTCGATGAGCTGCTGCGCGAGGTCCATCAGATCTTCATCGCCGACATCGAATCCGACTTCGCGGCGGGCGTCCAAACCGGCGTCTTCTGCAATCTTCCTCCGGCGTTCGCCGCCCAGGCGATCGTCGGCATGCTTTCGCAAGTCACATCCTGGTGGCTCGACCGCCGGGACATCTCGATCGAAGACATCACGACCATGACTCACCGCATGCTCACGCAGGGCACGACGGTGCAAGGAGAGCTCCCATGACCCCGCCCGCCGAAGCCGTTGCCAATCTGGACGCCGTCGAAGATTTCACCGAACGCCTCTCGACCACTTTCGACACCTGTTACACGTGGAGCTACGACAGCTTCAAAGTCGGGCTTCGCAATCTCTACGACAAGGCGAAGCAGAATCAGTGGGACCAGGCGACTGCGCTCGATTGGTCGATCGACGTCGATCCCGAGGCCGAGAACCTGCCCGACATGAACAACCCGCTGTACGGGACGCGGCTCTGGAACAAGTTCACCGAGCGCGAGATCCGGAAGTTCCGGGTCGAGCAGCTCTCATGGAGCCTCTCGCAGTTCCTGCACGGCGAGCAGGGCGCGCTGCTCGCGACCGCGCAGATCGTCGACGCGGTGCCGTGGATCGAGGCCAAGTACTACGCCGCGACGCAGGTCATGGACGAGGCGCGCCACGTCGAGACCTACGACCACTATCTCCGCGACAAGATCAAGAAAGAGTACCCGATCAATCCGCACCTGAAGACGCTGCTCGACCAGATCCTCACCGACTCGCGCTGGGACATGAAGTACCTCGGCATGCAAATCATGGTGGAAGGTCTCGCGATGGCGGCGTTCGGGTTGATGGAGAAGTTCTCGAACGAGCCGCTGCTGAAGACGATGACCCAGTACATCATGCGTGACGAGGCCCGCCACGTCGCGTTCGGCGTGCTCTCGCTCGAGGGCGTCTACAAAGAGCTGAACGAGCGCGAGATGCGCGAGCGCGAGGAGTTCACGTATGAAGGCTGCCGTCTCATGCGCGATCGGCTCTACGCCGTCGAGGTCTGGCAGGAGATGGGTCTCCCGCTCGAAGAGACCAAAGAGATCGTCATGAGCTCCGACATCATGCGCGAGTTCCAGAAGATGCTGTTCTCGAAGGTGGTGCCGAACTGCAAGCGCCTCGGTCTCCTGTCGCCGTGGCTGCGCGAGCGGTTCCACGAGCTCGACATCCTGCGCTTCGAGCACGAAGAGGCGAGCGCGTAGCGCGTCGATCTAGCGGCCGCAGAGCGCCTCGACGTGCGAGCCGAGCTCGCGCGCGAGGCGCCGCGACGTCGCCGTTGGATCCGTGGCGTGGGCGATCGCCAGGGCGCCTTCGGTGACGGCGCCGAGGAGCAGCACGGCCGTCTCGGCGGGGTGAACCGTCGCGCGCAGCATGCCGCGCTTGGCGGCGGCCACGAGCGACGCCTCCATCAGCTGCTGGAACCCCGGCT
>JBDSJB010000469.1:0-2781 GCA_039917665.1 Binatia bacterium
AAGGCCTGACCCGCGGCGACGCCGAGAGCCGGATCGTACGCGCGGGCGGCCGCGTCTCCGGCAGCGTCAGCAAGAACACGAGCTACGTCGTCGCCGGCGCCGACCCGGGCTCGAAGCTCGCCAAGGCAAAGAAGCTCGACGTCCCGATTATCGACGAGGCGGCGTTTCTCGCCCTGCTCGGTGCGACGACCTGAGGGCGAGCGCGGAGACCTCCCGAAGCGCGGCTCGTCGGGCGCGATCCCGCCGCAGCGCCGCTGTCAGTACGATCCCGCGGCAACGCCGCTGGTCGGCGCGGTCCGCCAGCGCCGCCTAGTCGGCGCGATCCCGAAACAACGTCGCGCCCTGCTTCTGCGCCGGCGGGAACGAGTAGCGCGCGGCCCAACACGCGCCCGCCGCCGACTTCAGCTGCACCGTGAGCGGGGACGCCAGACTGGTGAGGCTCGGCATCGCGAGCGCCGCGCCCTGCCCTTTCACCTGGATCGAAGCGCGCCCGGCGTCGCCGGCGCGGAGATTGATCGACTGCAGGCCGTCCGGCGTGCGCAGGCGATCCTTGTAGACGAAGCCCGTGCCGCGGCCGCTCCAGCAGGCCCGGCCCTCGCAGAGACCCGCGGCCGGCGCCGTGGCGGAGCCAACGAGCCCGTTGCCGTCATAGAGACAGAGCTCGTAGCCGTCGCCGCGCGTCGGGTCGCCAAAGTCGCTCAGGCTCGTCGCGGCACCCTTGCTCCATTTCCAGACGAGCTGATCCTTGGCGTCGTCGGCGGCGTCCTTCAACGTGATCTGCGCCTTGTCCGGCACGGCGGGCGTCCGACAGAGCGCCGGCGTCGCGCCGCAGACGGGCGTAAAGAGCGGCGTCGGCGTCGGCTGCGGGCCGACCGCCGCCACCCGATAGATGGCGCCGTCGACGAAATCCACGACGTAGAGCGCGCCGTCGGGACCGATCTTGAGATCCGTCACGCGATTGAAGTGCGCCACGCGAAAGAGATCGCGCTCGGCCGCGGTGTCGGCGACGAGGTCCTGGACGTCGCCCGCGAGCGCCGTCAGGTCGAGCGCGTCGCGGGCTGGGTTCAGCGGGAAGCGGTAGACCTGTCCGAGGTTGAAGTCGGCAACCAGGACGCTGTCGTCGTAGTTGGCGCCGAGTAGGCTCCCGCTCGGGAACACCAGCGCGGTCGGTGCAATCGTGTCGACCCACGAGAACTCCGGATCGTCGTAGACCGCAGCACCGCCCGGCATCTGGAAGAGGTCTGCCGGGCCTTCGGGATCGCGCGCGTCCGGGCCGGCGATCTGCTGCCAGCCGCCGTTCATGCCGACCGTAATGCGGTTCAGCTCGTCATAGAAGTTGGTGCCGTTCTCGGTTTGCCAGAGGCTGCCGCTCACCGGGTCGAGGGCGAGGCCGAAACTGTTGCGAATGCCGTATGCGATGTAGCGCGCGATACCGGAGAGACAGGTCTCGCCACCGGGACAACCTCCGCCGGTCGGGCATTGCTGCACCGTCGTGACGCTGCAGTACGGGACGAACGGATTGCCCGCCGCGGGCGTCCCGTCCTGATTGATGCGGAGGATCACCGCAGTGTCGTCGGGTGAGGCACCGTCGACGAAGTTCGCCGTTTGCCCGTTGCGAGTCAGATCGCCGATCACGGTGTAGAGCAGCGCGCCGTCGCCGATCTGCCCTGGGCCCGGATTCGGCGGCCCCAGGACGACGATTCCGCCGTTGTGAATCGCCGCCGTGCCGACCGGCAGTGAGAGGACGAGCGCGCGATTCTCGAGGCGGCCCGTCGCGGCGTTCCAGTCGTAGCGGTAGATGCGATTTCCGAGCAGCGGACCGCTGTCCGGCGTGCCGTTCAGCTCGGGGTCGTCGACCTCGGTGTAATAGAGGAAGACGCCGGGCGGCGACTCGGTGTTGACCGCGATGCCGAGGAGACCGCGCTCGCCGGTCGGTTGGGTCGCGAGGTCGAGCACCGGGTCTTGGAGGAGCACGCCGTCCAGCACGCGTCGCACCTGTCCGTCGTCCTTCTGCAGCACGAGGATGTCGTCCGGACCGAGGAACGCCATCGTGGTGGGATACGTGAGCCCCGACGCGACCGTCGTCACGGCGAGGCCGGGATCGTCGAGCGTGGGCTCGGCGCCGGCGGGCGCAGCGATCAGCGCCAATGCGAACAGGCTATGGCGTCCAAGCCATCGTGCCGTCATTCGAACGATCGATGGGACGCGCATGCCGTGGACTCGCATGCCGGCACGCTAGTGCTCGATTCCGTCGTAGACAACTTTTTCGTGCTCGAGGGGAACGACTCTTCGATGTGCCCGAGTGACGAAGCGCGGGAAGCAGGCTACCCTGCGCGGCGTGCGTTTCTTCCATGCGGGGATCGGGAGTCGCTGAGGTGCGGGCGCGCACCCGCCTTCGCGTCAGCGGCCGCGTGCAGGGCGTGTGGTACCGTGGCGCGACCCAGGTCGAAGCGCGGAAGCTCGGCGTCGACGGCTGGGTGCGGAACCGGCCCGACGGCAGCGTCGAGGCCCTGATCGAAGGCGACGCCGACGCCGTACGCGCGCTCGTCGACTGGTGCCGGACGGGACCGTCAGGCGCCCACGTCGTTGGCTTTCACGAATCGTCCGAGCCGGTCGGTGACGATCTCGCCGGATTCGAGATCCGATCCTGACCTCCTGATGGCGCGTTCCGAGGTTTTCTCCCGCACCGTGCTCGTGTACCTCGCGAGCCGCTTCGCCCTCGGCACCGCGACGATGATGCTGCGCTCGGCGATCGCGTGGCACGTCTTCGCCCTCACCCAC
>JBDSJB010000470.1:0-5153 GCA_039917665.1 Binatia bacterium
CCGACGTCGGCCGGCGCGAGCTTGTTGGCGAGCTCGATGACGGCGCTCACGACCTCGGCGCGCGTCAGGAGCGGGGGATTCCGCGTCCGCCGCGGTACGCGTGTCGCAGTCGACGATCGCTTGGTGACACGGCGGGGCTTCGGCGCATTGATGGCTCGACCCATGCCCGGTGCATAGCGCCGTGCGCGCTACACAGCAATGCTGCCCGGCCGTGTTTCGCGAGCCCTACTGTTGCAAGCAGTAGACGGCGAGCGTCTGCGTACAGGCGGCGTTCGAGGCGAGGTTCCACCACGTCGGATCGGCGAAGGGATCGGATCCGATGAACGCGCTCGTCGATGCGGTCGAGGTCCAGTCGCTGCACGTCGACGTCAGCGTGCCAGCAGCCGACGGGGTCGGCGCGCCGGTGTACGTGAGATCGCCCTGCGACGGCACGTAGCTCCCGTCGGCGCGTTGCCAAATGCCGCTATCGAGCGCGCTCCCGGCGGCGATCGTCGCCCCGGTCGCAATGGGAATCCCATCGGGCCGGACGTAGATCGAAGCGAGCGTCATGCGGGACGCCGCACTCGCCGTACTGGTCGCGAGCAGCGCTTTGTAGGTGCCGGTGAGACTCGCGCCCGCCGCTTCGTTCGTGCAGATCGCGTCGGCCCCAATGATGCCGACCCCGGGACCGGGCGTGAAATTCTTCGTCGAGACGAACGCGATCTTGCCCGCGGTCGGCGTCGGCACGAGGTCGCCGTCGTTGTGATCGATCTGGAAGCAATACAGCCGGCGGGCGGTGCCACAGCCGGAATCCGTGCGCTGCGTCCACGCGACCGGTCCACCGGCGGTGCGGCCCGTGAGCCCGCTGACGGAGGTGGAGGCCCAATCGCTGCACGTGTTGCCTCCCGAGAGGCCATCCTTCGTGGTCCCGGTCCAGACGGTGAGCGTGCTCGCCGAGGGCGAAATGTTGCTGGTCACGTCTGCGCCGAGCTCACTGATGCGCAGCGGGTTGAAGATCTTGTTGGCGAGGATGTCCGCCACCGAGTTGGCGAACGGCTTGCCGTCGGGACGGATGAAGCCGCGCGCGCTGCCGAGCCGGGTCGAGGCGTTCACCGTCGTCGACGAGAGCCACGCCACGTACGTTCCGGGAAGACTGCCGGCAGTGGCCCGGGTGGCACAGATCGCGTCGCCACCAGCGACCCCACCGAAGCTGCCGTTCTGCAGCGTCGACGTCACGAAGACGCGATTGAACTGAGGCGTGGCCGTGGTCGTCGGCGTCGGCGAGATGGTCGGCGTCGGGGTCACGCCGGTGGCGGTCGGCGTCAGCGTCGGGCTCGCGGTGACCGTCGGCGTCCCGGTCGGCCCGGACGGAGTGCTCGTGCGCGTCGGCGTCGGCGTGCGGGTGCGTGTGGGCGTGGCCGTCCGCGTCGGCGTGACGCTCGTCGACCCCGGAGTGGGCGTCGGACACGTGGTGAGGCCGCGCTGGACGAGACCCAGCATCTCCGTCGCCCGCGGCGCGGAGAAACGCAGCAGCTCGCCGACGCGGCACTGGAAGGCGCCGCGCAGGCAGTCTTTGTAGTTGTCGAGCGTGCCGAGCACGACGACCCCGAAGGGCCGGCAATCGTTCGCGAGCGAATCGATGTTGGCGGCGAGCGCGGTCCGGAGCGTCGAGAACGGAACGATCTCCTCGGCGCACTTCTTGTCGACGGCGAGCTCGAGCTTCAGCGCCTGTGCGTCGAGGGCGGTGAATTGCTTGTCGCAGGTGGCCTGGGCCTTCGCGAGACACGCGCCGTCGTTCTGCTTCAGCTGCACGCAGGCGAAGACCGTGTCGACGCACTTCTTCAGCGCCTTGTAGCTGTTGTTGAGGAACGTCCGGCCAGCCTTGCTGACGTTCTTCTCGCAGTTGACGACCGCTTTCGCCTCGTCGGCGTCCACCAACTGGGCCGACGCACGGGGGCTCGGCGCGAGGATCCCCCACAGGAGGATCGCGATCAGGAGCGTACGTCGTGGACGGGTCTTCGGGGGGGCGGGCGTGACGAGATCCTCAGGTTGCTCGTCGACCCTAAGGGCCCGTGATTTCGCGGTCAAGCCGATTTCTCCGGCACAGCCGGCTGTTGCTGAGTCGCACAGTGAAAAGCCCCGAGACCCCACACGAGATTGCGGCTGTCGATGCCGACGACCCGGCGGGTGGGATAGCACTCGCGCAGGACCGCGAGCGCGCGGTCGTCGTTCGGGTCGGCGAAGGTGGGCACCAGGACGACCGTGTTGCCGACGTAGAAATTGGCGTAGCTCGCGGGCAACCGCTGGTCGTCCCGCACCACTGGTCGCGGCATCGGCAAGGTCCGGACGGTGAACGGCTTGCCGTCCTGATCGCGGGCCACGCGCAGACGCTCGAGGTTCTCGGCGAGGGGGCGATGGTTCTCGTCGGCGGGATCGTCCTCGACCACGGTGACGATCGTGTCGGCAGCGACGAAGCGGGTGATGTCGTCGACGTGACCGTCCGTGTCGTCGCCGGCGATGCCGTCCCCGAGCCAAATCACGTGCCGGACCCCGAGATACTCGTGCAAGCAACCTTCGATCGCCGCGCGGTCGAGTGTCGGGTTGCGGTTGGGATTCAGGAGACACGACTCCGTCGTGAGGAGCGTGCCGCGGCCGTTCACGTCGAGCGAGCCGCCTTCCATCACGATGCCGGGATGAAACACGCGGAGACCGAGCAGCGCGGCGACCTGGCGCGGCACCGCGTCGTCGCGATCGAAGGGCGGATATTTTCCGCCCCACGCGTTGTAGCCCCAATCGACGGCGGCGACCTCGCCCGGACGGACGACGAAGATCGGTCCGTGATCGCGGCACCACGGCTCGTTGGTGGGAATCCGGTGCAGGTGCACGCGATCCCGTTGCGCGGTCGGCGACGCGGCGACCAGCGCCGCCACGCGCGCCTCGTCGTCGGCATCGAGCACGTTCACCTGCACGTCCTCGCCGGTCGAGAGCTCCTCGATCATGCGGAGCCAGAGGCCCGGCACGTGCTCGTAGAGCCCCGGGAAGCTGATCCCTTCGACGCGCGGCCACGAGAGCCACGTGCCGGCGTGGGGCTCCCACTCTGCCGGCATGCGGAACCCGAGCGTGCGCGGTGTCGGCGCGACGGTCACGGGCGCGCGGACGACAGATGCTCGCGCAAGAAGCCGGTCGCACGCGGCCACGCGTCGGCGGCGGCGTCCGGCCGATAGGCGTCGGGGCGCGTGTCGTTGAAGAACGCGTGGCCGGCTCCCGCGTAGCTCTTGATCGCGAACGTCTTCCCTTCGCGCGTGAGGATCGTGCGAAGCTCCTCGACGTCGGGATTCGGGATCAGCGCATCCTCCGCGCCGAAGAGCCCGAGATAGGGACACGAGAGCCGCGGCGCCAGCTCGAGCGGGCTCGTGGGCTTCCGCTCGTTATGCTCGGGGTAGCGCAGCATGCCGTACCACGAGACGCAGGCAGCGAGGCCGGCAACGCTGCACGCGGCCATCAGCGCATACTGCCCGCCCATGCAGTAGCCCGTGATGCCGATCCGATCGGCGCTCACCTCGGGGCGTCCGGCGAGAAACTCCACCGCGGCGCCGAGATCGGCGACGATGCGCGGATCGGGCAGCGATTGGATCCACGCGAACACCGACGGCATGTCGGGCAGCTCCGGCGCCCCCTCGCGACTGTAGAGATCGACGGCGAGTGCGAAGAAGCCCTCGGCGGCGAAGCGGCGCGCGATGTCCCGGTAGTGCTCGGTGAGACCACGCACGTCGGGAATGACGAGGAGCCCCGGACCGGACGCGGCATTCGTCGGCCACGCGCCGTACGCCTTCAGCGTCGCCCCATCGCGGGCGAACGTGAGGTCGGCGGTTTCGAGCGGCGTCGTCATCGGGTCAGTCGGCATAGCGGCGCGTGATGCCGCCGTAGGCGTCGATCCGCCGGTCGCGGAGGAACGGCCAATGCGTCCGCGCGGTCTCGATGGCCGACAAGTCGCAGGGAACGACGAGGATCTCCTCGCGATCGCTGCTGGCGCGCGCCACCACCTGCCCCGCCGGATCGACGACGAAGCTCTGGCCCCAGAACTCGATGCCGTCACCGCCGGGATGGGGCTCGTGGCCGACGCGATTCGGCACGGCGACGAAGATGCCGTTCGCGATCGCGTGGCTCCGCTGCATCGTCTCCCAGGCTGCGTGCTGCGCCTCGCCGTGTTGCTGCTTCTCGGACGGGTGCCAGCCGATCGCCGTCGGGTAGAAGAGCACCTCGGCGCCGGCGAGCGCGGTGAGGCGCGCGGCCTCCGGATACCATTGATCCCAACAGATCAGCGTCCCGACCCGCGTCGTCCCGACGTCGAACGCGCGGAAGCCGAGGTCGCCCGGCGTGAAATAGAACTTCTCATAAAAGAGCGGATCGTCGGGGATGTGCATCTTGCGGTACATCCCGGCGACGGCACCCTTCGCGTCGAGGACGACGACGGTGTTGTGGTAAACGCCGGCCGCACGCCGCTCGAAGAGCGACGCCACGATCACGATCCCGAGCTCGCGCGCGAGCTTCCCGAGCGCTGCCGTCGACGGACCCGGGATCGCTTCGGCGAGCGCGAAGCTCGCGTGATCCTCGGCCTGACAGAAGTACCGGGACCGAAAGAGCTCCGGCAGGCAGACGATCGTCGCACCCTTCTTCGCCGCCGCCCGCACGTGCTTCGCCGCCGCCGCGAGGTTCGCCGCCGGATCCGCCGCGCACCGCATCTGCACGAGCCCCACCTGCACGACCCGATCCGTCTTCACAGACCCGCGCTTCTTCACGCGCGGACTATTCCTGCGCCCGCCCATCGTTGCAACTGTCGCCGCGCGTTTCCGGCCTCGAGCCGTCGTTGCAGACGGCCGGTTGCCACGTCCTGGTACTGCGTCAGTTTGATTCGAAGTGGCGTCGAGGCGATCGGTGGCCGCAAGCGGGCGGGTCGGCGATGACTCCTACGGTCGCCGGGTTTCCGGCACCCAGCGCGCACACCCTGCCGCTGCCTCTCTGGCCTGCGCACACGCGAGCTGCGGCTCCCCGGAGCCATCGCCGACCCGCCCGCCTGCTGCATCATCACTCAATCTCAGAAGTTAAGTTCCCGAGTGCGCGTCTACGTGCCCGATCGTTCTTGTTGCGATGCATCGCCGGCGGGTGGGTCAGGG
>JBDSJB010000471.1:0-4489 GCA_039917665.1 Binatia bacterium
CCGCGCGCGCCGCGTCGAACGCCGTCAGTGCCGAGAACGCGTGGCCGAGATGAAGCAGGCCGTTCGGGCTCGGCGCGAAGCGGGTGACGAACATCGGGTCAGTTCGGACGTTTCGCGTGCGGGGCGATGCCGACCTCGCGGCACTTGCGGCGGAAGTCGGGATCGTGGGCGACCGGGCGCTTGGTCTCGTGCTGCCACTGGTGGACCATCTCGTGGACGAGCGTGTCGAGGACGCTCGACCAGCCGTCGCGTCGGATGTGGCGGCGCCCGATCGCGATCTCGGCCTCGCGCATCAGCCCCGGCGAGTAGTGTCCGAGGCGGGAGCGCATGCGGCGGGAGATCCTGATGGCGACCGGACCGAGGGAACCGTCGAAGCGCTCGCGATTGAGATCAGCGTGGGCGGTATGAAGGCGTGCGATCAGCGCGGCATCCTCGGGGTGTGGGGCAGGGCGCCGACGCGGCCGCATCGCGTCGACCAGCGAGCGTGGGATCTCGAAGGTGCGGAGCACGCGCCGCGCGTCGCGTCGCACGGCGCCGCGTCCGTTCACGAAGCGGACGACCGCCTGGAGAACCTCCGGCGACGCGTCGACGAACGCGCGGTGGAGACGAAGGGTCGGACCTTGGAACGACACCATCGTCGACCGATTGCGTGTGAGGGTGCAGCGCTCGATGCGACGAAGGCCGAGCGCGCGCAGCCGCTCCAGCATCGCGGCCGCGGGATCACCAGCTAGTACAGGCGCGACGACGCGCGCTGGCAGCGCCAGCTCGAGCTGCCCGGCCATGCGCTTCCGGAGCCGCAACATCCACCCTGGCATCACCGAATCTGCTTTCGGAAGAACGACGTCGCCATGCCGAGAATCACGACTCCGTAGATGAGGAGCATGGCAGCCTCGTCCTTGAGCTCCGCCCAGCCCGCGCCCTTCAAGAAGATGCCACGCGAGATGGTGATGTAGTAGCGGAGCGGGATCAAGTACGTCAGCTTCTGCACGACGGGCGGCATGCTCGCGATCGGGAACATGAAGCCCGAGAAGAACATGCTGGGGAGCAGGACGAACTGCCCGGCCATCGACGCCTGTTGCTGCGTGTTGGAGATCGCCGACACGACGAGGCCCATGCCGAGGCACGTGATGATGAAGAGTCCGGTCAGCGCGAGCAGCAGCACGAGACTCCCGGCGATCGCGACCTGAAACCAGAACGTGCCGACCAGGATCACGATCGCGACGTTGGCGTAACCGAGCCCGATGAACGGGATGGCTTTGCCGATGATCAGCTCGAACGGCCGGATGGGGGTCACGATGAGCTGCTCCATCGTGCCGTGCTCCTTCTCGCGGACGATCGCCATGGCCGTCAGGATCACGAGCGACTCCATCAAGAGCACGCACGTGATCGCCGGCACCATGAAGTTGACGCTGCGGAGCTCGGGATTGAACCAGGCGCGCGGCTCGACGGCGACGACGGGATGGCGCGCCGTCGCGGTGACGCCGGCGCTGCGGTCGACGAGCTGGACGTCGAT
Source organism: Binatia bacterium (assembly GCA_039917665.1). GTDB lineage: Bacteria > Desulfobacterota > Binatia > UTPRO1 > UTPRO1 > UTPRO1. The sequence continues at coordinate 1,514 of JBDSJB010000471.1, forward strand.
CACCTGCGCGAGCGTGATCTGCTCGAGATACCCGAGCGCGATCGTCGCCGTGTTGGAATTGCTGCCGTCGACGGCCGCCATCACCTGCACCGGCCGGCGCCGTCGAATCTGCTCGGCGAAGTCGGGCGGAATGGCGAGCACGAGCTTGGCGTGGCCGTGGTCGAGCAGCCGATCCGTGTCGTTCACCCCGTTGCACTGGGCGCTGATGCGGAAGTAGCCGCTCTCGGTCAGTTGATCGACGTAGGCGCGGCTCTCGGCGGTCCGACTGTAGTCGCATACCGCGAGCGCGACGTCGTTGACCTCGGTCGCGACGACGTAGCCAAAGATGAAGAGCTCCATCACCGGCATCAGCAGCACGATGCCGAACATGCGCTTGTCGCGGCGGATCTGGACGACCTCCTTCCAGACCACTTGGAAGATACGCGCGAGCGATTCGACGACGGTCTTCATTCGAGGCGCTCCTGGAAGCGCGAGGCGCTGAACCCGACGATCGCGACGGCGAAGGCGATGAGGAGGAGTGCCTCGGGCCACAGCACCTCGAGCCCCACGCGCTTCAGGTAGATCCCGCGAATCGCGGTCACGAAGTAGCGCGCCGGAAACAGGTAGGAGACCGCCTGGATCGGCGCCGGCAGGTCTTCCAACGGGAAGACGAAGCCCGACAGCAGCACCGACGGCAGGAGCGAGAGAAAGATCGCCGCCAGCATCGCGTTTTGCATCGTGTCGGCGATCGTCGACACGAAGACGCCGACGCCGAGCGCACAGAAGAGATAGAGGAGGGAGAAGATCGCGAGCTGGAAGACGCTGCCCTTGATCGGGACGCCGAACAGCACGTAGCCGGCACAGATGATGATGGCGAGGTCGACCAGCGCGATCACCATGTAGGGAATGATCTTCCCGATCATCATCTCGAGCGGCCGGATCGGTGAGACCAGGATCTGCTCGATGGTGCCGCGCTCCTTCTCTTTGACGATGCTGAGTGCCGTGAGGATCGCGCCGACGATCATCATGATGACGGCGATCACGCCCGGCACGATGAAGTTCACGCTCTTGAGCTCGGGATTGTACCAAATGCGGCTCGCGATCGTGATCGGCGGGGACGGGTTCAGTCCTGCGCGCCCCGACTGCCGCGTCGAAACAAACTGATTCACGATCGCGAGCGCGTATCCTTGCGCGATCGTCGCCGTGTTGGAGTCGGAGCCGTCGATCAACACCTGCACGGCGGTCGGCTCGGCGGCGCGCAGCTTGCCGGCGAAGTCGCGCGGGATCACGATCGCCGCCCGCACCGAGTCGTCCATGAGGTCGCGCTCGACCTCGGCCTCGTCACGCGCGAAGCGCACGACCGTGAAATAGCCGGAGCGCCGCATCTGCTCGGAGAGGTCGCGGCTTTCACTGGTTTCGCTGTAGTCGAGGATGCTGATCGGGACGTTGTCGACGTCGTACCGAATGCCGTAGCCGTACATCATGAGCATGCTGATCGGCCACAGCAGCGTGAGCGCGAGGCTCCGCGGATCGCGCAGCACGTCGATGAACTCGCGGCGCAGGATGGCCCGGATGGTGCGCATCGATCGGCGTAGGCCGCGCGTTGGAATGGCCTGTCTCACGCCGCCCTCGGCCACCGTCATCCTCCCTGCGCCGCCACGTTGGCCTCGATGATCGCGACGAACGCGTCTTCGAGCGACGGCTCGATGCGCTCCAGCCGACGCAGCGGAAGGCCGCGGGCCGCGAGCAGCGGCGGGATCGCGGCGCGCGCGGCGGCCTCGTCGACGACCGTCGCGTGCAAGGCATTGCCGAAGAGCGCGACGCTTTCGACCGACGGCTCGGTCTTGAGCGCGTCGTAGGCCCCCATCAAGTCGTCGCTCTCGAGCTCGAGGAGCGCGTGGTGGATGTGCTCGCGCTTCAATTGAGATGGGGTGCCCGCCGCCACGACCTTTCCCGCATAGATCAGGGCCAGCTCGTCACAGTGTTCGGCTTCGTCCATGAAGTGGGTCGTGACGAAGATCGTGATGCCTTGCTCGGCGAGGTCGCCGATCATCTCCCAGAAGCGGCGGCGCGACTGCGGATCGACGCCCGACGTCGGCTCGTCGAGGAAAAGGATCGGCGGCTCATGCAGCACGGCGCACCCGAGCGCGAGCCGCTGACGCCAGCCGCCGGCGAGCGCCGAGGTGAGCGTGTCCTCGCGGCCTTCGAGGTTCGCCATGTGCAGCGCCCACGCGATGCGTTTCCCGAGACGCTCGCCACGGACGCCATAAATTCCCGCGAAGAAGCGCAGGTTCTCGGCGACCGTCAGATCCTCGTAGAGCGAGAACTTCTGCGACATGTAGCCGATGCTCGCCTTCACGCGCTCGGGCTCCCGCGCCACGTCGAACCCACCGACGCGCGCCTCGCCGCCGGTCGGCCGCAGGATGCCGCAGAGCATTTTGATCGTCGTAGACTTGCCGGCTCCATTGGGGCCCAGAAATCCAAAGATTCGGCCGGAGCGAACCGCGAGATCGATGTGGTCGACGGCGACGAACTTGTCGAAGACGCGCGTCAGCCCGTGCGCCTCGACGGCGAGCGTCTCGCTCATGTCGACACCGCCGCCGGAGCGGGCTGACTCGGCCGCGTGTACGCGAGGAATACGTCCTCGAGCGACGGCGGCGCGATCTGCCAGGCGTCGACGGCGACGCCCGCGGCGCGCACCTTCGCGACCATCGCCTCGGCGTCGAGCCCGGCGCGCGGCAGCGTCAGATGGATGCGATCGCCGAAGAGGGCAGTGCTCTCGAAGCCGGGCAGGTGACGGAGCGCACGCTCGGCGGCGCGTGGCGCCTCGCAGTGGAGGTCGAGCACCGCAACGCCCAGGTCCGTCTTCAGCGCGGCCGGCGTTCCGCACGCGATCATGGTGCCTTCCTGCAGAAAACCGACGCGGCCACAGCGCTCGGCCTCGTCCATGTAGGGCGTCGAGAGCAGGATCGTCGAGCCTTCCTGCAGGAGATCGTA
>JBDSJB010000472.1:0-3192 GCA_039917665.1 Binatia bacterium
CGAGACGTCGTTCACCGGCGGATCTTCCACGCCTTCGGCGATGAGCGTGTTGGTGCCGATCTTCCCGGTGAAGCCACCGGTCAGGAAGCAACCACGATTCGCCGCCACGCAGCTGCCCGCACCGCCACCGCAATCGCCGTCGGAGCCGCAGGCGCGTTGGCCGTGACCAGAAGCGACCGAGCAGGTCTTCGTGACCGGACCAGCACTGCACTCGCCTTCCTGATCGACAGGGGCGGTGTCCGTGCAATCGAGCACGCCGACCGTGCTCGTGTCGTCGAGGCAGGCGGTCGGCTTGGAGGGCTCTCCGGCCTTCCCACAGAGGCCACCACCCGTGCAGACCGCGGAACTGGTACACACCCCACCGTTGTTGTCGCCGCCGAGACAGCGCCGGCCGCCGCAGATCGTCGCGCCGACCGCCGTGCAATCCTCGTTGCCGTCACACGGCGTGGCTGCCGCGTTGTTGCAGGTGTCGCAGAGACACTTCTCGCCGGAGCCGTCGCCACAGTTCGGGCTGCTGGCCGAGAGCGTCTTGGTGACCGTGTCGGTCGCGTTGCTCAGGTCGATGGGCAGCGTGGCGACCAAGGTTCCGGGGTCCGGCGGGCAATCGAGGCTGGTACGCCCGAAATCCGGACGACCAGGGACGAAGCCGTTGGCGTCGCACGGGTCCCCTGAATTCGGACCGCTGTCGCAGGTACCGCCGTCGGCGAGGCCGTCGTTGATGACGCCGTTGTCGCTACAGCGCGGACACGGATTGTCGGTCGGGCCGGTGTAGACCCGCGAGCTGAGGAGCGCTGTCGTCGCGGCCTCACCGCTCTCGATGTTCGCGGTACCGGTGATCGGACCATCGAACTGGTTGACAACGCACGTGCCGACGCCGCCTGCCGCCAGGGGCAGCGTGGAGCCGAAGAAGAACTGACAGGTGCCGCCACCCCCCGTACACGGCGTATCGTCGGTGCACTTGATCGCCGTGTCGTTGGTGCAGCGTTGGTTGTCGAGTTGGTTCGGCAGCGTGTTCGGAATCGGACCGGTCAACGGGCAGGTGCCGCACGGGCGTCCTTCCGCGGCGCACGCCAAGTCGACGGTCACGTCGCCATTGCTGATCACCGGCGCGCGGTGCGCGATGCCGGTCCACCCAGTGTCGAGCAACGACGCTGGATCAGTGGCATCGCCGGTGAAGGAGAGACGGCTCGGGCACAGACACTGACAGCCGACGCTGCAGATCTCGAGGCCGTTCCCGGCATTGGGGCACACGGGCTGACCCGGAGGATCGCAATCCTCGCCGGTATCGACCGTGTTGTTGGAGCAGGCGACGGAGCTGGTCGGCTCCGGGCCAGGCGTCGACGTCGGGTTCGGCGTCTCGACCGCGGTCGCGGTGACGGTCGGCGTCGCGACGGGCTCTTCCGTTGCGGTCGCGACCGGTCCTTCGGTGGCCGTCGGCGTCGCGATAGGCTCTGCGGGCGTCGCGGTGGCGACCGTCCCTTCGGTAGCGGTTGCGATCGGGCCTTCAGGCGTGGCGGTTGCCACCGGCTCTGCCGGTGTCGCAGTCGCGACCGGACCTTCCGTCGCGGTTGCTACGGGGCTTTCGGTCGCCGTGGCAACCGGCCCCTCCGGCGTCGCCGTGGCGACCGGCTCTTCGGGCGTCGCAGTGGCGACGGGCTCCTCGGGTGTCGTCGTTGCGGTCGCGACCGGCTCTGCCGGCGTTGCCGTTGCGACGGGCGCGCCTTCAGTCGGTGTCGCGGTCGGGACCGGCGCCTCGCACGAGTCACAACACGAGGCGACGACGGTGCCGCCGCGATTCGTACAGGTCTCGTCGGATGCCAACGGTCGGCATCGTCCGGATGGACCGTCACCCGGGAAGTCGCACGAGACGGATCCTTCGCGCTTGCCGCAGGTCGAGCGAATGGCGCAGCCGTTGATCTTGTTGCGGCACTTCTTCGGAACCAATCCCTCGCGCGCGGAGCGATTCACGACCCGCGCAACGCACGACGTGTAGCGGCCGTGGTTTTTGGCGTCCGCGCACGAGCACTCTGCGTCGATGGCGGCCTGGATGGTGCAACGTGCTGCCTCGCAATCGACCGGTTGGGCACCGGCGCGCTCGGCGGGTACGAGAAGTATGACTCCTGCGATGATGCCCATGATGGGCGCGACAAGCTTCATGTGACGACCCCCTTTCGTTGTTTGTGGCGTCGGCTTCGATACCGACGCGGCTCATCGGACGTACAAACTGGGAGCATCCCTTCGCTATCGCCCCATCAGGTGAGAGCGCAGTCCCGTTAGCAGGTGAGGGCAAATTCACCGCCACGCACTACGTGTGACTACGGCGGTGGAAGCCGCCGTTCATCGACGCGGACGTGGAGAAGCATGATGCGGACGCGGCGGATCGTGCACACTTGCCTGCGTCAGTGGCCGTAGACGGCCAGAATTCGGAAGTCGCGAAGGTGGCAAGAGAGGCGAGTTCGTCTCGCACTTTGGCCGAACGACACGGGAAAGGTCGCCTGGGCCGGGAGACGCAAGAGCGGTCGGGCGCGTTTCGCTCGGATGATACGCGACGAGTGACCGTTACTCGCGGCCGAGCGCGCGCGCGATCCAGCGCCGATACGTCTCGAACGGCATCGCGCCGAGCGTCGGAACGTCGTTGCCGACCATCATCACGGCCGGGACACCATTCGCGCCGTGCGCGAGCGCATCACGATGCTCCGTGAGCACGAGCTCGCGAGTCGCCGGCTCGTCGACGACCGCGAACGCGGCCTCGTCGAGCCCGACCTCGCGCCAGAGCGCGAGCAGAGTCGCGCGCGCGGTGATGTCGCGGCTCTCGGTGAAATACGCGCGCAGCAGCCTGGCATGCATGGCTGCGAAGGCCTCGGGACCGAGCGCGGCGGCCGCCTTGGCCGCGAGGTGAGGCGGAATGCTGTGGGTGGGTGGGCCTTCGTCGCTGGCCCAGGGACGAAACTCCGGCGCCTCTGGTTCCGCGGCGGGCCGAAGCCACGACTGCGTGTAGGCGCGAAACTTTTCGAGCGTCCGCGGCTCCGGCACCGGCCGCAACAGAAACGCGCGCCACTCGATCCGCACGTCGGCGCCGAGCTCGCGCTCGATGCGCTGCATGCGCGCCGTCCCGAGGTAGCACCACGGACAGAGGTAGTCCGACCAGACGACGAGATGAACGGGCGCGTTCATGCGGTGGTCGCGACGACC
>JBDSJB010000473.1:0-2983 GCA_039917665.1 Binatia bacterium
GCACCGAAGACGAGGCTCGCGGCCGTCGCGTAGACGTAGAAGTCGTAGAACTCGACCGCGGTCCCGACGAGGCTCGCCAGCAGCACGCGCCGCACCGATGCCGGCCCTTTTGTCTCCGTCGCCATGCCCGTGGGGCGGGACAGCTAGCCGGGAGGACGCGCGGACGCAATTTCTCGTCGGCGTCTCGGCCGTGGCGGCGGAACCTCGACGCCGACGCCCCCTCCCGCGCGAAGAAGGGGGCCGTCGCGTTCCTTCGATGTGCTGCTACCCGATGAGGACGGGCGTCACCGGCGGCGACGGGATCGGCTCCTCGGTCGCCGTAGCCACCGGCTCCTCCGGCGTCGCGGTCGCGACGGGCTCTTCGACGGTGGCCGTCGCGATCGGCTCTTCCGGCGTGGCCGTTGCGATGGGCTCTTCCGGCGTCGCTGTCGGGATCGGCGTGTCGATGGTCGCAGTCGCGACCGGCTCGACGGTGACCGTCGGAAGAGGCTCCTCGGGCGTCGCGGTGGGGACCGGGGTCTCGACCGTGGCGGTGGCCTCGGGTTCCGTCGTGACCGTTGGGATCGGACCTTCGGGCGTCGCCGTCGCTTCGGGAGTCTCGACGGTGGCCGTCGCTTCCGGCGTCGTGGTTCCCACGGGCGTTTCGACCGTCGCCGTCGCTGCGGGCGTTTCCGTCGGGTCGACGGATGGGGTCGGCGTCGCTGCGGGCGTTTCCGGTGTCGCGGTCGGGGCACCGACGGTTTCGGTAGGCGTCGCCTCCGGCGTCTCGGGCGTCGCCGTAGCTGCACCCGTCGTCGGCGTCGCGTCTCCGGGCGTCCCGGTTGGACCTCCCGGCGTCTGCGTCGGAGTCGGCGCGGTCGAGGTCGCGGTCGGCGACGGCTCTGGGGAGCACGAATCGCAGCACGTGCTCACGACCGTCCCACCCCGCTTCAGACACGCGGCCTCCGACGACAGCGGCCGGCAACGACCAGCGACACCGTCTCCAGCCTGATCGCAGAGCACGGTCCCTTCGCGCTTGCCGCACGTGGAACGGATGAAACAGCCGTTGATGGCGTTCCGACACTTCTTCTGGATGCGACCTTCACGCGCGGCGCGGTTCACGATACGGGCCACGCACGACGTGTAGCGCCCGTGATTCTTCGCGTCGGCGCACGAGCACTCCGCGTCGATGTCGGCTTGGATGGCGCAGCGATCGGCTTCGCAATCGACCGGTGCTGCATTCACACTCGGACTGGCAACCGCCAACACGACTCCCATGGTGATCACACTGACAACGGCAATGGCGCTGTGCTTCATGACGACCCTCCCTCAAAAGGCGCGGCTCTTCGGGGGCGCGAATGAACGTTGCTACACGCTGCGTCACTGCTCGCGCTATCGCCAAATCGCGTAGCGCAGCGCTGCTACCAGGTCTTCTTCCACCGCGAGGCCGATCTCGGCGGCTTCCAGTTCTGGCTGCTGCGAATCCGCAAGAGCGGCGGCGACTACGCGGGCGTCATCGACGGGTTCCTGCAGTCGGAGGAATACCTGCACCGCTCCGCGTGCGGATTCGGTCCGTCGTACTGTCACTGATCGCTCGCGCCTGATCGGGCCGATCGTTGCCGTCCGCGGCGGTCGGCCAGTCACGCGCTTTTGTAAGGTCGCGAGCCACGGCGCGCACTGGTTTGAAATTTCCGCCGTCGTCGACCGTGGAATGACGGGTCCGCCTTACGTCCATGTTGGTGCGGGTCTTGCTGAAGTGCTGGTACGCAGCACGTCGAATACCGACGGACATCGGAAGCGAGGTGGATCATGGCAGCAACAGCGAAATCGAAGCAGCAGAAACGCACCACCGGTAGTCGCGCGCGGAAGCGCGCCACCACGGCGAAGCGACCTCGACGGAGCAAAGGCCCTACCGTGGAGTCCTCGATCGGCAAGACGGCCGCCAAAGTGCTGGCGAGCGCTACCAACGCCGTCCGCGCGCTCGTGCCGCAGCTCGACGCCCCGGATCACACGGCGACAGCGCTCCTGGAAAAGCAGCATCGTGAGGTCGAGCAGTCATTCGACAAAGCGCTCGACACCGACGACGCGCGTGTGCGGCGGCAAGCGTTGCAGGAGATCTACGATCAACTCACGATGCACACCGACATCGAAGAGGCGATCTTCTATCCGGCCGTTCAGGGGATCGGCACTGAGGACGCGAAGGACTTGGTGCTCGAGGCCGTCGAGGAGCACCACGTCGTGAAGCTCGTCCTGAAGGAGCTGCCGAAGGTCGACCCCAAGGCCGACACGTTCAAGGCGAAGATGACGGTGCTGAAAGAGCTCGTGGCGCACCACGTAAAAGAGGAAGAGCACGAGATGTTCCCGCTGGCCGAACGGAAGCTCGGTGCGGAACGGAGCCAGGAGCTCGCCGATCGGATGGAGGCGCGCGCCGCGCGGAAGTAAGCGCCGCGGTCGACAGAAGCAACCGCTACGCGCTCAACAGCGTGAGAGCCGCTCGATTGAGGTCAGCGAGGTCAACGCGTGAAGACAGCGCAGCTCAACGCGGCGTGAGCACCACCACCGGAATCTTCCGCTCGGTGCGCTCCTGATAGGCCCCGTAATCGGGATTCATCTTCACCAGCTTTGGCCAATAGTCGGCGCGCTCGGCATCGTTCGCGGTGTGGGCGCGCATCGGCCGGACATCGGGACCCATCTGCACGTCGACCTCTGGGTTGGCCACGAGATTGAGGTACCAGAGGGGGTGCTGGTCCATCCCGGCCCGCGACGCGGCGACGATCGCTCGGTCGCCTTCCTTCAAATACGTCAGCGGCGTGGTGAGCTGTCGGCCGGATTTCCTGCCGATGACGGTCAGCAGCAGCACCGGGACGCCGTGCAGATACGTCCCGCCAAGCCGACCGTTGGTGAGCCGATAGGCCCACGTGTTCATCCGGCTCATGATTTTGACGAGGGGCTTCATTATCGCGACTTGGATCGGGGACATGGGTCGTGCGCTCATGCCGGGTCG
>JBDSJB010000474.1:0-3234 GCA_039917665.1 Binatia bacterium
GCCCGCCGCGGATGAGCTGCTCTTGATCGGGCGCCGGGAGCTCCGCACCAACAACTCGTGGATGCACAATGTCCCGGCGATGGTCGCGGGAAAGGAGCGCTGCGTCCTGCTCGTGCACCCGGACGACGCGGGCCGGGCCGGGGTCGCGCATGGGGAGGTCGCGGTGCTGGAGAGCCGCGTCCATACCGGCACGCTCCGCGTCCACGTGAGCGACGAGATGCGCCCCGGTGTCGTCAGCCTGCCGCACGGCTGGGGCCACGCCGCGAGCGCACCGTGGCAGCAGGTCGCGGGCAGCCGCCCCGGTGTCTCTGCCAACGACTGGACCGACGACCAGGAGGTCGAGTCGATCGTCGGCCAGTCGATCCTGAACGGTGTGCCGGTTCGGTTGCGCGCGCTCGACACGAACGTGATGCCGATCGCGTCGTAGCGGTTTCGGAAGCGAGACGCCCGGATTCACTCCGGGCGTCGACGGCCATCGGAGCATTCGTGTGCGAAGCGCAAAGCGCACGGGGCCGAAATGGAATTGCCCTTCTCGCGCCCTTCCTGGTAAGACCGACGCGGTTTCTCGTTTCGGCGTGGAAGCGAGTGTGGTGGGGGTGACACGTGTCTGATGGCCTGCAAGGCCAATGGCTCTCTCTCGAAGAGGTCGCTGAGCTCGACTACTTCAAGAGCAGCAAACGCGCGAAGCTGAAGCTGCCGACCCTGCTCGGCGCTCGGCCCGACGCCAAGGAGCCTGGCATCAAGGCGGTCGTGCGGCGCGAGTACGCGGCCGGCGACGTCATCTGCGAGGCCGGCGCTTACGGCTCGACCGCGTTCCTGCTGCTCGAAGGCACGGCCACCGCGAGCCTCCCCGAGAAGACCGAGGTGCCGGGGGTGAAGGGTCGAACGCGGCGTTCGCTCGCCCGCCTCTTCGACAGCTTCCGCCGCCGTACCCGGAGCCCACAGAACAACCCCGACCGCTCCGGCGTCGGCGAGATCAGCCGCTACGGCACCCTCGCGCAGGATCGCCGGCAGGGTCCCGTGACGATCCAAACGGGCGACCTCTTCGGCATCGACACCTGCATCAACTTCTATCCCCGCGAAGCAACCGTGCGGGCCGACACTCCCTGTGTCGCGCTCGAGATGCTGCGGTCGGTGCTCGACACGATCCGCGGTGCCGGCGACGCCGTCGACGAGACGTACGAGGCGCGGTCGATCCGCAGCACGTTGCACCAGAGCGATCTCTTGTCGGAGCTGAGCGCGACCCAGCTCGAGACGCTGGCCGCGGCGAGCGTGCTCCTCACGCCCGATTCCGACGAGATCTCGGACGGCGAGATCTACGCCGAGAACGCCATCGCCGACGCGCTCTATCTGGTGCGTGCCGGCACGATCAAGCTCTCGCAGACGAAGGCCGCCGGTGAGTTCGTCTTCACGTATCTCGGCCGCGGGGGTGCGTTCGGCTTCGAGGCGATGATGCCGACGCGGGCGAAGACCAGGCTCGCGCTGCGCTGCACGTCGCATCCGGACGCCTTTCCCGAGATGCCGATCACGAAGCCGATCACGATCGGTCGGAGCGAGGCGTGCGACCTGATCGTCCCGAAAGAGGGACGCGCGGTCGGTCGGCGCCATTGCCGGGTGGAAGAGCGCAACGGCGATCTCTGGATCGTCGACCTCGACAGCGCCAACCACACGCTCTTGAATGGCGAGCGCATCCGCGAAGCGATCCTGACCGAAGGCGATCGTGTCACCGTCGTCGAGTACGTCTTCGAGGTGGCGCGCGCCGCCGTGACGGCGCTCGAGAGCGGCGCGCCGACACGCGTCGCTCGCGCGTCGGGTCTCGACAGCTTCGAGATCGTGAGGGTGCCGACCGATGCGCTCGCGCGCCTGGTCGAGAGCAACGCCAAAGTGCTCGCGAGTGCCACCCAGGCCGCCCGCGCCCTGGAAGCCGCGGCATTCAGCCGGTCGGCGAACGAGCAAGCCATGCTCGACGAGACCGTCGAGCTCAACCTCTACAACTCGCAGAACGTGCTGCTCATCGACCTCGACCGCTGCACGCGTTGCGACGAGTGTGTCCGCGCCTGCTCGGACGCCCACGACGGCGTCGCGCGCTTCACCCGCGACGGGCCGCGGGTCGGGCGTTATCTCGTCACGATGGCGTGCCGCTCCTGCACCGATCCGAAGTGCATGGTCGGCTGCCCGGTCGGCTCGATTCGGCGCGAGGACTCACTCGAGATCAAGATCGAGGATTGGTGCATCGGCTGCGAGCGCTGCGCCAATCAATGCCCGTTCGGCAACATCAACATGGTCGAGCTCGCCGCCATGCCGAAGCCGCCGCCGATCCGCGAGGGCGTCGCGCTCCGCGCGACCGTGTGCGATCTCTGTGCCGGCTACGACGGACCCAATTGCGTCTACGCGTGTCCCCACGACGCTGCGATCCGGGTTGCGCCGGGCGCGTTCCTGTCGCCGTCCGATCTGCGGTGAGAATCAACAAAGATCACCGCGGCTGGCTGCTCGCGACCATTGCGATCACGATCGCCTGCGCGATCCACTACCACCTCTACGTCCACGCGAGTCCGTACGGCCCGTCGGGCGGCAGCTGGATCGGGCTCGGGTATGGCATCGCCGGCACGACCGCGATGCTGCTCGCCGGCCTGCTGGCGGCGCGGAAGAAGGTTCGCACCTGGCGGCTCGGTCCGGCGCGGGCGTGGATGTCGATGCACATTTGGCTTGGCATCCTGGCAGTCCCGCTGATTTGCTTTCACGCCGGGTTCCGTCTCGGCGGGACGCTCACGACGACGCTGATGGCGCTTTTCGCGGTCGTGACGCTGAGCGGGATCTTCGGGCTCATCCTGCAGCAGTATCTGCCGAACATCATGACCGAGCGCGTGCCGCTCGAAACGCTGGTCGGCCAGATGGATCACGTGCGGCAGGGACTCGCGACCGACGCATACGAGCTCGTGGCGAGCGTCGCCGGTCCGATCCCCGAGGCCGCGGAGGAGCAGGCACGCCTCGCCGCCGAAGCGAGCGCGATGCAGGCGCGGCCCGGCAACTGGAAGGCGATCGCGCGGAAGCCGCCGGCAACCGAGCCGTTGCCGGAAGCGACGCTGCTGAAAGAGGTCTACCTGCGCGAGATCCGCCCGTACCTCTGGCGCGACGCGCGCGCGCGTACGACGCCGCCCGACATTCGCGCGCTCGTGATCCGCACGCCGGAGGATTGGCGGCAAAAGCTCGAGCGCCTCGACGCGATCTGCGAGG
>JBDSJB010000475.1:0-10872 GCA_039917665.1 Binatia bacterium
TGGACCATCTCGAGAAAGCGCGGAAACCCGTACCCGAGCGTATGGCCGGGAAACAACCGTTCGAGCAGCAACAGCGCGATGCCGCCAGCGGCTAGGACGATCGGAGGTGCGAGCGGTTCCGCCTCGCCCCAGGCTCCGAGTGCCGTGGCGAGGGCGCCGAAGCCACGTGCCGCGGTCGTGATCGCAGCCTGGAATACGATGCTGCCGGCCGCACCGAGCAGGCCGATCAGGGCCGCGAGCAGGACGAGTCCGGTGTACTCGGCGTTCGACGTCGCCGCTCCACGCGCCCCGGACATCCCGGCACCATGCCAAAGCGGTTGCGTGCTTGCCAGTCGGGGACGGCGTAGTATACCTGCCGGTTCAATGAATCCGGACGAGATCAGTCAGAGCCTGCAGGGCGCCTTTCCCGACGCCACCGTTCGAGCGGAAGATTACACGGGTGGTGGCGATCATTTTTCCGTCCACATCACGAGCGCGCAGTTCGCGGGGTGCTCGTTGGTCGAGCGCCATCAGATGGTCTATCGCGCGCTCGGCGCCCTGATGCCCCGCATCCACGCATTGCAGCTCAAGACCGACGCCCCGGGCGAGTAAGCAAGGAGACGACCATGGCAGACCCTGTGTTCACCGAGATCGAAAAAGAAATCCGCGACAACAAAGTGATGATCTACATGAAGGGCACGCCGAGCTTCCCGCAATGTGGATTCTCCGCCGCCACGATCGAGATCTTCGAAGAGCTCGGCCGTCCGTTCGGCAGCGTCGACATCCTGAGCCAGCCGGCCAAGCGCGACGCGATCAAGCGCTTCTCCAACTGGCCGACGATCCCGCAGGTCTACGTCGACGGCAAGTTCATCGGGGGCTGCGACATCGTCCGCGAGATGCACGAGCGGGGCGATTTGAAGAAGCTTCTCGACACCAGTTTCGCGAGCTGAATCGGTCGACCGGATGACGGGGGGAGCTTGCTCCCTCCTGGTCGCTAACTTCTGTCGAGTGACTGGCGGAGGTCGGCGATCAGATCGGCCTCGTCCTCGATGCCGACCGAGTACCGGATCAAGTTGTCCTTGATCCCGACCTGCAGGCGCTCTTCGGTGGTGAGCTCGTAGAAGCTCATCAGCGCCGGCTGCTCGATCAGGCTCTCGACGCCGCCGAGCGACGGCGCGATTTGCGGAATGCGGCAGCCGTCGACGACGCGCGACGCCGCGTCGAGATCGCCCGCGACCTCGAACGAGACGACGCCGCCGAAACCGCGCATCTGCTTCTTGGCGATCGCGTGCTCGGGATGGCTCGGCAGGCCCGCATAGTGCACGCGGGAAACCTTCGGGTGCGCCTCGAGAAACTCGGCGATCGCTTGGGCGTTGGCGTTCTGGCGCGCGATGCGAAGCGCCAGCGTCTTCAGACCGCGGATCAGCAGGTACGCCGCGAACGGGTCGACGACGGCGCCCGTCACGCCCTGGAGCGAGCGGATCCCGTCGACGAGATCGGCGGATCCGAGTACGGCGCCCGCCATCAGGTCGTTGTGGCCGCCGAGGAATTTCGTCGCGGAGTGCAGCACGATGTCGATGCCGTACTTCAGGGGCTGCTGGTTGTAGGGCGTGGCGAACGTCGCATCGACGATCGTCTTCACGCGATGTCGGCGGCCGATCTCGGCGAAGCGCTCGAGATCGAGGATGCGGTTGTAGGGGTTGGTCGGCGATTCGCTGAGCAGGATCCGGGTGTTCGGCCGGATCGCTTGGGCGATCGCGTCGTAGTCGCCCGCCCGCACGGTCGAGCACTCGATGCCGTAACGGTGCAGCGTCTGATTCAGGAACTGACGCGTGCGCCGATAGGAGTCGTCGGTGACGACGACGTGGGCGCCGCGTGACAGCATCGCGAAGAGCGTCGTCGTGACGGCGGCCATGCCGCTCGAAACGAGGAGGCAATCTTCCGCGCCCTCGAGCGCGGCGAGCTTCTGCTCGGCGATGCGCTGGGTCGGGTTGCCGTAGCGGCCGTACTCCTCGCGATCGATGCGATGCTCGAAGTGATCGCGCAGCTCCTGCGTGTCGGCGAAGGTGTACGTCGCCGTTTGGATGATCGGGGTGGTGAGAGAGTTGCCCTCTTTGCGGCGCGGCTCGCCGGCGTGCACGGCGGCGGTACCGAAGCCGTGGGGCTTCTCGCTTTCGTTCTGCGGCGTCGGCGCGTCGACCGGCTTTACCGCCGGATGCGTTTCGCGGGCGGCCATCAGGATCCCAGCAGGCGCGCCTTGTCGACGTGCTTGGCGATCGTGTCGGCGACTCGTTTGGCGTCGGCGGGAAGCTCGACGGGCAGGTTTTGATACGTCGACTTCACGCCGGGCAGGGTCCCGAGATGGTACGCGGTCTTCTGGTCGGCGAACTTGAGCCCGTGCGCGGTCGACACGACCACGACGCGGTCGCTCGATTTGATGATCTTCTTGTCGACGAGCTTCCGGAGCGCCGCCAGTGCGACGCCCGTGTGCGGGCAGTTGAACATGCCGGTCCGGTCGGCGCGCGCCGACTCGTCGGCGAGCTCTTGCTCGCTCGCTTGCTCGACGACGCCGTCGAAGCGCTGCAGCGTACGAATGGCGCGCTTCGCGCTCACGGGATTGCCGATCTGGATCGCGCTCGCGAGCGTGGCTTTCGCGGTCACCGGCTCGAACTGCTCGAAGTGCGTGAGGAACGAGCGATACAGCGGGTTCGCGTTCTCGGCCTGCGCGACGCAGACGCGTGGCAACTTCTGGATGAGCCCGAGGTCGTGCAGGAGCAGAAACCCTTTGCCGAGCGCGGTCACGTTGCCGAGATTGCCGCCGGGGATGATCACCCAATCGGGAACCTCCCAATCGAACTGCTGCACGATCTCGATCGCGACCGTCTTCTGGCCCTCGATCCGGAGGCTGTTCATCGAGTTGGCGAGATAGATGCGCTTCTGTTTGGTGATCTCCTGCACTACGGCCATGCAGCCGTCGAAATCGGTCTCGAGGGAGAGCACGAGCGCCCCATTCGCGATCGGCTGTACGAGCTGCGCGGGCGAGACCTTGTTGCGCGGCAAGAGCACGACCGCGGCAATGCCGGCCGCCGCACAGTACGAAGCCAGGGCGGCGGAGGTGTCACCCGTCGACGCGCACGCGACCGCATCGATCGGCTGGCCGTCGGCGATCATCTGCTTCACCACCGAGACGAGCACCGTCATGCCGAGGTCCTTGAACGAGCCGGTGTGCGAGTTGCCACATTGCTTTACCCAGAGATCTTCGACGTGCAGTTGACGGCCGTAGCGCTCGGCCCAAAAGAGATTGCTGTTGCCCTCGTACGTCGAGACGATGTTCTCGTTGCCGATGAACGGGACGATCCATTCCTTCTTGCTCCAGACGCCCGAGCCGTAGGGATAGACGCTCTTCCGGTTGCGGTCCTCGAAGAGCTGCATCCAGGCGGCTGGAGCGCGGGTGCGGAGCGCGTCGACGTCGTGCTGGACCTCGAGCAGGTCGCCGCAGGTCGGACAGCGATAGATGATCTCGAGCAGCGAGAACTGGCCGTGACAACCGTTGATGCACTGGAACCACGCGTTGTAGCTCATGATCTGCCGAGCTTCCGCCACGGCAGGGGAAAAATCAACTCACTGGTTTCAGAGCCAGCCGAGCGAGCGCAGCACGATGACCCACGAGTAGCCGGTGCCGTAGGGGGTGGGGTCGAGCCAGGGTGCGCGCGACCCGATCAACGCCAGCGGAACGGACAGCGCGTACGCAACCCAGAAGCCCGCGCGCGTCACGCGGCCGTGCAGGCTCGCGTAGGCGTCGGCCAAGAACACGAACAAGAGCGGGATGAAGAGGCAGTACCAGCGGACGCCGAAGCTGTTGCCTCCGGGGTTGTCGGAGGTGACGAAGTAGTATGTCATCAGCACGGCCGTCGGGACGAGGACGAGCGCGATCTCGGCACGACGCGGGTAGGTGCGCACGAACGCCAGCCGCAGCATTGCCGCCACGACGAACAGCAGAATCGGGGTGTGCGAGAAGAGGCCGCGCTCGCCGAACAAACAGAGCCAGACGTACGCGAGGAGATCGGTGACCGACGCGTGCGCGAGCGACGATCCGGGAAGGTGGCCGCTCGCCGAGCTCCAGTACGAGCCGGGATAGTCGAAGAGGCGAGGTTGCAGCGGGAGCGGCATCGGACTGCCCGTCAGCACGTAGGCGTACGCGGCATAGGCGACGAGCGGAACGGTCGCGGCAATCGTCACGACGACGGCAGCGCCGATGGTCCGGCGCGAGAGCGGCCAGAGCACGTAGACCCCGACGAACGGCAGGTAGAACGCCGCGCCATGATCGGCGGTCGCCGCGATGCCGCTGAGCAGGCCACCGAGGCCGAGGCGTACGAGACCGCCGTCGTAGCGCCGCCACCACCAGACGAGCAGAAGCCCGACGAGGAGCAGCGTCCCCGAAGGAGGGTGGTTCGAGAACGTCACGCTGTACACGGTGTTCAACGACCCGAGCCCGAGCCCGACGAGGGTGAGGGCGCGCCACGTTGGGTCCGGGACGACCCGGCGGAGAAAGCGCTCGAGGAATGCGAGACCGAGCAACGTCGAAAGGCCGATCGTCAGGAGCGTCGTCCAGTAGTACGCGCGCGGCACCGCGCGTTGGAAGGTAATGCCGAGCTTGACCTCGGCGGCGTAGACGGGCACCGCGAGCAACGCCACTGCCGGCGGCTTGTCGGAGTAGTAGTGGCCGTCGATCATGCAGACGTCGCCGCTCTTCCGGCCCATCTCGGTGCCGTCGAGCCAGAGGTGTCCCCGTTCGACGATCGCCTCGACCATTCCGAGGCGTGAGGTGTCGTTCCAGCCGCCGTACCCGTTATGGGTCCCGACCACGAGGAAGAGCGCGACCAACGCGAGCGCCGCGAGCACGAGCGGGTGCGTACGGCGCACGGGAGTAACGGTGCTCACGCGTCGGGTCTCGCGGCGTCGCGGCGAACCCGGGCCACGGCGATGCCACCTGCGGCGGCGGCCGCGGCAGCAAGGTTCGCGAGGGTCAACGCCCATTCCCGCGGACGATCGCTGTCGCGCATGACCTGACGCCGGGCGCGGGTCGCGGGCGGGAATTGGCTCTCCTCGGTGGCGTGCATGGCGAGCAGCGTGCCCCATTGCCACGACAGAATCTGCAAGCTCATCGTGACGACGCACGCGACAACCCCAAGCGTCGCTCGCGGGATCAGAAACGCGGTCGCGATCAGGAACGGCGTCGTGAAGGCACCGTAGGTGCTGTGTACGCGCGTCGGCAACATGACGGCGGCGAGCGTCACGAGCGCGGCCAACGGGACCATGCCGAGCGCGGCGCGGGCCGGATCACGGTGCTCCCAGCGTCGCGTGAGCGCAAAGGACACGATGAGACCGCTGATGAGAAAGATCCCGCCCCAGGTGTCGCGGCTGAGGCCGAGCACTGGCACGCGCGGATCGAGAATGCCGGTCGTCAGGAGGTCGACGTACCAGACGTTGAACGTCATCGCGGTCGTCCACTGCAGCCGATAGACGAAGTTGTCGAGGTACGTGACTCGGAGCCAGGTCGCGCCCGAGTCGAGCCAGAAGGGCAGGGCGATCGCGTTCAGGACCGCCAGCGCCACCAACCCGGAGAGCACGAGGCGGACCCGTACCGGCTTGAAGAGGAACGCATACAGCCAGAGCGGCCCAAAGAGCAGCGCCGAAGGCTTCAGGGCGAGCGCGACGCCGAAAATCACCCCCGCGGTGACCCAGCGTGCCCGCGTCATCGCGACGATCATCCAGACCGCCGGCGCGAGCACCCACGACTCGGTTTGTCCCCAGAACGGACCGTCCAAGAGGAGCGGCGGCGCGAGCCACGTCGCACCGAACGCCAGCGCCGCCATGGCGGGCGTTGCGAAGGTGCCGACCAGCGTGAACACGCCCGCCGCGACGATCAGCTCCGCGACGGTGGTGCTGACGGCGTAGACGGCGCGCGACGTGACGGTGTTGGCAATGGCGCCCGGATCGAGACGCTCGAGGAGCCACCCTTGCGCGGCGAAGACGTAGGCAGCGAGGGGCGGATAGTTGAGGCGCTCGCCCGTGCCCGTCGCCAGGCGCCGGATCTGGCCGTCGATCGGGACGTCGGCGGGGCACTCGCCCGGCCCGCGCGTATACAGGCTGAGCACACCCGCCGCTCGCGTCTGCCGACCCCAACAGACGTAGTCGATATGGTCGCCGGTGAAGCCGTAGCGCGGCGCTACCTCGACAAGGGCTCCCCGCGCGCCCAGTCCGACGACGAGGAACGTCGCCAGGAGGATGGCCGTGCCCGTCTTCGAGGGCTGTTCCGCCGACACAGCGGATTGCTAAGGGGGCGAGCGCGGAAACTCAAGCCAAGGCGCGGGACACGCCCCGCGCCTTGGCTGTCTGGGAGGACTCGGAACGAGTCCCCTGGGGAGGACCGATCTATCGATTTGCCGCGGCGATGCCGCGGCCTTCACCCGATCTGCCGCGGCGAGGCCGCGGCCTTCACCGCGCGGGTCTGCCGCGCGTCTATTGCGTGACGCTGATGCGGCGCGGCTTCGCGCGCTCCGCCTTCGGGATCTCGAGCGCGAGAACGCCGTGCTGCATGCGGGCGACGATGCGATCGCTGTCGACGTCGTTCGAGAGCGTGAAGCGCCGGACGTAGTTGCCGACGTTGTACTCCGTGTAGAGCGGCGTCGTGTTCTCGTATTGCTTCACGTCGACCTGGCCCTCGATCGTCAGCACGCCGTCGTCGAGGTGCACGTTGAGCGAGCTCTCGTCGACGCCGGGCATGTCCGCCCAGAGCCAGAGACCTTCTGTGGTCTCGTAGATGTCGACCTGAGGGACGTAGCTGCGACCGGCGCGGGTCACTTCCTCGCGGGTTTCTTGCTTGATCGGAACGTTCAGTTCTTGGGTGGCCATTGTCGTACCTCCTCGGAATGTTTTGAAACCGCGTTAGGCCGCTTTGACGGTGATCTGACGCGGCTTCGCCTCTTCCTTCTTGGGCACGCGCACCGAAAGAATGCCGTGCTTGTAGCTCGCCTCGGCCTTCGGCATGTCGACGTCGGCCGGCAGCTGAAAGGAGCGCGCGAACTGACCGGTGCCGCGCTCGCGGCGATGGAAGCTGCCTTCGGTCGGGGGCGGCACCTCACGCTTGCCGCTGACCTTGAGCGTACGACCTTCGGCTTCGATCGCGACGTCCTCCGGTGCGATGCCGGGGATCTCGAGCTTCACGACGTAGCCGTCTTTGTCCGCGAAGACGTTGACGGGCGGAAACACTCCCCGGCCCGACGGGCCGAGATCGGTGCCGAACGGTTTGCCGAACGGTTTGTCGAAGACCCGCTCCAGCTCCCGCTGCAGCGTCAGCAAACCGCCGACGGGATCGAAGCCTGACGAAACGCGAAAGAGTGCCATGGTGCACCTCCCAGTTGACGATGGAATGCGCTCGGAGGCGCGGCATGTTGCCCGCTGCCTCCGTGCTCCCGCGAACCTAAGATCGACTTCGTTCCCGTCAAGGTGTGTGCGTACGAGCGCGATCCCGGTCGCGAAGTGCACGGGCTTGCACCAGTACCTACAGACGTGTAGGTAGACGCCCGCCATGCCCCCTACGGATCGGTCGGCCGACGACACACGCGAGCGCATCATCGACGCCGCCCAAGCGATCTTCGCGCGCGACGGCTTCGTCGGCGCCAAGATGCAGGAGATCGCCGATCGAGTCGGCATTCAGCGCCCGAGCCTTTTCTACCACTTCAAAAACAAGGAGGCCCTGTTCGTCGCCGCGCACGAGCAGATCTTCGCCAAGATCGAGCCGGTCTTCCGCGAGAGCCTGGCGCCGAACGGCGATCCGTTCGTGCAGCTCGACCGGGTGAGCCGCGCCGTGCTCGCCGTCATGGCCGAGGAGCCCGACTTCGCGCGCATGGTGGCGCGCACCTCCGTTGATCGCCATCCCGCCGCCGTGAAGATCGTCCGGACCTACCTGCAGCCGCTCGTCGATCTGTCGGTCGCCTTCGTGCGCGACGGGCAGCGTCGCGGCATCTTCGCTGACATCGATCCGTTCTTCTTCACGCTGAACAGCTGGGGCGCCGCTCTCATCTACTTCATCGCCCGCGACTTGCTCGCCCCGATCGCCAAGCCGAACGAGCCGAAAGACTTGGCCCGCTTCACCACCACGTTGTTGCAGATGGGAAATCGCGCGTTGGCCCCAAATGAGCGCCGCGCGCAGCGCGCATCCTGAACGTCGTCGTCACCCGAGGAGAGAGACATGGAACGCCGAGTTTTCACCGAAGAGCACGAGCTGTTTCGCCAGCAGTTCAAGAAATTCTGCGAGCGCGAAGTGACGCCCAACATCGAGCGTTGGGAAGAGCAGCGCATCGTCGATCGCGAGACCTGGAAGAAGGCGGGCGAGCAGGGCTTCCTCTGTCCGACGCTCGACCCGAAGTACGGCGGCTCGGGCGTCGACTTCGGCTACGCTGCGATCATCAACGAGGAGATCGTCCGCGCCGGCTCGTCGGGCTTCACGGCCGGCCTGCACAGCGACATCGTCGTGCCGTACATCGAGAGCTTCGGCAACGAGGGGCAGCGTGAGCGCTGGCTCCCCGGCTGCGCCAGCGGCGACACCATCACCGCGATCGCGATGACGGAGCCGAACACCGGCTCGGACCTGGCGGGAATCAAGACGAGCGCGATTCGCGACGGCGACTCGTACGTCATCAACGGTCAGAAGACGTTCATTTCGAACGGCATCCTCTGCGACCTCGTGATCGTCGCCGCGAAGACCGATCCCGAGTCGCGACACGGCGGCGTCAGCTTGATCGTCGTCGAGACCGGCACCCCTGGCTTCGAGAAGGGCCGTAAGCTCTCGAAGATGGGCATGCACTCGCAGGACACGTCGGAGCTGCACTTCGCCGACTGCCGCGTGCCCGCCGACAACCTGCTCGGGCAGGAGGGGCAGGGCTTCTACTACCTGATGGAGAAGCTCCAGCAGGAGCGCCTCGTGTGCGCGATCGGGGCGCAGGCGGGCGTGGAGACGGTCCTCGACGAGACCATCAAGTACACGCAAGAGCGCCAGGCGTTCGGCAAGCCGATCGCCAAGTTCCAGAACACCCAGTTCAAGCTCGCGGAGATCGCCACCGAGGTCGAGCTCGGCCGCGTCTTCGTCGACCGTCTGATCGACGAGCACATGAAGGGCACCGCCATCATCAAGGAAACCAGCATGGCCAAGTGGTGGGTGACCGAGATGTGCAAGCGCAACATCGATCTCTGCCTGCAATTCTACGGCGGCTACGGCTTCATGGAGGAGTACCCCATCTGCCGCGCCTACCGTGACGCCCGCATCCAGACCATCTTCGCGGGCACGACGGAGATCATGAAGATCATCATCGCCAAATCGATGGGGCTCTGAGCCTCGTCATCAAACTCTGAGAGACGAACCTCACAACCGAAGGAGAATCTACAGATGAAGAATCCTCGCAAAGTCAGTGTGATCGGCGTCGGCATGACCAAGTTCTTCAAGCCCGGCGAGAAGGACTACCCGGAGCTCAGCAAGGAAGCGGGCGAGCAGGCGTTGAAGGACGCCGGCGTGCCGTACGCCGAGATCGAGCAAGCGTTCGTCGGCTACGTCTACGGCGAGTCGACGTGCGGCCAGCGCGCCGTCTACCAGCTCGGCCTCACGGGCATCCCCGTCTACAACGTCAACAACAACTGCTCGACGGGCTCGACCGCGCTCTACTTGGCCTACCAGGCGATCGCGAGCGGCATGAACGAGTGCGTGCTCGCGCTCGGTTTCGAGAAGATGGAGAAGGGCTCGCTCGGCGCCAAGTACAGCGACCGCACGCACCCGATGGACCAACACATGCAGGTGATGATGTCGACGCAGGGCTACGCGCAGGCCCCCGCCGCCGCGCAGCTCTTCGGTGGAGCCGGGCGTGAGCACATGACGAAGTACGGCACGACCAAGGAGCAGCTCGCCAAGGTCGCGGTGAAGAACCGCAAGCACGCCGTCGCCAACGAGCGCTCGCAGTTCCGTCAGGCGTCGAGCCTGGAGGAAATTCTGGCGGCGCCGATGGTGTTCGAGCCCCTCACCAAGTTCCAGTGCTGCCCGACCAGCGACGGCGCGGCCGCTGCGGTGCTCTGCTCCGAGGAGTTCGCCAAGAAGCACGGCGCCGACAAGGGCGTCTACATTCCGGCCATGACGATGACCACCGACTACCCGTCGAGCTTCGAGCAATCGATGATCAAGATGGTTGGCCAGGATCTCACCAAGAACGCGGCCAAGCAGGTCTACGAGCAGAGCGGCCTCGGTCCGAGGGACGTGCAGGTCATCGAGCTGCACGACTGCTTCACGCCGAACGAGCTCATCACGTACGAGGGACTCGGGCTCTGCGGCGAGGGTGAGGCCGGCAAGCTGATCGACGAGAATCAGACCACCTACGGCGGCCAGTGGGTCGTGAACCCGTCGGGCGGTCTCCTGTCGAAGGGCCATCCGCTCGGCGCGACCGGGCTCGCGCAGTGCTTCGAGCTGAACCAGCAGCTCCGCGGCCTCGTCGGTCCCGAGCGCCAGGTGCCGAACGCCAAAGTCGGCATGCAGCACAACCTCGGTCTCGGCGGCGCGTGCGTCGTCACGATGTACCGACGCGACTAGCAACGGCCGTCATCGAGCTCAGGGGCGGCGCGCCGAGGTACGTGCTCGGCGCGCCGTCTTTGCTTGTAGCCGAGCGTCGTTCGCTGCATAACCCGCGCCCATGACCGAAGCGCACGCGGTGTCCCTGGGGCAAACCCTTCCGTATTGGTCGATCGTTCCGTTCGCGCTGATGCTGCTCAGCATCGCGCTCGTCCCGCTCAAGTGGCCGCACTTCTGGGAGAGCAACGCCAACAAAGGGATCGTGAGCGCGATCCTGGGCG
>JBDSJB010000476.1:0-3317 GCA_039917665.1 Binatia bacterium
CGCGCACGACCCGGACCTCGATCATCCCGAGTCGAACGTCGAACGCTGAGCGCCGGCTCCTCGGTCGGAGCGGCGAACGGCAGTATCGGCCACGAGCATCGTCCCAATGCGCCGCGTCGTCGTCGGAGGGCGTTGCCGCCCTGGCGCATGGGTCCTTTTGGCCGTGATCACGGCCGAGGAATCACCGTCGCGACCGGCCTCTCGATCGCATATGCACTGCCCACGGCTTCTCTGAGAGATCACCCACGCTGAAGGAGATGCCGGCTCGAGGATGGGATCGCTGATCAAACACATGACGCCGCTACTCGCGGTCCTGACGCTCGCCAGGCTGACGTCCGCGGCGACCGTCGCGCCGCTGGTGACGCCACCGACCCCCGTGACCCCCGCCGCGACGTTCACACCAGCGGTCACACCCCCCACCGCCGAAAGCAGTCCGGCGGGAATGCCGAGCCCGTCGCCAACTGTTGAGAGCTCGCCCACCGCTGCATCACCGTCACCGCGGTCAACGGCCCGCAGAACGGCGAACCTCGATCCCACGCCGCTCACGACGCCGGATCGTGAAGGGGACGAAGCGTCGGCAAGCGAGACCCCGGCGACGCATCATCTCCCGACCAACGCCCCCGTTGGCGTCGTTCGCGCCTTCCGCACACCGGAGCGTGACGCGCCACCAGCCTTCGTGGCACCGCAGGCCGAGCCGACGGCGAACGAGGACGATACAGAGCTCGACGAGCCGATGCCCGAAGGAACGCATGTCCCCAATCAGCCCTACGTCGGAACGGTCACCTTTCACGCCGTTGCCGCCACCGATGTCGAAGCATTCGATTTGGTCGTCATCTATCCCCGCAGCGCCGGTGACTTCGTCGGTACCGGCGACCGAGTCGAGTGCCGCAAAACCGGTAACGCGACCATGTTCGCCGACGATCACGACGACGGGATGCTCCGGCTGTTCGTCGCGGGCAACGAGGCGCTCACCTTTCCGTTCGACATCGTCTGCCGATTCAGCGTCGCACCCACTGCCACGCTGTACTCCGCATTGATCGCCGTGAACGTTTCCGAGGTCACGGCCGAGGGTGTACCCGCCGACCCGTCGATCCTCACGGTCACGGTCTTGGCGCACTGATCCCGCAACGAGGCAGTCGCACCGTCATGCCGCGCCCCACCCACCGAGTCCGCAGCGGTGTCGCCGCGCTCCTGCTCGCGGCGATGACTACCAACGGCACCGCTGCGCCGATCCGAGGCCCACGTCCACGCCGGCCGCCCAACCGGACTTTGGGCCGAACGTGAAAATCTTCGACCGGACGATGCCGGTGAGCGAGATCCAGGCGATCGTCGACGCGGTCGCCCATGAGCAGATCGACGACGAAATGGGGACGCGACGCTATGCGCTGCTGTTCAAGCCGGGCACCTACGGGACCGCGAGCGCGCCGTTGCACGTGCAGGTCGGCTACTACACCGAGGTCGCCGGGCTTGGGGCGGCACCGACCGACGTCGTGATCAACGGACACGTCGACGTCTACAACCGCTGCCTCACGCCGACGAATTGCATCGCGTTGAACAATTTCTGGCGCTCGCTCTCCAACCTGACGATCAACGTGAGCGGGCAGACCGGGTGCCGTGCGTCCGGGAATTTTCTGGGCCGTCTCGCAAGCGGCGCCGATGCGGCGCGTGAACGTGACCGGCGGCACGCTGATCCTGATGGACTACTGCACCGCGGGTCCACACTTCGCGAGCGGCGGCTTCATCGCCGATTCCGCGACCGGGCCCGTCATCAACGGCAGCAGCAGTTCCTCGTCCGGAACAGCTCCATCGGCGGCTGGTCGAACGCGGTCTGGAATCAAGTTTTCACTGGCGTGCAGGGCGCTCCCGCGACGTCCTTTCCGAACCCGCCGTACACGACGCTCGCGACGACGCCCGTGAGTCGCGAAAAGCCGTATCTCTACGTCGACGCCGCGGGCAGCCACCACGTCTTCGTACCGGCGCTCCGTACGAGCTCATCCGGACCGAGCTGGCGGGACGGCGCGACGCCGGGTCGCTCGATCCCGCTCACGGAGTTCTTCCTCGCACGACCGTCCGACTCGGTGCCGGTGCTGAATGCCGCGCTCGCGAGCGGCAAGCACCTCCTCTTCACGCCCGGTGTGTACGACGTCGACCGCTCGATCACGATCACTCGACCGGGCACGGTCGTGCTGGGCCTCGGCATCGCGACGCTGACCGCCCGTGACGGCGCGGTCCCGATCCAACTCGCGGACGTCCGCGGTGTCGCCATCTCCGGTCTCATGATCGATGCCGGCCCGGTGGCGTCGCCCGTCCTGCTCCGGGTCGGTCCCGAGCGTCGTGATAGGGCTCGTACGGCTGCGCCCGCCGACAGCAGCGTCTCCTCTGACCCGACGGTCTTGCACGACGTGTTCTTTCGCGTCGGCGGCCCGCACGTCGGGAAGGCGAGCGTCAGTCTCGAGGTGAATAGCGACGACGTGATCATCGACCACCTCTGGGCCTGGCGTGCCGATCACGGCGTGCCGGGCGCCTTCGGGTGGGACGTCAGCACGGCGGACACCGGCGTGGTCGTGAACGGCGACGACGTGACCGCCACCGGCCTCTTCGTCGAGCACTACCAAAAGCACAACGTCGTCTGGAACGGCGAGAACGGTCGAGTGATCTTCTTTCAGAACGAGCTGCCCTACGATCCTCCGAACCAGGAAGCGTACCAGCATGACGGCCTCCCCGGCTGGGCCGCGTACAAGGTCGCGGACCGGGTCGCGCAACACGAGTTGTGGGGTGCGGCGAGCTACGTGTTCTTAACATCGACCCGACCATCCATGCGAGCCGCGGCTTCGAGGTGCCGGTCAAACCCGGCATCCAGCTGCATCACCTGCTGACCGTCGATCTCGGTGCCGGGACGATCGATCACGTCGTGAACGACACTGGCGACCCGGTGACGAAAGCCGCGATCGGCGCGCCGAGCTTCGTGCCGCACTACCCACCTCGCTAGTCGTCCGACCCCCTGCGTCTAGTCAACGCCGCGCGTTTCGGAGCACCTCACAATGCCGTCGTGTTCCACCTCATCGATTCGCCATCATGTGCTGAAATTCGGCGGCGTTGTTGCGGTTTGGATACGGCTCGTTCGGCACTGAGACGCCGAGATGCCGGCAGAGCGGCTCCCATCCGTCGCCGACTTCGTGGATGAGCAAACGCTCCGCGGGCACGGTCGTTTTCACCGCGGCGACGTTTGCCTCGTAGAGCGCGATCGCGTGCGCGCGGTCGTCGGGGCGGCCGCCGAACACCTGGTCCCGAATCAATGTGAGGCCGAGCGACTCGGG
>JBDSJB010000477.1:0-14270 GCA_039917665.1 Binatia bacterium
TCGAGACGACGTACGGCGCAAAGGCGCTGGCCGCGGCTCTCGCGCTCGCGCACGAAGCCCCGTGGCGCGAGCGACCGATCCTCTTCTGGCACACCTATAGCTCCGCCGATCCCGCGGCGGCGCTCGATCGTCTCCCGGACTGGCACGAGCTGCCGCCGGCGCTGCATCCGGTTTTTCGCGACGATGGGTCGCGCTGACACGCGTATGAGTGCAACGGCTGTCGCGCGGCTTGCAGTCGGCGCCGCCGCACGCGATGAGCGACGGGAGTGACCAAGGGGAAGAGCAAACGCGCGTCGACTGAGCGCCACGTGCGCCTCGTGACGGCGCCGAGCACGACGCGACGTCTCGACGCAGCCCGCGCCTGGCTGCAGGGCCATCCGCTCGATGCGGAGCTGCTGGTGATCGGCGCGAGCTGGGAAGCGTGCGACGAGATCGTTCGCGAGGACGTCGGCGCGAGCGGCGCGCGCTTCGGCGTGACGCGCGCGACGCTCGGACGGCTCGCCGGCCTGCTCGCGGCGCCGACGCTCGCAGCCCGCGGGCACGTGCCGGCCAGCGCGCTCTCGCTCGATGCCGTCGCGGCGCGTGTCGTCCACGAGCTCGCGGGGGCGGGAAGCCTGCGGTATTTTCGGCCGGTCGCCGCCCGCCCGGGTTTCGCGACCGCCGTCGCACGGACGATCGCGGAGCTGCGCGCGAACGCCGTGCCCGCCGCACGACTGCGAGCGCTCCCGACGAGCGGCCCCGACCTGGCGCTGCTCGCCACTGCAACCGACGACGCGCTCGATGCCGCCGCGCTCGCGGATCGCGCCGCTGTCTTCGCGGCGGCGACCGATGCCGCGACGGCCACGCCCGCACCGTTGCTCGTCGGGCTGCCGCTCTTGCTCCTCGACGTGCCGATCGCGAGCGCAGCCGAAGCGAACCTGATCGCGGCGCTCGCGGCGCGGGCGCCGGCGGTCCTGGCGACGGTTCCGGCGGGCGACGATCGCTCGCGGATCTGGCTCGAGCGCGCCCTCGACGTCACCGTGAGCCCGCTCTCCGCGCCCGACGCCACGGCCGACGCGCTCACGCGTCTCCAAACGCACCTCTTCGAATCGTCGGCGCCGGCACCCGCCGCGCTCGATGTCAGCGTGGCGCTGCATTCGTGGCCGGGAGAAGCGCGCGAGTGCGTCGAGATCGCGCGTCGCATTCAGCACGAGGCCGCGCGCGGTGTGCCATTCGACCGCATGGCGATCTTCCTTCACGCGCCGCGTGACTACACCGCGCATCTCGAGGAGGCGCTGCGACGGGCCGAGATCCCGGCCTTCTTCGCGCGCGGCACGACGCGGCCCGATCCCGCTGGGCGTGCGCTGCTCGCGCTCCTCGCGTGCGCGGCGGAAGGACTCTCGGCGCGTCGCTTTGCCGAGTATCTCTCCTTTGCGCAGGTGCCCGACCTCGCGACGCAACGCGAGCGCGCGGCCCAGCCGGTGCCCTTCGTCGCGCCGGGCGACGACGAGGTGCTGCCGGCGACGGTCGCGGCCGAGCTCGAGGCTGCGGCGGCGGCAGCGGCGCGCGTCGCCCAGCCCGACGACGTGCTGCCCCTCGATCCGCACGCCGAGGTCGTGGTGGCGGGATCGGTGCCGACGCCATGGCGGTGGGAGCAGCTCATCGTCGATGCCGCCGTCATCGGGGGCAAGGCGCGCTGGGCGGAGCGCCTCGCCGGCTTGGTGCGCGAGATCGAGAAGCGGCGCGAAGCGCTCGAAGACGGCGACGAGGCCCGCATCGCTCAACTCGCCGGCGTGTGCGCGCAGCTCGAGCATCTGCGCACCTACGCGCTGCCGTTGATCGCGCGGCTCGATCGCTTGGTCGGACGGACGGCGACGTGGGGCGAATGGCTGGAAGAGCTCCAGACGCTCGCGACGCAGGCGCTACGCGATCCGACGCAGATGCTCGCGACGCTCGCGGAGCTGACTCCGATGGCGCCCGTCGGTCCCGTCGCGCTCGACGAGGTGCAGCTCGTGCTGGGCCCGCGGCTGCGTTTGCTCACGGTGCCGCCGTCACGCCGTCGGTACGGGGCGGTGTTCGTGGCGGCCGCCGAGGCCGCGCGCGGGCTCGCGTTCGACGTCGTATTCGTGCCGGGCCTCGCGGAGCGGCTCTTCCCGCGGAAGATCGTCGAAGACCCGATCCTGCTCGACCCGGCGCGGCTCGCGCTCAACGAGCCGCGCGCCGCCGGGCGTGCGCCGTCCACGTCCATCGACCTCGTGACCCAGGCCCACCGCGTCGCCGCCGAGCGTTTGGCGCTCCGTCTCACGGTCGGCGCGGCGCGCCAGCGCGTGGTCATCTCGTACCCGCGGATCGACATGGAGCAGGGACGTCCGCGTGTGCCCTCCTTCTACGCGTTGGAGACGCTGCGGGCCGCCGAAGGCACGCTCCCCGGCTTCGACGAGATCGCGGCACGGGCGCGCGCGAGTGGCGAGGCGCGTCTCGGCTGGCCTGCCCCCGACGACGCCGAGCACGCGATCGACGACGCCGAATACGATCTCGCGCTCCTGGCGCCGCTGCTCGACGCCGATCCCAAGACGACGATCGGGACGGCGCGCTATCTCCTCGGTGCCAACGTACACCTGGCGCGCGCGCTCCGAGCGCGGGCGCATCGCTGGTGGAAGCGCTGGACGCCCGCCGACGGCTTCGTCGATGCCGACGAACTCGGCAAAGCGGCCCTCGCCGCGCATACTCTGCAGTCGCGGTCGTATTCCCCGACGGCCCTGCAGCATTTCGCCGCGTGTCCGTACCGGTTCTTCTTGCAGGCCGTGCATCGCCTGAAGCCGCGCGAGGATCCGGTCGCGATCGAGGTGCTCGATCCCCTGACGCGCGGCTCACTGTTCCACGAGGTCCAGTTCGCGGTGCTCACGCAGCTCAAGGCCGATGCGCTCCTGCCGGTGCGGCCGGGCAATTTGATGCGCGCGCGCGACCTCGTGGACGGCATCCTCGACGAGGTCGCGGCACGTTACCGCGACCAATTGGCGCCAGCGATTCCGCGCGTCTGGGACGACGGCATCAACGCGATTCGCGCGGATCTCCGCGAGTGGCTGCGCCGCGCGTCCGAGGACGAGAGCGGCTGGGTGCCGGACCGCTTCGAGCTCGCGTTCGGACTCGCGGCACGCGAGCGCGGCGAGTCCGATCCGGCGAGCGTCACGACGCCGATTTCAGTGACGGGAGCGCTGCAGTTGCGAGGATCGATCGATCTCGTCGAGCGGCATGCGCGTGGCGCGCTCCGCGTCACCGATCACAAGACGGGGAAGGCGCGTGCAGCCGACGGCGTCGTCATCGGCGGCGGCGAGATCCTGCAGCCGGTGCTCTACGCGCTCGCCTGCGAGCAGGTGCTCGACGAGCCGGTCGAGGCCGGACGGCTCTATTATTGTACGGCGGCCGGCGGGTACGAGGAGCGCGTCGTAGCGCTCGACGAGCGGAGCCGGGCCGGCGCCCGCGCCGTCGTGGACGTCGTCGAGCGCGCGCTGAACGACGGATTCTTGCCGGCGGCTCCCGTCGAGCGCGCCTGTACTTGGTGCGACTATCGGCCGGTGTGCGGGCCCTACGAAGAGGCACGCGTGAAGCGGAAGCCGCGCGATCGATTGAGCGCGCTGACGCGCTTGCGAGGCATGGCGTGAGCAGCGTTCGTCTCGCCGACCAAGCCGAGCGCGATCGCATCGCGACGGATCTCGACAGCACGCTCGTGGTCGAAGCCGCCGCCGGTACGGGTAAGACGACGGCGCTCGTCGGCCGCATGGTAGCCGCGCTCGCCGCCGGCCGTGCCGAGCTCGACCACGTCGTGGCCGTCACCTTCACCGAGCTCGCCGCCGGTGAGCTCAAGCTGCGTCTCCGCGGCGAGATCGAACGACAGCGCCTCGCCGCCGAGCCCGCGTCGGTGGCGGCGGGCCATCTGGAACGGGCGCTGCCGCAGCTCGAAGAGGCGCGCATCGGCACCATCCACTCGTTTTGCAGCGACCTGTTGCGCGAGCACGCGGTCGAAGCCGGGGTCGACCCGTTGTTCGAGGTCGCGCCGGAAGACGTCGCCGGCGATCTCTTCCGGCGCGCCTTCGATCGCTGGTTCGAGGAAGCGCTGAAGGATCCGCCCGAAGGCGTGCGGCGCATCTTGCGGCGCCGCTCTCGGCAAGACGTGAGCCCGCGTGACGCGCTCCGCAAGGCGGCATGGGAGCTCACCGAGCGCCGTGATTTCGACACGCCGTGGCGGTCGGAGCCCTTTGCGCGCGACGCCGAGATCGAAGCGCTGATGGACGGGCTCGCCGCACTCGGTGCGCAGGCTCGTGCCGGCGAGTCGTCCGACTTCTTCACGAAGTCGCTCGTCGAGATCGATCGCTTCGTGCAGGAGGTGGCGCGTCGCGAGGCCATCCGCGGCCGCGACTACGACGAGCTCGAGGCCGAGCTCATGGCGCTCGCGCGCGCCAAGCACTGGGGCTGGGTCGGGTTCTCGCGCGGACCGCACGCCGCCGCCAAGGCCGTGATGCGTGCCGAGCGGACGGTCGTTCATACCCGCCTGATCGCGTTCGTGGACGACGCCGGGGCGGATCTCGCGCCCCGCCTGCAAGCCGAGCTTCGTCCCGTGGCGGAGCGCTACCAACGTTTGAAGGAACGCGCCGGACGCCTCGACTTCTGCGACCTGCTGCTGATCGCGCGCGATCTCCTGCGCAGCAACCCGGCGGTCCGGCGGGCGCTGCAAACGCGTTTCACGCACGTCTTCGTCGACGAGTTTCAGGACACCGATCCGTTGCAGGCGGAGATTCTGCTGTTGCTGGCAGCGTCCGATCCGGATGAGATCGATTGGACGCGCGTCCGGCCGGTGCCCGGCAAGCTCTTCCTCGTCGGCGATCCGAAGCAGTCGATCTATCGGTTCCGCCGAGCCGACGTCGCGCTCTACGAAGAGGTGAAGCGCCGGCTGATCGACGCGGGCGCGGTGCTGCAGCACCTGACGGCGAGCTTTCGCGCCGTCCCCGAGATTCAATCGGCCGTGAACGCGGCGTTGTCGTCGCGCATGACCGGCTTGGTGGGCCAAGCGTCGTACGTGCCGCTCGTGGCGGTGCGTCCGAGCGTCCCGACGCAACCGGCCATCGTGGCGTTGCCGGCGCCGGCGCCCTACGGCGACTACGGCAAGGTCGTCGATTGGCAGATCGAGCGCTCGCTGCCCGACGCGACCGCGGCCTTCGTCGATTGGCTGGTGCGCGAGAGCGGGTGGACCGTGGGCGCCCCCGATGGCTCGCGCGTGCCGATCGCGCCGCGCCACGTGTGTCTGCTGTTCCGCCGCTTCCGATCGTTTCGCACCGACGTCACGCACGCCTACGTGCGGGCGCTCGAAGCCCGACATCTGCCGCACGTCTTGATCGGCGGCAGCGCCTTCCACGCGCGCGAGGAGGTCGAGGCGCTCCGCAACGCGCTTGCCGCGATCGAACGGCCGGAAGACGACCTCGCGGTGTTCGCGACGCTGCGCGGACCGTTCTTCGCGCTCGCCGACGGCGCGCTCCTCGCGTTTCGCGAGCGCTTCAAGACGTTGCATCCGTTTCGCCACGTGCCGGACGATCTTCCGCCGGTCCTGGCCGACGTCGCCGGGGCGTTGGCGGTGCTGCGCGACCTCCATCGCGGGCGAAATCGCCGGCCGATCGCCGACACGATCACGCGCTTCCTCGCGGCGACGCGCGCGCACGCCGGCGTTGCGATCTGGCCGACCGGCGAGCAAGCGCTCGCCAACCTGACGCGCCTGATCGACATGGCTCGGCGCGCCGAGCGAAACGGGGTGACGTCGTTCCGAGGTTTCGCCGATCGCCTGGCGGCCGAGGCCGAGCGCGGTGAGGCGAGCGACGCGCCCATCATCGAGGAAGGCACCGGCGGCGTGCGCGTAATGACGGTCCACCGCGCGAAGGGCCTCGAGTTCCCGGTCGTGATCCTGGCCGACCTGACGGCCAAGGAAGCGCCCGGTGAGCCGAGCCGCTACAGCGATGCCGGCCGGCGGCTCTGCGCGATGCGGATCGCCGAGTGCTCGCCGCGCGAGCTGCTCGAGCATCGCGACGAGGAACGCGAGCGCGAACGCGACGAGGCCGCGCGGATCCTCTACGTGGCCGCGACGCGGGCGCGCGATCTCCTGGTCGTACCGGTGGTCGGCGACGAGCGACGCGAAGGCTGGGTCGGGGCGCTGCACCCCGTCATCTATCCGGACGAGCCGCGCCGCCGGATCGCGGAGGTCGCGCAACCGGCCGGGTGTCCGCGCTTCGGGCTCGACAGCGTCGCGCAGCGGCCCGATCGCTCTCCGGGACGCGAGCGTTCGGTCGTGCCGGGTTTGCACATCCCCGAGGTCGGCGAGCACCACGTGGTGTGGTGGGACCCGGCGATCTTGGCGCTCGAGGTCGAGGAGACGGTCGGGCTTCGGCAACAGAAGCTGCTCGAAGCCGACGAAAGCGGTGCCAAATCCGAGCGCGGTATTGAGGCCCATGCGCAGTGGCGCGCCGCACGCGCCCGACTCCGTGCCGACGCCGGGGCGGCGACCATGCGCGTCGAAACCGCGACCGCCTGGGCAGCCGCCGACGGCGTCAACGTCGACGCGGCGATGGCGAGCGCGGCCGCGGCCGTCGAGGTCGCGAGTGCGCGCACGACGACGCCGAGCGCTCGCCCGCACGGGATGCGTTTCGGGGTGCTCGTGCATGCCGTGCTCGCGACGATCGACCTCGACGCCGATGCGGCGGCAGTCGGCGCGGCGACCGCGCTGCAAGCCCGGCTGCTCGGGTCGACGCCCGACGAGGCCGCGGCGGCGCCCGCGACCGTGCTGCAAGCGCTTAGGCACCCATTGCTGCGGCGAGCGGCAGCAGCCGCACGCGCCGGACGGTGTCGGCGCGAGGTCGCGCTCGCAGTGCGATTGGCCGACGGCGCGCTCGTCGAGGGTGTGGCCGATCTCGCGTTCCGTGAGGACGAGTCCGCGCCGACGTGGACGATCGTCGATTTCAAGACCGATCTCGGCGTCGGTGGTCGCGTCGACGAGTATCGCCGTCAGCTCGGCGCCTACGCGGAAGCCGTCGCCCGTGCGACGGGGCTACCTACCCGCGCCGTCGTGCTCCAGGTTTGACGAACGCGCGCCAGGTGGGTGAACGCCCGCCTTCGCTTCAGTGACTTCTACGCGGCCCCGTTGAGAGCAATCGCAGTCGGGGCAGGGCGTCGGTCGGTTCCAGCGGCGCCTGACGGACCGGTGGAGTAAACCAGCGGGCCGTTCGATGCCGCAGAATCCGCATTCGTCGAACAAACGTGAGTCGTTCCGTGACCGAATCGAGCATGCGTCGTTCCCCCATCGTTCACACCTCCCCGCGTCGATGCGTATGCGAGATGGTTGCCATACCCGTAATCATTTTTCGCTAACCCGCAGGGTCGAAACAACAACATAATGACGGGGGTAGTGCAGAAATACTGCGCCCATCTGGCGCCAAGGGGGTGGGTCAGCCTTGCGATGGGGGTGAAAGCAGCCGATCCGCGACCAAGCTCCAGGCGCGATCCGCGAGCTCTTCGGGAGGACAGAACGCGACGTCCATCGCCGCGTGCATCAGAAACCCGTCGACGATCGCGAACACGACGCGCGCTTCCCAGTGCGGATCGAGGTCGGGACGGAAGTCGCCTTCGGCCATGCCCTGCCGGATCGTCGTAGCGGCGACCTCGAGAAACTGCGCGCGAATTTCGGGGGCACGTGGGAATGCGCTCACATCGCGCATCATCTCGACGCGGAAGTTCATCAGGCACCGAAAGTACTCGGGTCGCTGCTGACCCCAGCGGGCGGCGGTGCGGATCTGACTCTCGAATCGCTCGCGTGCCCGGCTGCCGGTGATGCCTTCCATCTGCGCGGTCGCCCAATCACTGCCGACGGTCGCGAAGGCGAGGGCGATGATCTCTTCCTTCGAATTGAAGTGGTACGTGAAGTGGCCGCGTGCGAAGCCGGTCGCCAACTCGAGGGCGCTCACCGTGCAGGCGCGAATGCCGTCGCGCGCGATGACGCGAATGGCGGCCGCGATGATCTCCGTGCGGCGCGCGGTACTGGCGGGTCGCACCTTGGAAACGCGTCCTTGCGGCGATGCCATGGCGCCCTCTGTGTCACGTCTCTGGGGAGTGCTCGTCCCCCCCGATCCAGGCAGCATTTTTCCCTTGTACAGGCATACTATGACATGGTAAAGGCGAAACTGTTCATTCATGTCCCGGAAGCCCGTGTGTGCCGTCACGCGGGGCCTGATTCTCAGAGAGCCCGCCCGAAGGAGGCCTTTAAAATGATTGCATCCTGCTCGCGTCGCATCGCTGCGTACGTCGGTATCGTCGGCGCCATTTTGGCGTCGTTGGTCGCGACGTCGCCGGCGAACGCTGCTTCGCCGTTTACGCTCTTCGAGACGGGGCAGGTTCGACCTCTCGCGATGTCGCCGGATGGCAATCACCTCTACGCGGTGAACACGCCGGACAACCGGCTCGAGATCTTCGACATCACCATCGGCGGCATCACGCACGTCGCGTCCGTCCCGGTCGGCCTCGAGCCGCTGGCGGTCGCCGCGCGGACCAACACGGAAGTGTGGGTCGTGAACCACCTTTCCGACAGCATCAGCGTAGTCGACGTCACGACGGCGGCGACGGCCCGCGTCGTCCGGACCTTGCTCGTCGGTGACGAGCCGCGTGACCTCGTGTTCGCGGGCCCCGGCAGCAATCGCGCGTTCATCACCACTGCGCATCGTGGGCAAAACACGCCGTTCCACGCCACCATCGAAACCATTCTTCGCACACCCAGCCTCGGCCGCGCCGACGTCTGGGTCTTCGACGCGACCAACCTCGGCGCCGCGCTCGGCGGCACGCCGCTCACGACGGTCACGATGTTCGGTGACACGCCTCGCGCGCTCACGGTCTCGCCCGACGGCAGCACGGTCTACGCCGCGGTCTTTCAGTCGGGTAACCGCACGACGACGCTCTCCGAAGCTTTGATTCCCGACAGCGGGCCGAACGCCCTCCCGGCCCCCAAGACCAGCTTCAACGGGACGGCGGGTCCCGAGGTGGGTCTGATCGTCCGCTACGACGGGTCGAAATGGACCGACGAGCTCAACCGCGACTGGAGCTCTTTGGTCAGATTCTCGCTCCCTGACAAAGACGTCTTCGCGATCGACGCGAACGCCAATCCGCCGATCCAGGTCGCGGGTCCGAGCGGCTTCTACAGCGGCGTCGGCACGATCCTCTTCAACATGGTTGCGAACCCGGTGAGCGGCAAAGTCTACGTCGCCAATCTCGAGTCGGTGAACCACGTCCGTTTCGAAGGCGAAGGCATCTACTCGAGCGGCTTCAAGCCCGTTGGGGAGCCCGCCAGCGTGCGCGGCCATCTCGCCGAGTCGCGCATCACGGTGCTCGACGGCGGCTCCGTGGTCCCACGGCATCTCAACAAGCACATCGACTACACCACCTGCTGCGACCCGATCCCCAACACGGAGAACGACAACAGCATCGCGTTCCCGACGGGCATGGCGGTGTCGAGTGACGGTGCGACCCTCTACGTCGCGGGCTTCGGCTCGAGCGAAGTCGGCGTCTACAACACCGCGCAGCTCGAGAACGACACCTTTACGCCCGCGGCGGCGAATCAGATCCCGGTGAGCGGCGGCGGCCCGACCGGCCTCGTGCTCGACGAAGCGCGGACGCGGCTCTACGTGCTCACGCGCTTCGACAATTCCATCTCGGTCCTCAGCACCGGGACGGGCCAGGAAACGTCGCACGTCGGCCTTCACAACCCGGAGCCTGCGAACGTCGTCGCCGGCCGCCCGATCCTCTACGACACCACCTTCTCCTCGAGCCACGGCGATTCGTCGTGCGCGAGTTGCCACATCTTCGGCGACTTCGACAGCTTGGCGTGGGACCTCGGTGATCCCGACGGGACCGTGCTCAACAACCCCGGCCCGTTCTCGGTTGGTCCGTTCATCAATCCGGACTTCCACCCGATGAAGGGCCCCATGACGACGCAGAGCCTGCGCGGCATGGCGAACCACGGCCCGATGCACTGGCGTGGCGATCGCACCGGCGGCAACGACGCCGGCAACATTCAGCCCAACAGCGGCGCCTTCGACGAGGATGCAGGATTCAAGAAGTTCAACCCGGCCTTCGTCGGCTTGCTCGGGCGCTCGGCAGAGCTGACGCCGACCGAGATGCAGGCGTTCACCGACTTTATTCTGCAGGTGATGTATCCGCCGAACCCGATCCGCAACCTCGACAACTCCCTGACGCCATCGCAAAGTGCCGGGAGGACCTTCTTCAACGGTCCGCTCTCCGACACGTTTCAGGATTGCAACGGCTGTCACGTGCTGCAGCCAACCGCCAACGCGGCGGCAGGCGTCCCCCAGCCCGGCTTCTTCGGTACCAATGGAGGCTCGTCGTTCGAGAACGAGACCCAGGTTCTGAAGGTCCCGCACCTGCGGAACATGTACCAAAAGGTCGGGATGTTCGGCATGGCCGCGGTGCCGTTTTTCAATGCCGGGAACAATGCCAATCAGGGTGATCAGATCCGCGGCTTCGGCTTCCTGCACGACGGCAGCGTCGACACGCTCTTCCGTTTCCACAACGCGACCGTCTTCAATCAGAGCCCGCAGATCAACAACACCGGCATTCCTGCCGGCGCCCCTGGCGATCCGACCCGGCGTAACCTCGATGCGTTCATGATGGCCTTCGACAGCAACCTCGCACCGATCGTCGGCCAGCAGATCACCCGCACCAGCAGCAATGCCGGGACGGTCGATCCGCGCATCACCTTGCTGGCGCAGCGCGCCGACGCGGGCGAGTGTGACCTCATCGCCAAGGGCGAGATCGCCGGTGCCCCGCGCGGCTACCTGTACGTCGGCGGCGGTACGTTCGAAACCGACCGCGCCTCCGAGGCACCGGTCAGCGATGCCACGGTTCGGGCGCTCGCCAACTCGGCGGGACAGGAGATCACCTTCACGTGCGTGCCGCCGGGCGAAGGTTTGCGGATCGGCATCGATCGTGACGACGACGGCTTCGGCGACGGCGACGAGCTCGACAACGGCAGCGACCCGAGCGATGCGGGCAGCGTGCCGGCCGGGATTTCGCCGGTCTGCCAAACGCTCACCGCGACGATCTTCAAGTCGGCGACGTTGTCCGACAAGACCGGCCGCACGTCGCTCCGCGCCGAGGTGCTCCTCGGCAGCTACGCGCAAGAGCGCGTGTCGGCGACTGCCAACGACAGCGACGGCATCATCTTCACCGGAGGTGTCGCCGGCAACCTGATCCTCCCGAAGGGCACGGGCTTCAAGTACAAGGCCCCGAGGGGAACACTGGGCGTGACCGACGTCACCGTCAAAGAGAAACGCAACTCCGGCGGCATCTTCAGGATCACCTTGAAGACCAAGGGGGCGTGGGCGATCGGTGCTGCGGACGAGGACGAGTTTACGACGGCGCTCACGCTGAACGTGGGCGGAACCTGCTTCCGCGGCAACGCGAAGCACGTCCGGTAGTCTTCGCTTTCGATTCCGGCTCACGACGCCGTCCTCGCTTGGGTGAGGGCGGCGTCGTTGTTTCAGGACCTCGCCCGTGCCGTTTGCGCGATCTGCCGCCGCGGCGCATCCTGTCCGCCTCGTACGTCGGGATCCGCCCCGACGGGGTCGACGAAGGAGCCTTCTCATGTCGAGCGATACGCTCAGCGTCACGGACAACCGCACCGGGCGCACTTACACGCTCCCCATCACCGCCAACGCTATTCTCGCCACCGATCTCCGCCAGATCGTGGGGCCTGACGAGACCGAGCTGCTGTCGTTCGATCCGGCGCTCCGCAACACGGCGACGTGTCGGAGCGCGATCACGTTCCTCGATGGCCGGAGCGGCACGCTCCGCCACCGTGGCTATGCGATCGAGGATCTCGCGACACACGGCAGCTATCTCGAGGTCGCGTATCTGATCCTCGAAGGGGAGCTACCGAATCCCCGTCAGCTGGAAGGCTGGCAGCAAGAGCTCGGGCGCCACGCGCTCATCCACGAGTACGTGAAGCGCTTCATCGACGGTTTCCGCTACGACGCGCCGCCAATGGGCACGTTGATGAGCACGGTTGCGGCGCTCTCGACGTTCTATCCGGATGCCGCGCACGTCGAGGATCCGGCCGGCCGGAGCCGGCAGATTCTCCGTCTGCTGGGGCAGGTGCCGACGCTCGCCGCGTTCGCACACCGCAAGCGGAACGGTTTGCCGTTCGTCTATCCCGACCTCGAGCTGTCCTACGTCGGTAATTTTCTCAGCATGATGTTCCGCATGACCGAGCTGCGCTACGAGCCCAACCCGGTGATCGAGCGCGCGCTCGACGTGCTGTTCCTCCTGCACGCGGACCACGAGCAGGCGTGCTCGACCACGACCATGCGCTGCGTGGGCAGCGCCAAGACCGATCCCTACAGCTCAGCGGCGGCCGCGACCGCCGCGCTCTATGGGCGGTTCCATGACGAAGCGTACGAAGCGGTGATCGCGATGCTCACCAAGATCGGCGGTCCGGAAGGCGTGCCGGCGTTCGTTGCGGAAGCGGCCCGCACCGCGAGCGAGCCGCCGGGATTCGGCCACCGCGTCTATCGCACCTACGATCCGCGGGCGCGCATCCTGCGTGAGCACGCGAGCAAGGTCTTCGCCGTCACCGGTCAGCCGCCGATCTTCGAGA
Organism: Binatia bacterium; assembly: GCA_039917665.1. Taxonomy (GTDB): domain Bacteria; phylum Desulfobacterota; class Binatia; order UTPRO1; family UTPRO1; genus UTPRO1. Next base: position 12,677 of record JBDSJB010000477.1, read on the forward strand.
CGGCACTCGCGCTCGAGGAAGCCGCGGCGAAGGACGCATACTTCATAGAGCAAGCGCTCTATCCGACGGTCGACTTCTACGAAACGATCATCTATCACGCGATCGGCTTTCCGCCGGAGATGTTCCCCGTCCTTTTCGCGATCCCACGATTCGTCGGCTGGGCGGCACAATGGAATGAGATGATGAGCGATCCCCAACAGCGCACGTACCGTCCGCGTCAGCTCTACACCGGACCGGCTGCGCGCCCCTACCTTCCCCTCACGGAACGAACATGAACCTCGAAGATCTGAAGAAGCACTTGGTCGACATCTGTCATTGCGCGAGTGACCGCTGGCTCACGGCGGGCTCGGGCGGCAACATCAGCGTCCGCATTCCGAACACCAGTCGCTATCTCTGCACGGCGACGGGCGTGACGTTTCGCGATACCGCGGTCGAGAACATCGTCGAGATGGATCTCGACGGCCGCCAGATCAGCGACGGGCCGTGGCTGCCGTCGAAGGAGCACCGCTGGCACGCCGGCGTCCTCGCGATCCGTCCCGAGGTTGGTGGCGTCGTGCACACGCACTCCACCTGCACGATGGCCTTCGGCATCCTGAACCAGACCCCGCCGCACATGACGGGGCAGGCGCGCGCCCACCTGAAGAAGATCCAGATCGTGCCGTACGCCGATGCCGGGTCGGATCATCTGCGCGACCTGATCGTCGACGTCTACAAAGAGAATCCCGACACCCGGATCGTGCTGCTCGCGCACCACGGACTCGCCGCCACGGGTCCTTCGCTGCTCGAAGCCTACAACCGGGCCGAGGTCGTCGAGGATTCCGCGCAGGCGTATCTGCACTGCAAGATCCTCGGGCAGGAGCCGAAGCTCGACTTCTGAGCGGCTTCGGGTCGAATCTAGCGCGCGGCGGCCTCGGTCGCCGCGCGGGTTCGACTCACTCCTGAACGCGCTACGCTTTTACGCGCGGCAACAGTCGGTGCGCGTTGCCGTGCAGGAACTGGTCGATGGGTTCTCCGTCCGCGCCGCCCGATCTCAGCCCGACAACCGCGACAGGAACCCCTGATCCTGCTCGACCAGCGCCTTCAGTGACGGCCGCGCGACCACGCGCCCGAACCAGGCTGAGAGCTGCGGGAACTTCGCGGCGTCGACCTCGACGCCCGCATGCCGCAGGTTCACGAGCTGGCAGGCGACGCTGATGTCGGCGAGCGTGAAGGTCTCGGCGACGAGATACCGGCGGTCACCGAGCTCGCCTTCGAGATAGGTCAGGAAGGTCGGCAGCTCTTTCAGCGCGCTCGCGACGACGTTCTCGTCGCAGCCGCCCTTGATGAGCTTCGCGCTGATGACGCGCTGGAAGAAGATCTTGGCGGTCAGGCTCGGCGCCATGCCGCCGTCGGCGTACTCGTCGAACCAGCGCACGCGGCCGCGGTCGTAGGGCTCACGCGGGAACATCGGCGGGGTCGGGAAGCGGTCTTCCAGGTACTCGACGATGACCGTGCTGTCCGCGAGCGACCGGCCTTCCTCGTCGTCCAGCGCCGGAATCCGTCCGAGCGGGCTCCGCTTCAGGAAGTCGCCGCTCTTGTCGAAGGGATTCGTCGC
>JBDSJB010000478.1:0-12184 GCA_039917665.1 Binatia bacterium
GGCGAGGTCATCCGACACCGCGCGCACGTGGGCGTTCAGCGACACGATCGCCGTAGCAACGAGCAGCGAGCCGATCAGCACGCAGATGCCGAGGAAGAACGTCTGCTTCACGCTGGGCGATCCTCGGCGAGCGCGCTCTGCACGAGCGGCGACGGCGTTGCGACCGTCGTCATCCAGAGCTGGTGCACGGCCCGAGTCGCGCCGACGTGGAGCAGGCGACGCGCGCCAGGGCGGTCGGGGAAGTACGTGCTGCTGACCTCGACCAGGATCACGTAGTCGAACTCGAGACCCTTCACTTGCTCGATCTCGGTGACCTCGACGCCGGGTGCGAAGGTGAAGTCCTGCGACACGACCTGGCGCGCCCGCGGCACCTCGCTGTCGATCAAGCCGCGGGCGTAGAGCGCGCTCAGCTCGGGTGACGGCGTGAGGACCGCGACGGACGCGAGACGCTCGCGCTTCGCGAGCTCCTGCAGCGCCTCGGCGAGGAACGCGACGCAGGCCCCGTGATCGGCGAAGCGAAAGAGCTCGACCGTCGGTCCTTCGCGCACGGTGCGAAGCGGCGTGTCGTCCTCGAGCAGCGGGCCGAGGACGCCGGCCGCGAAGGTCGCGACCTGGCGCGAGCACCGGTAGCTGACCTCGAGCGTGTTGACCTCCGCGCCTTGCAGGCCGAGCTGCGAGAAGAAGGTTGCCCACGACGTGAAGCCGGTGTTCTCGAGCAGGTGCTGCTGGGTGTCGCCGGCGAGCGTGATGCTCTTTCGTTGATCGAGGCAGCCGAGCAGGACCTGGATCTCCAGCGGCGAGAAATCCTGCACCTCGTCGACCGCGACGTGGCGGTAGCGCAGCAGTGGGGCGTTCCTGGCCGGCAACGGCCCGACCCGGAGCTGCCAGGCGCGCAGCAAGAGCGCATCGTCCTCGAGATCGAGCTCGGCCTCCGACCCGCGCTCGCCGCCGAGATACGCGGTGACGCGTTCGAGCTCGCGTCGGTTCCAGTCGACCGCGCGCGTCAGTTGGTCGGCGCCGAACGCGTCGGGGGCGACCTCGGCGAGTGCCTGCCGGATGCTCGCGTGGTTGGTCAGCACGCTGATCCAGTCGTCGATGACCTGCGCGGCTGTCGACGGCCCCGGGTTCTCGGCGATGTGGCGGGAAAGCGCGGTCAGGAGCGCGGGGTGCAGCTTCAGGCGCTGGACGACCGCGGGGGTGTCCTCGCGCCGCTCGACCGGCAGCATCGGCAGCAGCCGGCGGCGGATCTCGCGGGCCCATTCGTGGAACGTCCGCACCTGCACTTGGTGGACGCCGAGCGCCGGCAGCACGTGGCTCACGTAGTCCCGCAGCGCCGGCGAGAACACGACGACGAGCGTCTTGTCCGAGTCGATACGCGGGTCGTCGTAGGCGAGGTACGCGATGCGGTGGAGCGCGACGGTGGTCTTGCCCGAGCCGGCGGCGCCGCGGATCACGACGAAGCCCGCGGTCGGGCGGGTGATCAGCGCGAACTGCTCGGGATCGATCAAGCCCGCGATGTCGGGCAGGTGCTTGTCGGCGCGCGCTGCGTCGTCGTGGAGATCGTCGCCGAGCTGACGGCCGGCGCCCTCGCCGATGGCGTGCGCTCGCAGCGCCGCCCCTTCGCCGCCGGCGAGCCGGGCGGACTCGGGGGCGATGGCATGCCACGCGGTTGCCGTCGCTGCGCCGACCCGCTGATAGATGCCCTCCGGACTGTCGACGCGCTGCAGGCGCCGATCGCGGATCGTCACCGTGCGGCGCATCAGGATCTCGCCGCTCCGCTCACGGCCGGCGATCTCCTCATCGTACGCATCGCCCTGGCGATAGCGGTAGAAGAGCCGCGAGACCGGCGCATGGCGCCAGTCGACGATCGCGACGCCGCCGCCGAGGTGCGTGCCCTTGCCGAGCAGGATCTCCTGATCGCCGCTTTCTTCGCGCAATTGGAGATGCCCGAAGTACGGTGACTCGACGCTGACCCGCGGCTGCGCCCGCGAGGTCCGGAGCTGATCGAGGAGCGCCGAATGTCGGTGCCACTGCTCGAGCAGCGCGGGCTGATCCTCCGCCTTGGTGCCGTCGCGCAGCAGCTCCTTCAGGCGCTCGAGCTCCTGCACCAGCGAGCGCTCCGATGGGCTCGCCGCGGTACTCCCCACGGCGTCCAAAGCTTCCGCCACCCGCTCGAGCAGGTCGAGCTCTTCGGCGACGATCGGCGGTGTGTCGGCGGCGGACATGGACGAACACGTCTAGCAAATGGGCGCAGCGGGGCGAACTGGGTCGTGACCCCGGGCCCGGCAGCACGTAGCATGTGCCGATGTCCCAATCCTCCCGCTACCGTCCGGATCAGACGTCCGACTACAGCCATCGCTTTCATGCCGGCAACGTCGGCGACGTCTGGAAGCACTTGGTCCTGGTCGAGGTCCTGCGGCGGGCCCGGGAGCTCGGCCCGGTGTCGTACGTCGAATCGCATGCGGGGGAGGGGGAGTACGCGCTCGGCCCGACCGGGGAATGGACGGAAGGCATTGGTCGGCTGTGGGTGGATGGCGTCGGGCTGGCCGATGCTGGGACCGATGCGCTCGCCCACTACACGGCGCTCTGCCGCTCGCTCGGCAGCGGCGCCGCGCGTCCCGAGCGCTACCCCGGCTCGCCGCTGCTCGCGCGCACCGTGCTCGGGCCCGAAGCGGATCTCACGCTCTTCGAGCGCGACGCCGAGGCCTGCGAGCGTCTGCGGGCGGTGCTCGGGGAGACCGCGACGACCCAGCTCATCTGCGCGGACGGCCTCGCCGCGCTGCCGGAAGTGCTCCGCGCCGCGGAAGCGCGCGGTGCCGCCGTCGTGACGCTCGTCGATCCACCCTTCACGCAGAAGCCCGACTGGACCGTCATCCCCGAGGTCGTGATCGCGGCCGCGCAGGCGACGACCCGGGCCACGATCCTCTTCTGGTATCCCGTGAAAAGCCTGACGCGCCCGAACGCGATGATCGCGCGCTGCAAGACCGCGGGCGTTTCGGCGACAGTCGCCGAGCTGGTGACGACGCCGCTCGAGCACCAGCGCCAGCGTCTGAACGGCAGCGGCCTCGTTCTGGTGCGTCCGCCCGCGGGAACGCTCGCGGCGATCGCCGCGGCCGCGGCGCCGCTCGGCGAGCGTTGCGCGACGCGCGCCGGCGTGTGGTCGCTGCGGCTCGCGTCGTGGTGACGGTGCGCGGCTACTGGATGTCGAGTCGCTTCATCAACCGGTAGAGCGTCGTCCGATCGATTCCGAGCGCGCGGGCGGCTTCGGCGCGTCCGCCGCGGGCGCCGTCGAGGGCGGCGCGGATGCGGTCGGCGGTCGCGCTATCGAGCGCGCCTTGGAGTGAACCGTCGAGCGGCATGCGGACCGCGCTCCCCGTCGACTCCGTCAGCAGCAGATCCTCCGGCGTGATCACGTCGCCGCGCGCCAGGACGACGCCGCGCTCGACGGCGTTCTCGAGCTCGCGGACGTTGCCGGGCCAGGGATGGGCGAGGAGCGCCTGCTCGGTCTCGGCGCTGAACGTCAGCTGCCGCCCGGCCTCGGCGGCGTGCCGCGCGAGAAAATGGCGGGCCAGTGGCAGCACGTCGTCGCGGCGCTCGCGCAGCGGGTGAAGGTGCACGGGGATGACGTTCAGACGGAAGAAGAGATCCTCGCGGAAGCGGCCGGCCACCACTTCGTCGCGCAGCACGCGATTGGTCGCCGTGACGACCCGCACCTCGACCGCGATCGGCTTTGCACCGCCGACCGGCAGCACCTCGCCGTCCTGCAACACGCGCAGCAGCTTCGCCTGGAAGTCGGGGCTCACCTCGCCGATCTCGTCGAGGAAGAGCGTGCCGCCCGACGCGCGTTGAAAGCAGCCCGCGCGCGACGCCGTGGCGCCCGTGAACGCGCCTTTCTCGTGGCCGAACAGCTCGCTTTCGAGCACACCTTCGCCGAAGGCTTTGCAATTGACGGCGACGAACGGCCGGCCGACGCGCTCGCTCCAATAGTGCAGCGTGCGCGCCACCAGCTCTTTGCCCGTGCCGCTCTCGCCTTGGATGAGGACCGTCGCGCGGCTCGGCGCCACCCGGCGCAAGAGATCGAGGAGGGCCAGGCTCTGCGGGCTCGCGGCGATCATCGCGTCGGGGCCGTAGCGGAGGCCGATCTCCTGGCGGAGGTAGCGGTTCTCGCGCTCGAGCCGCGTCAGCTCGAGCGCGCGCGCGACGACGGCGCGGAGGTCGTCGTTGTCGAAGGGCTTCGTCACGTAGTCGAAGGCGCCTTCGCGCATCGCGGCGACCGCCGACGGGACGCTCGCGAACGCGGTGATCAGGATCACGGGCAGGCTCGGATGCTTCGTCCGGATGCGCTGCAGCAGCTCGAGGCCGTCCATGCCGGCCATCTTCCAGTCGGTGACGACGACGTCGGCGTTGCGCGCTTCTATTTCGCGGAGGGCTTCGCCTCCTTCGCTACACGTGACGCAGTCATAGCCAGCGCGGGAGAGCGCCATCGCGACGACGCTCGCCATGCGCTCTTCGTCGTCGACGACGAGGATGCGGGGCTTCATGGGAGGAGCGCGATCATGCGGCGATGGCGTTCGCGGGCGCCGCCGGCAGCCGAACGAGGAAGCGCGCGCCGCCACCGCGCCGCGCGGCGACCTCGAGCTTGCCGCCATGGGCCTCGACGATCTGCCGGGCGATCGGGAGACCGAGTCCAGTGCCGCGTGCGCGCGTCGTGAAGAATGGCTCGAAGATGCGGGTCTGCAGCTCGGCGGGCACGCCCGGTCCGGAGTCGGCGATCTCGATCTCGACGGTGCCGTTGCTGGAGTGCGCGTCCAGATTGATCTCGCCGTTCCGTCCAGCGGCCTCGACGGCGTTCACGAGGAGCCCGACCAAGACCTGTCGGACGAGATCGACGTCGGCCTGGACGCGGAGCGGTCGCGTGTTGCCACGCTCCACCCGGATCTGCTCGCGCGTGAGATCCGGTCCGGCGAGCAGCAGCGCGCCGTCGAACAGCTCGTCGACGCCGACCGCTCGGGGCTCGAGCCGGAGCGGTCGCGCGAACGCCAGCAGCGAGCCGACGACGTTCGTCAGTCGGTCGATCTCAGCGGTGATGAAGGCGCACGCCTTCTGCCCGTCGGTGTCGCCGGCGGCGACGCTTTCGCCGAGGCTCTGTGCCGCCGAGCGGATCACCGCCAGCGGGTTCCGCACCTCATGGGCGATGGTCGCGCTCAGCTGTCCCAGGGCGGCGAGCTTCTCGCTCTGCACCAGGCGGGCGCGCGTGGCCTCGATGGCTTCCATCTGCGAGCGGATGATCGCGCTCTGCTCACGGTCGCGACGCCGGCCCTCGATCACGCGTCCGAGCAGATAGCCGAGGAGGGCGAGCGAGCTTCCGAAGACGGCACCAACCACCAAGCTCACGTCGCGACCGTTCATCGCGAACGTGACGCCGAGGGCGCGCATCACCACCGTGTCGAAGGAGGCGCTCAAGAGCCCGACGGCGACGCCGACCCAGCGGGCGTAGGTCACGTACCAGCGGGCGGGCGGCTCGTTCGGGGCGGTCGTGGTCATCATGCGCGGAACCGTAGCAACTCGTGGGCCTCTCTGGGAACGCCAACGTCGCGAGCGCGAATTCTTTCCCAGTCGATCCGGCGTGGCAACGCGCGACGCCGGCCCGTTGCGCCCGTGCAACGCGCGCGTTGCGACCCCGCCGCAGCCTCGCCGACGTTGCCAAGCATTTCCCGCGTCGGGCGGGGCCTCCGTCGTCGGCACGCCGCTTGGAATGCTCTGCGCCAAGACCCGACGCCATGACGGCGCCGGCCAACCAAAAGGAGCAGGCTCATGAACAAGAAACAGATCGCGCTCGCCGTCGTGCTTGCGGATTTCACGGCCTTCACCGTCTACGTGCTGGCGCAGACCGGTATCGTCGGATTCTTCGAGCTCGCACACGGCAACCTCGCCTCCGTGCAGGTCTTGATCGACCTCGTCATCGCGCTCTCGTTGGTGATGGTCTGGATGTGGCGCGACGCCCGCCAGCACGACATCTCGCCGATCCCATACGTGCTGCTGACGCTCGGACTCGGGAGCATCGGCCCGCTGCTTTATCTCGTCCGTCGTCTCGGACGTGAGACGGTCGCGGTTCCGCACCCGGCCATGACGAGTCGCGTCTCCGCGGCGCGCGCGTAGGTCCGCCATGCCCTTCATCGAAACACGGAACGGTACGCGGCTCTTCGTCAAAGACTGGGGGACGGGGAAACCCGTCCTCCTCTCCCACGGTTGGCCGATGCACGCCGACATGTGGGAGTACCAGATGCCGGCGCTCGTGGCCGCTGGCTTCCGCTGCCTCGCCATGGATCGGCGCGGGTTCGGGCGCTCCGACCACCCCGGCCACGGCTACGACTTCGAGACCTTCGCCGACGATCTCGCGGCAGTGCTGACGGCGCTCGATCTGCACGAGGTGACGCTCGTCGGCTACTCGATGGGCGCGGGTGAGATCACGCGCTACCTCGCTCGGCACGGCGCTACGCGCGTGGCACGGGCCGTACTGATCGGAGGCGCGCTCTCGCCCATGGACGAGGCCATGGCCGGCATGATGAGCCAGATGATCGCCGCCGACCGCCCGCAATTCATGACCGACGGGGTGCCGTCGCTCTTCGCGGCGACGGCAGGCGAGTCGGTCTCGGCGGCGCAGATGCAGTGGGTGGTCGGGCTCGCGCTGCAGGCGTCGCCACTCGCCACGCTCGCCTGCCTTCGCGCCTTCGGCCAGAACGACTTCCGGACCGAGCTCGGAGCGTTCACGATGCCGACGCTCGTGATCCACGGGGACGCCGACGGCTCGCAACCGGTCACGGTCGCGCGCGAGGTTGCCGCGGCGATTCCGGGAACGCAGTACCTGGAGTACGCAGGCGCGCCGCATGGACTCTTCCTCACCGAGCGCACGCGGCTCGCCGGCGATCTCGTACGCTTCGCTCGAGGAGGATGAGCATGATGGAAGGCAACGTCGTCGTCACGGGCGCCACCAGCGGGATCGGTGCGTGCATGGCCGAGCGCTTCGGGGGCGCCGGCGCCACGGAGGTGATCGCGGGCCGTCGCGGCGCCGAGGGCGAGAGCCCGGCGTCCCGGCTCGGGCTGCGGGCGCGGTTCCAACGCGCAGACGTCGGCGAGGAGCGCGACGTCGCGGCGCTATCGCCGACACGGTCGCCGCAGTCGGGCGGCTCGACTGCCTCGTCAACAACGCCGGCCACCCCGGGCGCGCTCACCAGTATCGCCGACGTCGACGTCGCGCACCTCGACGACGTCGTGCGCGTCCATCTGCGCGGCGTGCTGCTCGGGATGAAGCACGCGGCGCCGGTGATGATGCGGCAGCGGTCGGGCAGCCTCATCAACACCGCGAGCCTCGCGGGCACCATGCCGGGATTCTCCGAGTACGCGTACTCGGCGGCGAAAGCCGCCGTCATCCATCTCACTCGCTGCGTGGCGGTCGAGCTCGGCGAGCACGGCGTGCGGTGAACAGCATCTCGCCGGGGCCGACCGTGACGGGCATCTTCGCGAAGTCGGTGGGCGTCGCCGCCAGCGCCGCCGATCACGCGACCGAAGGCCTCGCCGAGAAATTCGCGACGCTGCAACCGATTCCGCGTGTGGGCGTTCCCGACGACATCGCCGGCGCGGCGCTCGACCTCGCGAGCGACGCGGCGTCGTTCGTGAACGGCCACGATCTCATCGTCGCCGGCGGCGCGATCGGCGGTCTGCAATGGACGCCGCTGATGGCATGGTGGCGCGGGGAGGGCGCTGCGGGCTGATCGCGCGCCTATTGAGCTCCGCGCGCTGGCGCGCTCCGCATCGGACTCCGCGCGCGCGGCGCGCTCCGCGTCGGACTCCGCGCGCGCGGCACGCTTCGCGTCGGACTCCGCGCGCATGGCGCGCTCCGCATCGGGGCCGCGCGCTTCTGCGCGATCCCATTGCGTTCCGCGCGCACGCGACCATGAATAGCGCGCGATGATCGTGCGGCGGCGGTGGAGGAGAGGGCTCGTGGCCGGGGCGGTCGTGGTCGTCGTCGGTCTGGCCGTGGCCGTCGCCTGGTCGGAAGAGGGCGCCCCGCGCAATGGCAAGCGGTTCGTGAATCTCGCCGGACCGCGGCCGGGCGCGCCGATCCACGCCATGGTGCCGTTTCTCGCGCGCAAGGTGTGGACCTCGACGGTCGGTCGGTCGGGCGCCGCGGCGCTCGTCCCGTACGATCCCACGGCGCTCGCGGCGAGCCCGAGCGTCACGTGGATCGGGCACGCGACGTTCCTCGTCCGCATGGACGGCGTCACGTTCCTCACCGATCCGATGTTCTCGAAGCGCGCGAGCCCGCTCTCGTTCGCGGGTCCGCCGCGTTTGGTCGCGCCGGGAGTGCCGCTCGACGCGCTGCCGCCGATCGACTTCGTCACGCTCTCGCACGACCACTACGATCACACCGACCTGCCGTCGATCGCGGCGCTCGCGAAGCGCGGTGCGCGCTTCATCGTCGGGCTCGGCATGGGCGATCTCGTGCGGAGCGTGGGCGGCGAGGCGATCGAGCTCGACTGGTGGCAGAGCACGACGATTGGGGGTGTTCAGGTGCACTGCGTTCCGGCGCAACACTTCTCGGGGCGCGGGCTCTTCGACGGGGATCGCCGCCTCTGGGCGGGGTGGGTCGTCGAAGGACCGAACCGGCGCTTCTACCACGCCGGCGACACCGGCTCGTTCGAGGGCTTCAAGGAGATCGGCAAGCGTTTCGGGCCGATCGATCTCGCGGCCCTCCCGATCGGCGCGTACGAGCCGCACGCGGACATCATGCGCTTCGTGCACGTGAATCCCGAGGAGGCGGTGCAGATCGCGCTCGCCGTCGGCGCGCGCCGCGCCGTCGGGATGCACTGGGGTACCTTCGATCTGACCGACGAGCCGCTCGACGAGCCGCCCACGCGCTTCCACGCGGCCGGCGCCGAGGCCGGACTCGAGCCCGACCGAATCTGGACGTTCGCCGTCGGCGAGACCAGAAAATGGTGACGGCGGTCTGGACCTGAGCGCGCCGCCGGCCTACGGTGCGCGGCCATGATCGAATACCGCACCGAAGGCAACGTCGCCGTCGTCACCATCAACCGCCCCGAAGCCCGGAACGCCGTCAACACCGACGTCGCCCGCGGTCTCGAAGACGCCATCGACAAGATCGAGGCCGACGAGAACGTCTGGGTGGGCATCCTGACCGGCGCCAAGACCGAGAAGGGCTACATCTTCTGCGCCGGCGCCGACTTGAAGCAGATGAGCGTCGACCCGGCCGGCATGATGACCGAGCGCGGCGGCTTCGCCGGCTTCGTGAAGCGGTCGCGGACGAAGCCGATCATCGCCGCGGTCGACGGTCCGGCGCTCGCAGGCGGCACCGAGATCGTGCTCGCGTGCGATCTCGTCGTGGCCTCGAAGAAAGCCGTCTTCGGCGTGCCGGAAGTGAAGCGCAACCTGATCGCCGCCGCCGGCGCGCTCTTCCGTTTGCCGCGGAAGCTGCCGCGGAACGTCGCGATGGAGCTCGTGCTGACCGGCCGGCTCGATTTCCCGGCCGAGCGCGCCTACCACTTCGGCCTCGTCAACGTTCTCTGCGAGGAAGGGCAGGCCCTCGAAGCCGCCAAGACGCTCGCCGCGCAGATCTCGGAGAATGCGCCGCTCGCCGTGCGCGAGAGTCGTCGCGTGCTGCTCGAGGCGACCGATCAGCCCGACGACGTCGGATGGAGCATGTCGGGCGCCGGCATGGCCAAGATGTTCGGCACCGAGGATTTCAACGAGGGGCTGCAGGCGTTCGTCCAGAAGCGTGCGCCGAAGTGGAAGGGTCGCTAACCGCGGCTTCGGGTCGCGGGTCATGACCTCTCCCGTCACGTTCGATCTGAGCGGCGAGGTCGCGCTGGTGACCGGCGCGACCAGCGGCTTCGGGTTGCACTTCGCCGAGGTCCTGAGCGCCGCGGGCGCGACCGTCGTGCTGACCGGCCGGCGCGAGTCGCGTCTGCGCGACTTGGAGCAACGGATCGTGGGCGCGGGCGGCCGCGCGCACGCGGTCGTCGTCGACGTTCGGAGCGTTGCCGCGATGAAGGACTGCGTGGCGGCGGCCGAGCGGCTCGCCGGGCCCCTCACGATCCTCATCAACAACGCGGGCATCAGCATCCAGTCGATGGCCGTCGATCTCGGCGAGGACGACTGGGACGCGATCATGGACACCAACGTGAAGGGCCCGTTCTTCATGGCCCAGCTCGTCGGGCGTCGCATGGTCGAGGCCGGCATCCGCGGGCGCATCGTCAACGTCGCGTCGATTGGCGCCAAGAAGGCGCTGCCAGGGTTGGTCGCCTACTGCACGTCGAAAGCGGCGGTCGCGATGATGACCCAGGGGCTCGCGCGCGAGTGGGCGCGCCACGGCATTGCGGTGAACGCGATCTGCCCCGGCTACGTGAAGACCGAGCTCAACGACGCGTGGTTCGAGAGCCCGCCGGGCCAGAAGCAGATCGCCGGCTTCCCGCGCCGGCGCCTCGCCACCGCAGAAGGCCTCGACGCGACCCTGCTGCTGCTCTGCTCGCGCCACGCCGAGTTCATCACGGGATCGCTGTTCACGGTGGACGACGGCCAGTTGCTCGGCTGACGCCCGTTCGCGTCACGAATTGCGCACGAGGTCGGCGATCGCGAGACAAGCGGTGAGCCCAGGGCTCTCGATGCCGAAGAGCTGGACCAGACCGGCGATGCCGTGGGCCGCGGGCCCGTCGATGACGAAGTCCTTGAACGGCTCGCCGGGCGCGCAGATGCGAGGCCGGATCCCGGCGTAGCCCGGCTGCAGGCTGCCGTCGGGGAGGTCGGGCCAGTAGGTGCGGATCGCGGCGTAGAAGCGCGCGGCCCGCGTCGGGTCGACCGTGTAATCGAGCGTGTCGACGGGCTCGGCATCCGGACCGAACTTGAGTTGGCCGCCGAGGTCGATCGTCGCGTGAATCGAGGAGCCGCCGCGTTGCGGCGGATAGATCGGACGGCTGAACGGCGAGCGACCGCTGAACGAGAAGTACGTGCCTTTGGTCAGGTACTGACGCGGAATGCGGGCCGGATCGTATCCGGCGATGCCGCGCGCGAGGTCGGGCGCGCCGAGTCCCGCGGCGTTGACGAGGCGTCGGCACTGGATCTCGGTCGGCGTAGCGCCGCCCGTCGTGACGCGAAATCCGTCGTCGGTGCGCTCGGCACCGACGACGGGCGACCGATACGCGATCACGGCGCCGTGCGCTTCGGCATCGGCGAGCAGCGATCGCATCAGCGCGTGACCGTCGACGATGCCCGTCGCCGGCGACAGCCACGCGGCGGAGCAGCGCAGCGCGGGCTCGAGCGCGCGAGCTTCGTCCACCCCGAGCGGCACCAGCGCTTCGTCGGGTCCGAACCCGTTCGCCTGCGTGCGCGCGACGTACGTGCGGAGGAGGGCGAGCTCCTCGTCGTCGGTGGCGATCAGGAGCTTGCCGCAGCGCCGGTACGGCACGCCGCGCTCGGCGCAATAGCGTGCCAACGCGCGGCGGCCGGCGACGCAGAGGCGCGTCTTCAGCGTGTCGGGGGGATGGAAGATGCCGGCGTGCAGCACCTCGCTGTTGCGCGACGACGTGACCGTCCCGAAGCGCTCCGCGGCTTCGAGGATCATCACGTCGCCGCCGGCGATCGCCTCGGCCCGTGCAATCGCGAGCCCGACGACGCCGGCGCCGACGACGATCGTGTGGACGTCGGCCATCGGACGGCTCGACGACTATCGTCTCGCGTCGTCGGCGTCGATACCGCGAACCGTTGCTCGATTTCCGCGCGCCGCGTACGCTCGCCCGGATGAAGCTCGCGTACTTCGGCATCAATTTCGGAGCGTGCGCCGACCCCGACGTCGCCGCGCGCGTGGCGCAGGCGGCCGAGGCCGCTGGTCTCGAGTCGCTCTGGACGGGCGAGCACGTCGTGCTGCCCGATCCGCAGGCGCCGCCGTCGCCATCGCCGCCCGAGGTGCCGTTCCTCGATCCTGCCGTGGCGCTCACGTGGGTCGCCGCCGTCACGAAGACGATTCGCCTCGGCACCGGCATCATCATCCTGCCGCAACGGAATCCGGTCGTGCTCGCGAAGGAGCTCGCGAGCGTCGACGTGGTTTCGAAAGGGCGTCTCATCTTCGGGATCGGCGCCGGCTATTTGAAGCCGGAGTTCGACGCGATCGGCG
>JBDSJB010000479.1:0-5317 GCA_039917665.1 Binatia bacterium
GTGCAGCAGGAGCCGGCAGCACCGTTCGATGCGCCGAGGTCGCATTGCTCGGGGCTGTCGATCTGACCGTCGCCGCAGTCCGAGTAATAAAAGGCGAGGTCCACCTTGCTGATGTTCGAGATGCCCAGGGGCGTGTGAGTGGGATCGAAGACGGCCGGACAGGCTTGGCCGAGTGCGAAGATCGGATCGCTTGCTCTGACGTCGGCCCGGATCGAAAAACTGGTGCTGGTGACGCGAAACAGCCTCTCGATGTCCCCGGAGGTGTTGCTCGCCGGAAGCCCGCCTGCCGCCACGACCGATGCCGTCCCGGCGGTCAACGTCAGCACCATCTGGTTGCTCACCGTTTGCGTGCCGTTGAGCTGATCGGCGACCGTCGTCGAGCTCGAGTAGGTGATCGAGTTGCTGGTGCTGCTGGCGTAGTCGAACACGGACACCGAACCGGCGGTGGGGGCAGTGCCGGTCATCGTATTGCCGTTCACGTTGAGGTTGTTTCTGATGCCGAAGTAGACGTGTGTGTGAGCCGCGACGCTCACGCCGGTGCACGTCAACGTGGCGCCTCCAGTCTGGCTGGCGACGCCGGAGACGGCACAGCTGCCTCCGCCCGGTAATGCGTAGACAGGTCCCCCGGTCAGGGTGAGCGCCGACGCATTCGACGCGAGGCCAAGTGGGACCAGTGTCGCCAGGATCGACAAGAGGTTCCTCAGCGTGCGGGGCATACGACTCTCCTTCATGGGGTTGGGGTCAGGTTGGCGAACAGCGCCAGGAAGGAGCCGTTCTTGGATACTTCGACGCCCTGCAGTCTGAGACCGAAGAACTGTGGGATCGGGAAGCCGGAGAGTGCGCCGGCGAGCTCCGGAATGAGCGGCCGGAACACCGAGGGCAGCACCTGTTCGAGCTCGGCCTCGTTGGTGCCGAGCGGGTTGTAAATGACGGTCATGGCCGTGTCGGCTACCTCGGGCACCGAGATGGTCATGGCAAGGCCGGAGCCGTCAGCCAGGAAATCCATGTCCAAGCCGAGTCGAACGTCGAAGGCACCGCTCAGCCAGACAGTTCCGGACCCGGGCTGAACGATGTCGACGCTGATCTGCGAGAGCCTGAGCTCGGTGAGCTCGCCGCCTGGACCCGCAACGCCCGTGACGATCGGAGCCAAGCTCGGCGCGATGTCGATGCGGAGCGGCGTGTTCTCCGGCAGCTGAGCAAACTCCGGCACCAACAGCGAGAGCAGCGACGAGGTGATCGGCACCGGCGGGACGCCACCGGCTCCGTCGAGGTCGATGGTGGTGAGTGAGGTTCGCATGAGGCCGCACTCTGTTTGTCCGCGCAGCAGCTGATTGAAGGCCGCGCTCGAGAAGCCGAGGCCGATCCCGTACGGAGCATGGCCGACCGGAGTCGTCGCCCCCCAGCTGGGGAAGGGCTCGGCGGGTGCGTAGGATGCCGTGAAATCCGGGGCGCCGGGCGGCGGCACGCACTGCCCCGGCCCACCGCCGGTGCTCACGCTGAAGCTCGCATTCGAGCCGAACGTGATGCCCGTCGCATCCTCGACGACCTTGAAGAGCGGGGCGTCGAACATCATGCCCAGGCCCGAGCCGACGGGGCCGGTGATCGAGATCCCGGCAAGCGTCGTCTCCATCGCTTCCGCGATCGGGCTGTCCTGCGGCCCGGCGCCGTCAGGATCGCCGATGAAGCCTTTGATCCCGTCGGTCGCGAATTGCTGAATGTCGGGGAGGAAGGCCTGGATGATGTCGCCGATGATCGGCGCGTCGCAGAGGCCGTAGGTGAACGTGTGGTTGAAGCTGGTGAAGCCCACGCCGATCGCCCCTGCCAGATTGACGTCGATGTCCCGGGGATTCGCGGCCGGTTCGAGCGAGTAGTCGCCATTCAGCGACATCTGGGTGGCGGTCAGACGGAGGCCGCAGTCGGGTACGAGGCCGCTGCCATCGATGTCGATGTCGATCCGCAGATTGCGGACGGCGATGTCGGCAGCGACGGCATTGGTCTTCGAATCGAGCGCGATCCCGAAGCTGCCGAACGAGGGAGCCGGGTTGGCGATCTTGACCTTGGCGCTCCCCCAGCAGCCGATGACGTTGATGAAGCATTCGTCCGCCAACACCGTGCCGGGCGGTATCAGGGCCGCCAGGTTGAGCTGGTCTCCCGCCATCGCCGCTACCAGGGGCTCGATCTTGTCCAGGCCCGTATCGTTCAGGCGCATCGCCACGCTCTGCGGCGAGAGGGTGCCGTCGAGCACCGAGGCGCCCTTGATCACGACCAGACGATCCCGCACGTCGTCGCCGTTCGTCGTGTTCGTCAGCGTGGCAAGCACGGGATTGAAGATCGCCGGCGTGCTCAGCGACACGGTGTGCGAGAACGTCCGGGTGACGAGGTTGACCGAGCTCGCCGGAGCGCCGTTGATGGTGACGGCGACCTGGCCGGCGGGGAGCGTCGTGTAGTGCCCGGTGATGGTAACGGAATTCGCGGTGGTGAAGATCCCGTGCGCCGGCGAGTCGATGAAGATCTCGAACGGCTGGCACGGCAGGCCGGGGAGGGTGCACAGCCACCCCGACTCGTTCCGGCAGCTCGCGTCGCAGCCATCGCGGTTCACGACGTTGCCGTCGTCGCAGCTCTCGCCCGTATTGAGGATGCCGTTACCGCAGGTGAGCACACATACGCTCGGCTGACCGTAACAGGCGTAGCCCGTCTCGCTTTGGCAGCTATCGCTGCACCCGTCACCGGAGTCCGTGTCGCCGTCGTCGCATTCTTCGTCGGCATCGAGATTGCCGTCGCCGCAGTCGTAGGTGCAGACACTCGGCTGCCCAAGACACGCCCAGCCGACCTCTTGCCGGCAGAACTCACCCGAGCAGCCATCCTCGCTCGCCGTGTTGCCGTCGTCGCAGTTCTCCGCGCCGCGGACGAAGCCGTCGCCGCAGATGGGGATGCAATTGCTCGGCTCCGACCCGCACGTGAAGCCCGCCTCGATCTGACAGGCGAACGAGCACCCGTCACCACTCGTGACGTCGCCGTCGTCGCAGGCCTCGGCACCGCGGATACGGCCGTCACCACAGACTGGCGCACAGGTGCTCGGCAGGCCGCTGCAGAGCCACCCCTGCTCGATCTTGCACAAGGCATTGCAGCCATCGCCGGCGACCCCGTTGCCGTCGTCGCAGGTTTCCCCGGAGTCGAAGACCTGGTTACCGCAGAGGAAGGTGCAAATGCTCGGCGCACCGGTACAGACCCATTCGGCTTCGACGCCGCAGGTGCTCGAGCAGCCGTCGCCGTCGACGAGGTTGCCGTCGTCGCAGGTCTCGCCGTCGGCGAGCTCGGGCGTCCCGTTGCCGCAGTTCGGGGTGCAAGTGCTGGGCGCGCCGCTGCACGACCAGTGATCCTCGACGAAGCAGGTGCTCGCGCAGCCGTCGCCGTCGATCGTCGCGCCGTCGTCGCAGCTTTCGCCGGCCTCGAGCGTGCCGTTGCCGCAATTCGGGGTGCAGATGCTGGGTGCGCCGACGCAGGTCCAGCCGCCCTCGACTTTGCACGAGCCCGAGCAGCCGTCGCCGGTCGTCGCGTTGCCGTCGTCACACGATTCCTCGATCTGTTGGATGCCGTCGCCGCATTCCGGGCCGCAGGTTCCGTTTGCCCCGTTTCCGTCGTCCAGCCGGTCGCAGTCGCGGCCGAGTCCATCGGCTTCATTGAGATACCGGCAGGCTGTGCAGGCGGCCATCCTGTCGACGCACGCACCGAGCACCGCCGGATCGGTGGTGGCGCACGCGGCAAAGCCCGCCGTCAACGGCGTCGTTGGGCACGAGCGGGCGATCGCCTTGGCGATCTTCACGTCGCAGTCGACCGCGATCCGGCCGAGATCGGGTTGCGCATGGTCGCCGCTGCCGAGGCAGATGTCGGTGAGCGATGAGCCGTTGGTGACGAAGCCGCTCTTCATGCCGATCCGCTGACATTTGAGGAAGGTCTGCAGCCGCGTGTCGTGGCAGGTCAGGATCGCGGCCGCGACGCGCGACTGACAGTTCGCGTCGGCGCTGTTGGGAAGGATGCCGTTGGTCAGGTCCGGTGCCAGCACCCCGTGCACGAGATGGATCGGTGTCAGCGCGGCGGCGACGGACGCAGCATCGAATGCGCTGACGCCGAAGGCCGGTGATACCCCAGCGCACTTCGACGCAACGGCCGCGTTCCCCTTCGCGACCGCCGAGGCGAGCTTGCCGCCGCGGTTGCTGCGCATGCAGGTCTCGATGTCGATCGCCGTGGGAATCCCGGCGGCGAACTCGCGCAGGCACCGCTTCACGAGATCCGCTTGGGTACGCCCGATCTTCCAGAGCGTCTTGTTGAAGGCGGTGATGCACGCCTGCTCTTTGGACGGGATGAGCTGTGCGTGTGCCGGCGGCACGGCGCTCGCGCTGACGCCCAAGACCACCAACAGCGCCGCGCATGCGGCGCTCCTTCCGCGAACCACGTTGCGACCTGTCATGCCTTGCCTCCCTCGAGCAGTCCGCCACGATACGTGACGTCCGCAATCACATCGCCACCAGTGAGCCGATAGTGGCGCGGTTCGAGCGGTCGCAGAGGTGCAGCGACCCGTTCACCTGGTCGCCGCTGCTCGCGAAGGCTTGAGCGATGACGTCACCCATCCGGCTTTTTGATCCTTGACCTTCCCCGTTTTGCGGCGAAGGTCCTCTAAAGGGGGGCTTTCCTAGTTCGGCGAACTGCGGCGCGGAGGCTCGCATGCGCCCGGCTGCGTCGTCAAGGAAAAACGAGCGCGCCGACCCATTTTGGGCGACGCCCGCGGCGACTCGGGTGTGACGTGGGTCCACGTTCCTCCGTCAGGGCTGCGCTCCATGCTCGAGGTGTCGTTGCCCACATAGTCGTTCGCGACCGGCGGTCCACGCCGGCATGCGCCTGGTGGTGACGACGAGCCGGTGACCAGCGAGTCCCGCTCGGGGAGTCGCGCGCGCGGAACCGCGCTATCGCGTCGAGCGGGGGTCATGGCGCAGGGCGGCGCTGCGCACCATGACACCGCTGCGGTCTGCTCGTGCACTGCGCCGTCAGGGAAGCGCCGTGGTGGTCACTTTCTGCGTGAGACGCAGGGGGCCGGGAAAGCCGGAGACGGCGTTCAGCAGCGAGCAATCGCTGGGTCCGACGCAGGCGATCGATGCCAGCACGGGGTGAGAGACGTCCTGGATCGGTGGATCTACGACACCGTCGGCGACGAGCGTTCCCGTTCCCGTGCGGCCGAAACCCGCTGCGCTTCCAGTGAGGAAGCACGCGCGATTCCGAGACTCGCAGGTATCGGCACCGCCGCCGCAATCGGCATCGACGT
>JBDSJB010000480.1:0-35722 GCA_039917665.1 Binatia bacterium
CGCGCGAGCGATTGCGGGTGATGGAGGAAACCAACGACGGTTTTCGCATCGCGGAGAAAGATCTCGAGCTCCGCGGCCCGGGCGAGTTCCTCGGCACGCGGCAGTCGGGGTTGCCGGACTTCCGCGCCGCGAACCTCGTGCGCGACGGCGCGCTCCTGCGCGATGCCCAGGAGGACGCGGCCGCATGGCTGGCCGCCGATCCCGGTCTGCGCTCGCCCGCGTCGTTGCCGCTCCGTGCGGTGCTCGAAGCGCGCTGGGCCGGACGCCTCGAGCTCGCGCGGATCGGGTGAGCATGCAGCGTCTCGGGTCTTGCGCCGCGCTCGCCATGCTCGTGGGCGTGTTGGGCTGCGCGAAGAAGCCCGACCCGACGCGTGTGATCGTCGTCGGGCTGGACGGCGCGACGTGGGACGTCGCGCGTCCGATGCTCGCCGCCGGCGAGCTGCCGCACTTGCAGGCCTTGATCGGGCGCGGCGTGACGGCCACCCCCGTCGGCGAGGCTCCGCTCTTCGCTCCGGTCGTCTGGACCACGCTCTTCACCGGCCTGCCCCCGGCGCAGCACGGCGTCGAGAATTGGGCGCTCGCGGGCTCGGGCTATCGCAAGGTGCCGGCGCTCTGGTCGCGGCTCGACGCGGCGGGTCGCGCGGCGGTGCTCGTGAACGTACCGGGGACGTGGAAAGCCGAGCAGCTCGAGAAGGGCATCGTCGTCGCCGACGTTGGCATGGCGCGCGGCTACGTCGGCGGGGCCGGCGGCGGCGCCTTCTTCGACGTCGGGGCGGCGATCCTGCCGGCACCGTACGACAAGCTCACCAATCTCCTGCGGCTCGTGACGGCGCCGCTCGAGGTCGGCGAGTGGTCGGATTGGGTCGACGTCGACGACGACGCGGTCGAGGCGAGCGTGCTCAGAGTGAAGCGGCTCGACGCGACGCACGCGTTCGTGTCGCCGATGTACGCGCGCGACCTCGGAAAAGGGGCCATCGCGCCGAAGGCGGTGGCGGACGAGCTCGCGACCTATCTCGGCGTCCCCTACGTGCGCGAAGGGCCGGCCTGGAGCGCCTACGGCGACGGTGAGGTGCCGGCGATCTTCGGCGAGCATCTCGGGCAAACGACCGACGTGCAGGTCGCGGCGGCGCACGAGCTCCTCAAGAGGAAGCCGTGGGATCTCTTCGTGTTCGTCGACCCACTGCCCGATCGCATCGAGCATGCGCACTGGGTCGATCATCCCGAACGCGTGCGCGCGGCCTATCACGACGCCGACGCGCACCTCGGGGACTTCGTGAAGCACGCGCCGAACGCGTGGGTGGTCGTCGTCTCGGCCCACGGCTTCGGGCCGAACCCGGGACACGCGCGCGGCGACCACGCGCCGGCCGGGATGCTGGTGATCGCGGGCCCCGGGCTCAGTGGCGACGCGGGCGAGATTCCGCTCGTCGACGTCGCGCCGACGCTCGCGTGTCTCCTCGGGCTGCCGGCCGACGGTATGAGCGGCACGACGCTCGCGGCGGTGCGGAACGGGCGTGCCGGCTGTCGCTGAGAGCGCACCTGCTGCGTTTCATGCCTTGCCTTCCTCACAGGTGCCCGCTATCGTCCGCGCCGGTGCGCCGTTGTGGGTCGCGCACTTAGCGATATTCGATGGCGCGGCCGTCGGCTGGCGTCAAATTCCGATCGCGTAGAGGGAAGGGGAGGGGTCATGAAGCTCCGCTCGCTGTCGCTGACCGTCCTGTGCGTCTTGTGCCTTGTTGGCAGTGCCTCCGCGGAGCCGGGCGCGGCCTTTCTCGAAGGGCGCGGCGGCGCCCTCATCCCGGTCGGCAGTTTCGGCCACCACCAGGACGTCGGCGGCGCGTACACCATCGCGGCCGGCTACGAGTTCCTGCCCTTTCTCGACGGCATGTTCGAGTTCACGCATGCCTTCAATGAGAACGACGACGACCACGATCAGTTCCGCGTCGGCGACCTCACGTTCAAGAACGAAGAGACCCACCAGAACTTCATCGTGGCTCTCGGACCGCGCATCAACTTCCTCCCGTCGACGTTTCCGGTGCGGCCCTACGCCACCGTGAAGGGCGGCTGGTACCACTTCGGAAACGCCAACAGCATCGAGGTGAACAGCGTCGGCAAGGTTTCCGACGAGGACGACGATGCGGTCGGGATCGAAGCCGGGCTCGGCGTCACGGGCACCATCTTCACCCTCTACGAGCGCGAGAACGACGAGATTCCGTTGTTCGAAATGACCCTCGGCGTGCATGGCAGCTATCACCACGCGTTCATGGGCGGTCGTTCGGATCGCGAGTTCGTGGTGACGATGGGCTCGGTCGGCTTTCGCTTCTAGGCAACGCGAGTGCTGGCGCCGACTGCAGGCCCGCGTCTGCCTGCTTGGGCGGCGAAGAAACGAGGCATTCTCCGCGAGGCGCGCCCGCTCCGTCGCATTCTGCGTGAGCTGAAGCTCACGACCGTCTGCGAAGCGGCGCGCTGTCCCAACATCGGCGAGTGCTTCGCGCGCCCGACGGCGACGTTCATGATCGCCGGCGACCGCTGCACGCGCCGCTGCGGGTTTTGCGCCGTCGACACGCGAAAGCCTGGACCGCTCGATGCCGACGAGCCGGCACGCATCGGCGAGGCGGCACTTCGCATGGGGCTGCGCCACGTCGTCATCACGGCCGTCGCGCGCGACGACCTCGCCGACGGCGGTGCCGCGCACTTCGCCGCGACCATCCTCGCGGTGCGGGCCGCGGCGCCGACGGCGCGGATCGAAGTGCTGACGCCGGACTTCAAGGATCAGGAAGCGCCGCTTCGCACGGTGCTTGCCGCCGCGCCCGACGTCTTCAATCACAACCTCGAGACGGTCGCGCGGCTCTCGCCGTCGGTGCGGCCGCAGGCGGGCTATCAGCGCTCGCTGCGGGTGCTGGCCGAAGCCAAACGCCTTCGGCCCGCGGGCACCACGAAGTCGGGCCTCATGGTCGGGCTCGGCGAAACGCCCGACGAGATCCATGCCGCCATGGCCGACCTCCGCGCCGCCGACTGCGATCTCCTGACCATTGGTCAGTATCTGCAACCGACCCGCGAGCACTTGCCGGTGCTCGACTACGTGAGCCCGGAGACGTTCGCCGCGTACGCCCGTGTCGGCCGAGGGCTCGGGTTTCGCAACGTCGCGTCTGGGCCGTTCGTGCGGAGCTCGTACCACGCCGAGGAGACGTTCAACGAGGCCGTGCCGGTGACGGAAGCTTCCTGAAATGGAATTCCCTCGCATCAAGCGACTGCCGCCGTACGTCTTCAACATCATCGGCGATCTGAAGCTCGCTGCGCGGCGGGCGGGTGAGGACGTCATCGACCTCGGGATGGGCAACCCCGACGCGCCGACGCCGCCGCACATTGTGCAGAAGCTCGTCGAGGCGGCGACCAAGCCGGCGAACCACCGCTATTCGGTGTCGAAGGGGATCCACAAGCTCCGCGTTGCGATCTGCGATTGGTACAAGCGCCGCTACGACGTCGATCTCGATCCCGACACGGAAGCGATCGCGACCATCGGCTCGAAAGAAGGGCTCGGCCACCTGGCGCTCGCCATTCTCGGGCCAGGAGACGTCGTGCTCTGTCCGAGCCCGACATATCCGATCCACCAATATTCGGTGATCATCGCCGGGGGCGACCTGCGCTCCGTGCCGCTCCTGCCGGGCGAGGGGTTTCTCGACCGCCTCGTCGAAGCGACGAAGCAGAGCTGGCCGAAGCCGAAGCTCCTGATCCTCAACTACCCGCACAACCCGACGACCGAGGTCGTGAACCTCGACTTCTTCCATCGGGTCTACGAGTTCGCGCGCGAGCACGAGATGATGGTGGTCCAGGACCTGGCCTATGCCGACATCGTGTTCGACGGGTACGTCGCGCCGAGCTTCATGCAGGTGCCCGGCGCCAAGGACATCGGCGTCGAGTTTTTCTCGTTGTCCAAGAGCTACAGCATGCCGGGATGGCGGGTCGGGTTCGCGGTCGGCAATCGCGAGATGATTCACGCGCTCGGCCGCATGAAGAGCTATCTCGATTACGGCATGTTCCAGCCGGTACAGATCGCGGCGATCGCGGCGCTGAATGGCCCGCAGGATTGCGTGCAGGAGAACGTCGAGCGCTATCGCGTCCGGCGCGACGTGCTCTGCGAAGGGCTCGCGCGCGCTGGCTGGGAGATTCCGAAGCCGAAGGCGTCGATGTTCGTATGGGGCCGGATCCCCGCGCCGTATCGGACGATGGGGTCCATCGAGTTTTCGAAGTTCTTGCTGCAGGAGGCGAAGGTGGCGGTGTCCCCGGGAATCGGGTTCGGCGAGTACGGCGACGAGTACGTGCGTTTCGCGCTGATCGAGAACGAGCATCGGACGCGGCAAGCGGTACGCGGCATCCGCAAGGCCTTCGGCGGGTCGGACGCGAGCGTGTCGCGTGCGTGAGCGCCAGCGAAAGACTCGCGGCGGCGTCCCCGAGATCCGCGCTGGTCTGATCGGCTTCGGCACGATCGGCACCGGCGTCGTGAAGCTCCTGCAGAAGCGCCGCGCCGCGATCGAGGCCATGCTCGGCGCCCGCCTCCGCCTGGTGCGGATCGCCGACCTCGACACCAAGCGCGATCGCGGCGTCCGGCTTCCGAAAGGCATGTTGGTCGCCGACGCAAAGCAGGTGTACGAGGGCGACGACATCGACGTCGTGATCGAGCTCATGGGCGGCTATGAGCCCGCGCGGCGTTTCGTGCTCGCGGCCATCGCCAAGGGCAAGAGCATCGTC
This sequence comes from Binatia bacterium, assembly GCA_039917665.1. Taxonomy (GTDB): domain Bacteria; phylum Desulfobacterota; class Binatia; order UTPRO1; family UTPRO1; genus UTPRO1. Next base: position 4,747 of record JBDSJB010000480.1, read on the forward strand.
ACCGCCAACAAAGCGTTGCTGGCGGTTCACGGCCGCGAGGTGTTTGGCGCTGCGGCCCGCGAGCGCGTCGACATCGGCTTCGAGGCGAGTGTCGGCGGCGGCATTCCGATCGTGCGCGTGCTCCGCGACGGCGTCGTCGCCGATCGCACGGTCGCGGTCCGCGGCATCGTCAACGGCACCTGCAACTACATCCTCTCCAAGATGAGCGCCGAGGGGGCGCAGTTCGGCGACGTGCTGGCCGAGGCGCAGGCGCGCGGCCTCGCCGAGGCCGATCCAAGCTTCGACATCGACGGCATCGACTCGGCGCACAAGCTCGTGATCCTGTCCGCGCTCGCGTTCGGCACCGAGATCCACCTGAAGGACGTGCACGTCGAGGGCATCCGGCACGTCGCGCAGATGGACGTCGGCTACGCCCACGAGCTCGGCTACGAGATCAAGCTGCTGGCGATCGGCTCGATGCACGGCGACGACGTCGCCGTGCGGGTCCATCCGACGCTCGTCCCGGCCACGCACGTGCTGGCGGGCGTGCGCGGCGCCTTCAACGCGATCTACGTCGAGGGCGAGGCCCTCGGCTCGAGCATGTACTACGGCCTCGGCGCCGGCATGATGCCGACGGCGACCGCCGTCGTCGCCGACTTGATCGAGATCGCGCGCAACCGGCTGCAGGACACCTCGGCGCGGGTCCCGCCGCTCGGCATTCCGGTGCTCCGCCGGCCGCGGCGTGTCCCGATGGGGGATCTTCGCACGGCATATTACCTGCGCATCATGGTGCGCGACCGTCCTGGCGTGCTCGGAAACATCGCTTCCATCGTCGGGCGTCACGGGATTAGTATCGCGACCGTGATTCAGAAAGAGCGGAGCGCCGGCGGCACCGTCCCCGTCGTCATCCGCACCCACGAGGCGCGCGAGCGCGATCTGCAAGCGGCGCTCGGCCGCATCCGCCGCCTCGCCGGCGTACAGGGTCCTCCGGTGTGCTTGCGCATCGCCGACGACCTCGGAGGAAGCTGATGGATCGGAACCTGGCGCTCGAGGTAGCACGAGTCACGGAGGCGGCGGCGCTCGCCTCGGCGCGGTTCATGGGTCGCGGCGACGAAGCCGGCGCGGATCAAGCGGCCGTCGAAGCCATGCGGCGTGCGTTCAACGCGATCGCGGTCGGCGGCATCGTCGTGATCGGCGAAGGCAGCGCCGAGCAAACCAAGATGCTCTACGTCGGCGAGCAGATCGGCGGCGGCGAGCTCACCACCGAGGTCGCGCTGGATGCGCTCGAAGGCGCCAGCATCACGGCCACTGGCGGTCCTGGCGCGCTCTCGATCATCGCCGTCGCCGAGCCCGGCGTCTTCTTCCCGTGTCCCGATAGCTACATGGAGAAGATCGCCGTCGGGCCGGAAGGGCGAGGTGTCATCGACATCGCGAAATCACCGACCGACAACCTGAAAGCGCTCGCCGAAGCGAAGGGCGTCTACGTCGAGGATCTGACCGTCGTCGTGCTCGAGCGACCACGGCACACGAAGCTGATCCGCGAGGTCCGCGACGCCGGCGCTCGCATCAAGCTGCTCGGCGCCGGTGACCTCTCGGCCGCGCTCGCCACCACGCGACCGGAGTCGGGCGTCGACATCCTGATGGGCGTCGGCGGTGGCTTGCAGGGCGTGCTCGCGGCGGCCGCATTGCGGTGTGCCGGGGGCGACATGCAGGCGCGACTCGCGCCCCTCACGCACGACGAGCGCGATCGCTGCTTCGCGGCCGGCCTCTCCGACCTGCACAAGATCTACAAGCTCGACGACCTGGTGCGCGGCGACGTGATGTTCGCGGCAACGGGCGTCACGACCGGCGATTACCTCGAAGGTGTCCGCTTCTTCCGCGGCGGCGCGATGACCAATTCCGTCGTCATGCGCTCCCAAACGCGCACCGTCCGTTACCTCCAGACGACCCATCACTTCGACTTCAAGCCCGTCTATTAAATTTCGCCGATCTGCACTTCAGGCGCTGCGGGCGTGGGGTAGGGCGACGCGGTTCTGGCTCCGCAGATCGGGCGCCCGCGCCGCTCAAGGGTAGAATTCGCAGGGACTCGTGCCCGATCTAGTCGCCTGCACCGCGTCGCCCTACCCCACGCACGGTTCGCCCCTGCGCCATGTGTCCTAGTCCAGCACGAGCTTCGAACGTGAGCTTTGCCTAGCTGTGCGACGGCAGGTGCGCTCGCCGTTGGGTTGGGGATTCTTCAGATCGCGTAACAGCCCGCGCCTCCGCCACGGCGCTCCAGCGCGCGAAATGAAAAGAGGCGCCGCCCCTGAAGGGAGCGGCGCCTCTTTTCAGATCTGAAGAAAAGAACGACTACTTCGCGTTCGCGAGCTCGTCGTCGATCACGTTCTTGAACTGCTCGAACGGCTGCGCGCCGACCAGCATGCGGCCGTTGATGAAGAAGGCCGGGGTGCCGGTGACGCCGAGCGCGGCGCCTTCGTCATGCTCCGCGCTGACCGCGGCAGCGGTTTCCTTGGCGTCGTAGCAGGTGCCCCACTTCGCCATGTCGATGCCGCTGTCCTTCAAGTACTCCTGACCCTTCTCTTTCACGTTCTGCGGATTCACTTCCGCTTGGTGATTGAAGTACGCGTCATAGAGCTTCCAGTACGCCTCGGGCTTCTGGATCTTGGCGCACTCGGCCGCGATCGAGCCCGGGGTCGCCCACGGGTGGAACGGCAGCGGGAAGTGCTTGAAGTAGAACTTCACCTTGCCCTCGTACTGCTTGAGGACTTGGGTCTCGATCGTGTCGTAGCCGCGCTTGCAGAACGGGCATTGGAAGTCCGAGTACTCGACGATCGTGACCTTCGCGTCTTTGGCGCCTCGGAACGGCTGGCCATCGAGCTTGATCTTCCCCATCACCGCCTTCGCGGGATCGATGGACGTATCGAGGATCTCGCCGAAGACCACGAACTTGAGGTCGGGGGACGCGACGAAGTTGGTCGCCTTGTTGCCCTGAGGGCCCGCGATGTTCAGCGTGCCTTCTTTGGACCCCTTGAAGTTCGCGGAGTCCTTGACGCCCGTGACCGTGACGTTGGCCGTCGGGGGCAAGTTGTTCTTCTTGCGGAAATACTTGACGAGGGCGTCCTCACTTTGAGCGAGCGCCAGAGTGGCGGTCGTCATCACGAGCAGCCCAGCCAAGGCAAAACGCGAAGCCAATCGGTTCATGCGTGCCTCCTGTGGGGTATTGGTTGCGCTCTCGCTTGCCCGCCTTTGGGGGCACCGTCAAGTACAGCTGGGGGTGGAGGGCTCAGAAGGCGAAAGTGCCCTCACGGCTGATTTCAGCGACCGGTTTGCGCTGGGACGGGGCCTCGATCTTGCGCAGTCCCTCCGGCAGATCGTTCGGGTCGCCGGGATGGCCGATCGCGACCATGGCTTCCACGGCATAGTCGTCGGGGACCTCGAGGGCGCTCTTGGCCCGGTCGTAGTCGAACCCCATCATGCCGTGGACGACGAGCCCCATGCTGCCGCCCTGCAGCGCCAGGTTCTCGAAGGCCGCGCCGGCGTCGAAGCTATGCACGCGATTCGGCTTGCCGTTGCGCGCGAACACGGTGTGCGAAAGCACGACCACGAGCACGCCCGCGCGGTGACACCAGGCTTGGTTGCCCTCGAGCAGAAGGTCGAAGAACGTCTGCCAGTGCGGCCCTTCGCGGTGGGCATAGAGGAAGCGCCACTCCTGCTCGTTGTAGGTCGACGGTGCCCAGCGCGCGGCCTCGAGGAGGCTCGCGAGGTGGTCGGCGCTCAGCGCCGCCCCGCTCATCGCGCGCGGGGACCAGCGGCGGACGAAGATGGGCTCGATCGGATGATCGGCCGTACGGACTTCCTCGGGCTTCGGCGCTCCAGCCATCACGACCTCCTCGGGTGCCGTCCGTGTCGGCGGCCATCTGCAGAGCTAGCGGTTCGGTTCTAGTCGCTCAACCAGGGCGAGCTCCTTCCGCCAGGGCAGGCGCTGTAGCGCACCTTCCAGAGAAATCGTCACGATGGCCCAGGGAGACGATCGCACGAGTGATTTCGACGGTGCGCGGCCTTGGCACTCTTGGGGCGATCATCTATACGGAGAGACCCCGTCATGCCTTGGAAAGTCTGCCACGCCACGGCTTTCGAGCCCGAAGCGCACCTCGTCAAGGGCTTCCTCGAACACCAAGGCATCCCGTGCTTGTTGGAGAGCCAGCGGTTCGGGATGGACCCGGTTCGGACGGGGAGCCTCGGGACCATTCGCATCCTCGTTCCCGAGGAGTGGGTGCCGGTGGCCGCGAAGCTGATTTCGCATCGGACGCCGCGCCCGCGACGGCCCGGGGCGCAAGTCATCGCCGTCGACTTTCAGCGTCGACGTCGGACGCCAGCAACGCGTCGGCTCCGTCCCAACGAGCCCTGACGGCGCGAGACGGAGGAGCCATGAGCGCGCAACCGAAACCCGCATCGACCCCGAGCGACCCTCCCCGGCGTTTCTCGACGATCTCCGACATGGAGATCAAAGAATGCTACACGGCCGACGACCTCGACGGCCGCGAAGCGGACGCCAAGATCGGGAAGCCGGGCGAGTTTCCCTACACGCGCGGCGTGTACCCGACGATGCACCGCGGGCGGCCGTGGACGATGCGCCAGTTCGCCGGCTTCGGCACCCCGCGCGACACCAACGAGCGCTTCAAGTTCCTGCTCGCGCGTGGGCAGACCGGTCTCTCCACCGCCTTCGATATGCCGACGCTCATGGGCTACGACGCCGACCACGAGCGCTCGCTCGGCGAGGTCGGCCGCGAGGGCACGGCGCTCTCGACCATCGACGACATGGCCGAGCTCTTCGACGGCATCCCGCTCGACGAGGTCACGACCTCGATGACCGTCAACTGCTCGGCGAGCATCGTGCTCGCGATGTACTTCGCGGTCGCCGAGCGTCGCGGCATCCCGATGAGCAAGCTCGGCGGTACGATCCAGAACGACATGCTGAAGGAATACATCGCGCAGAAGGAATGGATCTCGCCGCCGGTGCCCTCGGTCCGGGTCATCGTCGACATGATCGAGTTCTGCACGAAGGAGGCGCCGCGCTTCCACCCCGTCTCGATCAGCGGCTACCACATCCGTGAAGCCGGCTCGACGGCGGTGCAGGAGGTCGCGTTCACCCTCGCCGACGGGCTCGGTTACGTCGAGGCGGCAGTCGCCCGCGGGCTCAAGGTGGACGACTTCGCACCGCGCCTTTCGTTCTTCTTCAACCTCCACAACGATTTCCTCGAAGAGATCGCCAAGCTGCGCGCCGCGCGACGGCTGTGGGCCCGGCTCATGCGCGATCGCTTCGGCGCCAAGAATCCGCGCTCGATGATGCTGCGGACGCACGCGCAGACGGCCGGTTGCTCGCTGACGGCGCAGCAGCCGGTGAACAACGTGGTGCGCGTCGCGATCCAGGCGCTCGCGGGCGTGCTCGGCGGCGTGCAGTCGCTGCACACCAACTCGATGGACGAAACGTTGGCGCTCCCGAGCGAGAACGCCGCCATGGTCGCGCTCCGGACGCAGCAGATCATCGCGGAGGAAAGCGGCGTCACGAACACGGTCGATCCGCTCGGCGGCAGCTACGCCATCGAGGCGCTCACCGATCGCATCGAGGCCGAGGCCGAAGACTACATCAATCAGATCGACAAGCTCGGCGGCATCGTGCGCGCCATCGAGCTCGGCTTCCCGCAGAAAGAAATCGCCGAGGCCGCCTATCGCTTCCAGCGTCAGTTCGATCGCAAGGAAAAGGTGATGGTCGGCGTCAACCGCTACCAGAACGACGAGAAGCCCTCGATCGATTTGCTGCGCATCCACGCCGACACCGAGGACAAGCAGTCGGCGCGCGTCCGCGCATTCAAAGCGGCGCGCGATCAGACGCGGGCGACGGCGCGCCTCGCCGACGTCCGCAGCGCGTGTCGCGACGGCCAGAACCTGATGCCGCCCCTGATCGCCGCGGTGAAGGATGGCGTCACGCTCGGCGAGATCTGCGACGTCTACCGAGACGAGTTCGGCGTCTATCGCGACCCCGCCTGGCTGTAGGATGAGCGCCGATCCTCGCCTCAGAATTCTCGTCGCCAAGCCCGGGCTCGACGGCCACGATCGCGGCGCGAAGATCATCGCGCGCGCGCTCCGCGACGCCGGGATCGAGGTCATCTACACGGGCCTGCACCAGACGCCCGAGATGATCGCCGAAGCCGCGATTCAAGAGGACGTCGACGCGATCGGCCTCTCGATCCTCTCGGGAGCCCACAACACGCTCTTCCCCGCGATCATGCGCCTCATCAAGGAAAAGGGCGGGGACGACATCGCGATCTTCGGCGGTGGCATCATTCCCGAGGAAGACATCGCCAGCCTGAAGCAGGCCGGCGTGCGCGAGATCTTCACGCCGGGCGCGACCACCGACGACATCGTCGCGTGGGTCCGCACCAACGTACATCCGCGCAGCTGATCCGGCGCGCGGTCTCGGCTGCGTTCAGCGGATGAGGCCGAGTTGGTGCGCGAGACGGGACTTCGCGTCGATGCGCAACGGCAGCGCCTCGGGCGCCACGCCGGCTTTGACGGCGAGTACGGTGCGCACGGCGCCTACGATCTGCTGACGCGTGAACGGCTTGCCGACGACGAAGTCGGCACCGACCTCCGAGCGGAAGTGCGTGCCATGATGGCCGACGCGCGCGCTCACGAGCACCACCGGAATGTCGGCCGTGTCGGGGTCGCGGCGGAGGGCATGAAGAAACTCCGCGCCTCCCATGCCGGGCATCATGAGGTCGAGCACGATGGCATCGGGCTTCGAGGCGGACATCATCTCGCGACCGGCGATGCCGCCGTTCGCGATCTGCGTGCGAAAGAATGCGCCTTCCAGGAAGCGGGAGATGATGCGGGCGATGTCGGTGCAGTCGTCGATGACGAGAATCGTCGGGCGCGTCGGGACCATCCTGTGTTTCCTCCGCCGGAGACACGTGATGAGCAAGGCCGGGACCGCGGGATACACGGGCGTGACGGTCTCGGGACGACGGCGCGATCAGCGCGAATCGCCGAGGGTTTGTCGCCGCGTGCTGAGGCGTCGCGGATCGCACCCGCGAGGCGTCACGTCCGTGACGCGGCTTGCACCTGCGCGGGCTCGCCGCAGCGCTGCGACGCGGGGCGTCGGCGCTACGGCAAGTCGCTGCGCTAACCTCAGGGGGTGAGGACGATCTTCAGGGCCTCGCGCCGTGCATACGCGGCGTAGGCTTCCGGTGCTTCCGCGAGCGACGCGTGCCGACTGACGAGCGGCGTCGGATCGAGCAAGCCCGCCGTCATCATCGCGAGCACGGCGTCGACGTGGCCGATGACGTTCGCCTGGCCCGTCCGCAGCGTGAGCGCTTTGATCCAGACGAGCCCCATATGGACCTGACAGCGCTCGGAGTAGACGCCGGTGACGGACACAGTGCCGCCGTTCCGCGCGAGTCGGCAGGAGAGGTCGAGCGCGTCGGGATGACCGACGGCGTCGATGCAGACGTCGGCGCCGCGTCCGCTGGTGACCTTGCGGACGGCCGCTTTCGGATCCTGCTCGGTCAGATGCACGGCCGTGGCGCCGAAGCGCTCCGCCATGGCCAGTCGGTCGGGCACGGTGTCGACGGCGATCACGGCGCCGGCGCCGAGCGCGCGCGCGGCTTGCACGGCGCAGAGCCCGACCGGGCCGAGCCCGAGCACGACGACGACGTCACCGGGCGTCACGTCGGCGCTGCGGACGGCGTGAAAGCCCGTGCCCATGACGTCACCCGCGAAGAGCGCGGCGTCGGAGGAAAGTCCGGGCGGCACGCGTCGTAGTGTCAGGTTGGCGTGCGGCACGAGCACTTGTTCGGCTTGCGCGCCGGGGAGTCCGCCGAGTGTCTTGCCGTGGCCGAAGACGCGGGCTTCGGTGCACTTGTGGAAATCGCGGCGGCGACAAAAGAAGCAGTGGCCGCAGGCCGTGACGAAGCAGCCGAGCACGTGATCGCCGATGGCGACGTCGGTGACGTCCGGGCCCGCTGCCGTCACCGTGCCGACGAACTCGTGCCCGAGGATGAAGCCGGCCTCGAGCGGAATGCGGCCGTGGTAGAGGTGCAAGTCGGAGCCGCAGATGCCGCTCGCCTCGACGCGCACGATCGCGTCGTCGGCGGCGATGAGCTTGGGATCGGGGCACTCCTCGACGCGGACTTCGCCGGGCGCTTGAAACGTCACTGCCTGCATGGATGGTCGTCCTTTCGCCGGCCCGAGATCAACGTCCCTGCCAGATCGGTTTGCGCTTCTCGGCGAAGGCCCGCGGACCTTCGCGCAGATCTTCGCTCTTGTAGAGCCGCGTTGCCGCCGGGTAGCGGATGCTCATTGCCTCGGCGAGCGGCCGACCGAGACCTTCGTACGCGGATTGCTTGGTCGCTTGGATCGACAGCGGCGAGCATTCGCAAATGGTACGGGCCCAGCGCTCGGCCGTCGGCATCAAGTCAGCGAGGGGCACCACTTCATTCGCGAGGCCGAGACGCGCGGCTTCGGGCGCGGTGATGGGTTGGCCCGTCAGCAGCATGCCCATCGCGATCTTGAGCGGAATGCTGCGCGGCAGACGGTGCATGCCGCCGGCCGCGGCGATGAGGCCGACGCGCGGCTCGGGCAATCCGAGCGTCGCATGGTCGGCGGCGATCAGGATGTCGCAGGCGAGCGCGAGCTCGAGCCCGCCGCCGAGCGCGACGCCGTTTACCGCGGCGATCAGCGGCTTCACGAGATCGGTGCGCGCGGTGAGCCCGCCGAAGCCGCTCTTCGGCCAGCGCGTCTCGGCGTGGGCGGCCGTCCACTTGAGGTCGTTACCGGCGGAGAACGCGCGGTCGCCCGCGCCGGTCAGGATGGCGACCCAGACGTCGGGGTCGGCAGCGAAGTCGTCCCACACCCGGGCGAGCTCGTCGCCCGCGGGCGGATGGAGCGCGTTCATGACCTCCGGGCGTTGCAAGGTCACGATGGCGATGCGGTCGCGCTTCTCGTACCGGACGAACTCGAGCTCCACGTTGCCTCCTCGGTACGGGACTCGGTCGCCGTGCCTTCGTGTCGGTACCTAGCGCAGTGGTGTGGGGTTTGTCAGGCGGTGCGGCGGGCTGTTCCAACGCGCGTCGCCGCGGTATGCGACGACGATGCGACTGCTCGCGTTCAACTGTGGCTGGCTGACCGGGCCGCGGGCGCTCTTCATCGAAGGCGGGACGGGGCGTGTACGTGTGCCGGTGCCGGTGTTCGTGATCGAGCATCCGAAAGGCCGGGTGCTCTTCGACAGCGGCATGCATCGCGCCGTGCAGCACGATGCGGCGGCGCGTCTCGGCGATGCGGCGGCGGTGTTCACGGCGCACTACGCCGAGGGTGAGGACGTCGCGGCACGGCTCGGCGCTGCCGACGTCGATGTCGGCGACGTGCAGTATCTCGTCAACTCGCACCTGCACTTCGACCATGCGGGTGGCAACGAGGCCGTGCGGAACGCGACCGTCATCGTGCAGCGCCGAGAGTGGCATGCCGCCCACGACGAGGCCGGCATCGTCGCCAATCACTACACGCCCGACGACTACGACACCGGGCAACCGCGCCTCGAGGTCGACGGCGAGCACGATCTCTTCAGCGACGGCCGGGTGATCTGCCTGCCGACGTTCGGCCACACGCCGGGCCACCAATCGCTGCTGGTCCGGCTCGACGGCGGCGACGTCGTGCTCGCCGGCGACGCGTGCTACTTCCGCCAGACGCTCGACGAGCTCCGACTGCCGCTCGTCGTGAACGACGCCGCGGCCATGATGGCGTCGCTGCAGCGGTTGCGCACGCTTCAGGGCGTCGGCACGCGCATCGTCTACGGGCACGATCCCGACATGTGGACGATGTTGCCGGAAGCCCCGGTCGCGCTCACCTGACGGCGACGCGCGTGACGGCGCTCGTCTCGGTTCTGCTTCCGGCGCGCGATGCCGCGGCGACGCTCGACGCGAGCCTGCGGAGTCTCGGGCGCCAGCGCTTCGACGATTGGGAATGCGTCCTCGTCGACGACGGCTCGCGCGACGACACGCTCGTGCGGGCCCGTGCGCACGCCGCCGCCGACGCGCGCATCACGGTGATCGCCGCACCTCGTGACGGCTTGGTGGCGGCGTTGAATCGAGGGCTCGCGGCATGTCGCGGTACGCTCGTCGCCCGCATGGACGCGGACGACGTCATGCATCGCGACCGTTTCGCGCTGCAGGTGGCGGCGTTGAGCGCCGAGCCGGACCTGTTCGCCGTCGGTGCGCACGTGCGGATTTTCCCCCGCGATCATCTCGCCGCCGGTTGGCGCGCGTACGAGCGATGGTTGAACGGCATCGACTCGGCGGCGCGCGTCCGGGCCGAGGCGTTCGTCGAATGCCCGGTCGTCCATCCGACGCTCATGCTCCGGCGCGCCCCGCTCGTGACGCTCGGCTATCGCGACGCCGGGTGGCCGGAGGACTACGACTTGGTGCTGCGCGCGCTCGGGCGCGGCCTCGACATCGGCGTCGTGCCGCGTCGCCTGTTGGCCTGGCGTGACGGACCGGGACGCCTCTCGCGCACCGGCGCGGCGTACGCGCGGCCGCGCTTCGCCATGATCAAGGCGGCATTCCTCGCCGAGCATTTTCTCTCCACGAGTGATCGCTACGTGCTGTGGGGCTACGGCGGGACCGGTCGCGCGCTCCGGCGGGCGCTTCTCGCGCACGGCAAGCGAGCGTCGCACGTCGTCGAGGTGCACCCCGGCCGCCTCGGCAACACGATTCACGGTGCGCCCGTCGTCGCGCCGGACGTTTTGCCGAGTCTCGCGCCGCTTCCGATCGTCGTGTCGGTGGCACGACCGGTGCCGCGGAATCGCATTCGCGCGGCGATGACCGCGATGGGATTCCAGGAGACGCGGGACTTCGTCTGCGCGGCGTGAGCCGGCCGGGTGTCGTTCAGTGCGCGACGGCGGCTTCGGCGGCGGCGGGGGCGACGAACGCCGGCGCGGGCGCCAGCTCGTCGAGGTACACGCGTGCGGTGTCGTTCGACGGATCGATGGCGAGCGCGCGTCGAAGCCACCGCTCGGCTTCCCGACGATCGCCGCCGAGCCAGCGCGGGAGCTTCACCAAGAGCGCACCTTTCGCCGCGAGCGCTTCCGCGTGGTTCGGCGCGAGCGCGAGCGTCGCGTCGATCTCGCGCCGCAAGCGATAGACGGCGCCGAGACTACCGAAGCCCGTGCCCGCGAGCGCGGTCGCTTTGCCGAGATTGCAGACGACGGCGAAGTGCGCGCGCGCGGAGCGATCATCGAGTGCGAGCGCCGCGTCGGCGAGATCGAGCCCGCGCGCCAGGACGGACAGGCGCTCGTTCGCCGGAAGCTGATCGGCGGCAATGCAGAGCGCGAGCGAATCGTCGATGCGCTCGTCGAGCTCACCAGCCGATGCGGGGGCGACGACGGCGATCGTTGCGCAGAGGGCGAGCAGCGTGAGAACGAAGCCGGCGCGCCGCGTTGGGTACACGACCGTGTCGCTGCTGCGAGAGCACGCTCGTGTTCGCCTCGGTGGCGCAGGATGACCGCGCGTGTCCATCGGTGTGGCGCTGACTCGACAATAGCGACGTCGATGCCCGCCCTCTACGCGAAAAGCGCATCGCATTGCACGACGCAGCGCGTGCCGATGCCGTCAGAATCCTGGCTCGCCGACCCAGGACGATGACTCGATGAGCGTCGCGGAACACCGATGGCCGTTGGCCTTTCGCGCCGGAGGCACGACGCAGACGGCATGTCGCTTGCTCTCGCATCGGCTCGTATGCGGATTCTGCATCTCGGCAACCCCCAGGTCGTTCCGGCGCTCCGCGCGCTCGGGCACGATGTACGCCTCGCGAGCCAGCTCTGCCCGTTGCTGGTGGCTCCGGGGCGTCCGGTCGACGCGCGCGTGCTGTATCGCGAGTGCGCGCCCGACGCGGAGGCGTTCTTCATGGCCGACAAGCTCGGCCGGCAAACGTTGGCCTACGGTGTCGAGGATTTGCCGATCCCACGGATCTACTGGGCGATCGATGTCCACGTGAACTTCTTCTGGCAGCGTCACTACGCCGCCCTCTTCGACCTCGTGCTCGCGGCGCAGAAGGACTACGTGCCGCTCTTCGAGGCCGAAGGTATTCCGGCGCGCTGGCTCCCGTGGGGCATCGACCCGACGCTCTTTCGCGACCCCGGCCTGGCGCGCACGATCGACATCGCGTTCGTCGGCGTGGTCGACGCGAATCGTCCGAAGCGCGCCGCCGCGCTCGCCGAGCTGCGGCGCCGTTTCGACGTCGTGACGCTGGGTGAGGATCCGACGCGACGCCTCGCCGAGTCCGAGATGGCCCGCGTCTTCGCGAGCGCGAAGATCGTTTTCAACGAGTCGGTGATGGGCGACGTCAACTTCCGCACGTTCGAAGCCATGGCGTGCGGCGCGCTGCTGTTGACCGAGCGAACGGGCAACGGGCTCGAGGATCTCTTCACCTCCGGCGAGCACCTCGCGGCCTACGGGCCCGAGAATCTCCTGCAGCAGGCCGGACATTTCCTCGCGGCTCCGGCGGAGCGCGAGCGCATCGCGCGCGCGGGCGCGGAAGCCGTCGCGGCCCGTCACACGATGGCGGCACGCATGGCGACGCTGACCGATTGGCTCGCTGCCGGCGTGCCCCGGCGCGACACGACGCCGCGTGCGGCGACGGCGTTCGGCGTGGCTGCGCAGTTGACGATCGCACGGGGACTTTCCGATCCGGATGCGACGCTGCGTCTCGCGGCGGAGCGTCTGCAGGCGCCGGCGCTCGCGGGTGACGACGCGGCGGCGGGTCTAGCGCTCGTGGACGTCATGCTCTGCGCCGGACGCGAGGACGGTGCGCTCCAGATCCTCACGCTCGCTCACGATCGCCACCCGGGCGATCCGCGCGCGTCCTTGCTCGCGGCCGAGATCGAGCGCCGTCGGGGAAAACCTGCCGAGGCTGCGGTGCTCTTCCGCCGCGCCGTCGCGACGGCCGCCGTTCCCACCGCCACGCGGCACGAGGCGCTCGCCGCGCTCGCGGCGCCGGAAAGTGCGGCGGCGTGGTTCGCGCTCGGGCGCGTGCTGCAGGCCGTCGGATACGTGATCGAGCCGGGCTTCGTACGGCACGTCGGAGCGGATGTGCCGCGGACGGCGACGGACTATTTCCGCCGCAGCCTCGCGTGTGAGCCGTACGCTGCGGCCGTGCTGGAGCACGTGGCGGGCGTGCTCGAGTTTGCGGGTCACGACGAGTTCGTACGCGGCTATCGCGAGCGGCAGGTGCAGGCCGCGCCCACGGATCCCGCCGTGCGGCGTCGTTTCGCCGAGTCGTTGCGACGCGCCTACGCCTTCACCGAAAGTGCGCACCAGGCGCGGATCGCGAACCTCCTCGCCGACCAACCGACGGCCGGCACGCGTGCCGAGCAAGCCGCGGCGCACCACGAAGCAGGTCACATTGTGTCGGCGGCCGGTGCGACCGCGCATGCAGCGCGCTTGATGGCACGCGCGCGCGTGCTCGATGCGGCGGCGAGTGCGCACGGGCCTGCGCCGCGCGACGATCAGGTGCCGGTAGCAGTGCCGAGTGTGCGCATGCCCGTCGCCTGACGCCCGCGTCGGTTGCGCGTCGGCAACGCTTCTCCTAGCTTTCGGGGTCGTGGAGCGACGCGCGGTGATCATCGTCGGCGGCGGTCCGGCCGGAGCCGCGACCGCGCTTTTTCTCGCGCGCCGCGATCCCGCGCTCGCTGACAAGATCCTCCTCCTCGAGAAAGCCCGCCATCCCCGTCCCAAGGTGTGTGCGGGAGGTCTCATTCCCCACGCGCTCGCCTGCCTCGACGAGCTCGGCGTCGGCTTGACGGTGCCGCACGTGATGGTCGATCGCGCCCGCGTCGACGTGCCGTCGAGTCGGGTCGAGGTCGAGGGCGCGCGCTTTTGCGCGGTCGTCCGACGCGACGAGCTCGACGCGTCGCTTTTGGCGGCGGTGAAGGCGCGCGGGATCACGGTGCACGAGGAAGAGAAGGTGGTCGCCCTCGAACGCCGCGCGGACGGCGTGCGCGTGACGACGACACGCGGCGAGTACGAGGCTGCGATCGTCGTCGGCGCCGACGGCTCCGGAAGTTTCGTCCGTCGCCAGCTCGTGAGCGACGGGGCCGCACGCGAGGAGGTCGCCCGGGCCGTCATGGCGGACGTTCCGGTTCCCGCCGGTGCGGCGCCTTGGGACGGCCATGCGCGTGCCCGCTACGACTTCGATTTCCGCGCGGTGCCGCGTGGGCTTGCCGGGTACGCGTGGGCGTTTCCGTGTCTGATCGACGGGATGCCGCACGTGAACGCGGGCGTTTACGCGTGGCGGCGGCGACAGGGCGTCGATCTCGTCGCGTTGCTGCGCGAGCTGCAGGGCGAGCTCGGCGACGCGACCGTGCGGCATCAGGCGGCGCCGATCCGCTGCTTCGGTCGGACGCCCTTCGTGGCGCCGCGGGTGCTTCTGGTCGGCGACGCGGCCGGCGTCGAGCCGCTCATGGGGGAGGGCATCTCGTTCGCTCTGGAGTACGGACGGTGGGCCGCCGACGAGATCGCTCCCGCGCTCGCCGCCCAAGCCTTCCGCTTCGAGGGTGCGGAGGCGCGCTTCCGCCAGGGGTGGGTCGGCCGAAAGCTCCGTCGTCTCGGGCAGGCCGCCACCATGTTTTACGGTCCAGGGGCGCGACTCTGGCTCGGGATCGCAGCCCGCTGGCGCGGCGCCCAGGAGATCGGCCTGCGCTGGTACAACGGCGTCGACGGCTGGGATCAGCGCAGCGGCTGGGAAGCGCTCCGCACGGCAATCCGCAGCTCGATCTAGCGGCCGAATTTAGCGGCCGAATTTGGTCGTTGGGCGCCTCCGAGTGCGCAGCACGAGGCCGAGCGGAGCGAGCCGGGGGTTGAGGTTCCGCGCGGCTTTGCCGCGTGGAGAAGGGGGAGAGAATCCCCCTTCTTGGTTAGTTGCCTGGCCCCGGCGGCTGGTGCAATAAGGACCGGCTCGTAACGCCACACCCCACGCTTCGGAGGAGGCTCCAAATGCAGAAGCCAGTCATCGTCGCCGCCACTCGTACGGCCATCGGAACGTTCGGCGGGGCTCTGTCCCAGATTCCCGCGCCCGAGCTCGGTGCCGTCGCGATCCGTGAGGTGCTTCGCCGTGCGGGCAACTTGCCCGGCGACCAGGTCGACGAGGTCATTCTCGGGAACGTGCTGGCGGCCGGCCTCGGCCTGAACGCCACCCGCGTCGCCTTCTTGAAGGCTGGCTTGCCGAAGGAAGTCTCCGGCTACGGCATCAACAAGGCGTGCGGCTCCGGCTTGAAGGCGGTCGCGCTCGCGGCCCAGTCGATCGCGCTCGGCGACGCCGAGATTATCGTCGCGGGCGGCATGGAGAACATGAGCGCCGCGCCGTACCTTCTCACCAAGGCACGCACCGGCTACCGCATGGGCCACGACCAGATCATCGACTCGATGATCTCCGACGGTCTCACGTGCCCGATCACCTTCACGCACATGGGCATCACCGCCGAGAACGTCGCGTCCAAGTACGAGATCTCGCGTGGTGAGCAGGACGAGTTCGCGATCGAGAGTCAGGCGAAAGCCGCGGCCGCGATCAAGGGCGGGAAGTTCAAGGAAGAGATCGTCGCCGTCGAGATCCCCGCGAAGAAGGGCGATCCGATCAAGTTCGAGACCGACGAGCACCCGCGCGAGAGCGCGCCGGACAAGGTCGCGGCGCTGAAGCCCGCGTTCAAGAAGGACGGCTCGGTCACGGCGGCCAGCGCGTCGGGCATCAACGACGGTGCCGCGGCAGTCGTGGTCATGTCGGAAGAGCGCGCCAAGAAGCTCGGCCTGCCGATTCTCGCCAGCATCCGCTCCTTCGCGTCGGCCGGTGTCGATCCCGCGATCATGGGCATGGGCCCGTGGCCGGCATCGGAGAAGGCGCTCAAGAAGGCCGGCCTCCGCAAGGAAGAGATCGACCTCTGGGAGCTGAACGAGGCCTTCGCCGCGCAGTCGCTCGGCGTGCTGCGCGAGCTCCGCATCCCGAAGAATCGCGTCAACGTGAACGGCGGCGCCATCGCCCTCGGTCACCCGATCGGCGCGAGCGGCGCTCGCATTCTGGTCACCCTGATCCACGCGATGAAGGATCGCGACGCCAAGCTCGGCCTCGCGTCGCTTTGCATTGGCGGCGGTCAGGGCATCAGCATGATCATCGAGCGCTGAGGGCGCGAAGCGGATTGATTCGTGGCGGTCGCGGCGTTCTTCGATATCGACGGCACGTTGATATCGAAGAACACCGGGCCGCTGTACATGAAGTTCCTGCGGCAGCGTGGGCAGATCCGCCGCCGCGACGCGCTCCGCACGGTCTACCTGTATTTCCGCTACAAGCTCGGCCTCCTCGACATCGAGCGCGCGGCGGCGAGCACCAGCGGGTGGATTCGCGGCCGCAGCGAGCAGGCCGTCGCCGAGCATTGTCGGGTTTGGTATCGGGACATGGTGCGGCAGTACCTGCAGCCCGAGATGGTGCGGCGGATCGCGTCGCACCGTGAGCAAGGGCACGTGATCGCGCTGCTCTCGAGCTCGACGCCGTACCTGGCGACGCCGCTCGCGGAGGATCTCGGCATCGAGCATTTGCTCGTGTCGCGGCTCGTGATCGAGAACGGACGCTTCACTGGCGACGTGCACCGTCCGATTTGTTACGGTGCCGGCAAGATTCATTGGGCGCGGCGATTCGCTGAAGAGCACGACATCGATCTCGCCGCGAGCTGGTTCTATACCGACTCGGTCACCGACCTGCCGATGCTCGAGTTGGTCGGCCATCCCGAGATCGTGAACCCCGATCCCCGGCTCCGCCGTGAAGCCAAGCGCCGGGGGTGGAACATCATGCAGATCAGTCCGAACGAGGCGTGACGATGGCGAAGCGAGCGCGGAAGCGTGGGGCGGCGACGACGTGGTGGACAGTGGGCGCATTGGTCGCCGTCGCGGTGCTGTTGGCGTGGTGGTTGAGCGCGCGGCGCGCGGAGGCGCCCGGATTGCCGGCGAGCATCCCGGGGGCACGAGCCCTCTCGGAGTCCCCCGACGAGCATGAAGCGGCTCACGATGGTGCGCACGACGAGATCACCGACGACGAGAAGCAGGGCCTCGAGAAGGTGCTCCGCGAGCACAACGGCGCGGCGCCCGGCAAGTAGGCGCACCATTTCGATGCAGACGGCCCGCATCGGATGCGAGTGACGCCGCGGCATGTCCGCCGCTGACGGGCCCGGTTGCGAGGTGTCGCGCCGCGCAGCATAGCTGAGCCGTGGCGGAGCGCGCGGTCGTCGACGATCTCGGTCGGAAGGTGCGGTTGCCGGAGCACCCGCGCCGTATCGTCTGCCTCGTGCCGAGCCTCACCGAGACGCTGTTCGCGATCGGGGCCGGTGACGCGGTCGTTGGGGTCACTCGCTATTGCGAGGAGCCTGTGGCGGCGGTGGCGGCGTTGCCGAAGCTCGGCGGGACGAAGAATCCCGATCTCGACGGCATCCGTGCTCTGGCCCCCGACCTCGTGATCATGAACGCCGAGGAGAATCGCCGTGAGGATTTCGAGGCCTTGGCCGCCGCGGATCTCGCGGTGTTCGTGACCGAGCCGAAGACAGTGATGGACGGGATTCGCGTCATCGACACGCTCGGCACGATCACGGGGCACGGCGCGGGTGCGGCGTTGGCGCGCGCGCAACGGGCGAGTCTCGCGCGCACTGTGCATGCCGTCGGCCCGGCTCGGCTGGTACGCTACTTCTGCCCGATCTGGCGTAAACCGTGGATGGCGTTCAACGCCGATACCTACGCACACGATCTCCTGCGGACGGCCGGGGGCGAGAACGTCTGCGCCGCCGATGCGACGCGCTATCCAGTGGTCACGCTCGAGCAGATCGCGGCGACACAACCCGAAGTGGTGCTGCTGCCCGACGAGCCCTACGCTTTCAGCGCAAAGGATCGCGCGGCGCTCGCGCCGCTCGCTGAGACGCCCGCTTTGCAAAGCGGCCGCGTGCACTTCGTCGACGGCAAGGCGCTGTCTTGGTACGGCCCGCGAATCGCCGATGGCGTGGCGCGCTTTGCGGAAATTTTTTCGCTGGCGCGCGGCGGTGAAACATCGTGACTTTCGCAATGGCGACGTCTATACACTCGGTCCCCGCGTCGTCCCGCCGTCGGCGAGCGCACGTGGAGGAGTGAACGTGCCCTCGATCGAAGACAACCTACGCAAGCTCCCACCGCAAAACCTCGAGGCCGAGGAATCGGTGCTGGGCGGCGTGTTGCTCGACAACCACGCGTGCAACCTCGTGTTGCCGATCCTGCGCTCGGAGCATTTCTACCGAGACTCGCATCGCAAGATCTACCAGCAGATGGTCGATCTGAACGAGCGCGGATCGCCGGTCGACATCATCACGTTGACGGAAGCGCTTCGCCAACGCGGCCAGCTGCAGGACGTCGGGGGCGCCACGTTCATCGCCGAGCTCGCGAACCGCGTGCCGACGGCCGCCAACGCCGAGCACTACGCCCGAATCATCCGCGAGAAGGCGATCTTGCGCGGCCTCATCTCCACCGCGACCGAGATCGCGACCGAGGCCTACGACAACCAGGCCGACGTCGAAAGATTCGTCGACCTCGCCGAGTCGAAGATCTTCGCGATCGCCGAGCAGAAGGTGACCACCGAGTTCTTCCCGGTGAGTGATCTCCTGCCGTCCGCGATCAAGGAGATCGAAAAGCTCTTCGACCGGAAGGAAATGGTCACCGGCGTTTCGACCGGCTTCCACGACCTCGACAAGATGACGTCCGGCATGCACCCGGGCGATCTCATCATCGTCGCCGGCCGGCCCGGCATGGGCAAGACCGCCCTGGCCTTGAACATCGGCCAGGCGGCGGCGCTGGCGACCGGCGTCGGCGTCGCGATCTTCTCGCTCGAAATGTCGAAGGAGCAGTTGGTACTGCGCATGCTCTGCTCCGAGGCGCTCGTGAACTACCAGGACGTGCGCTCGGGCCGGCTCCACGAGAAGGACTTCGCCAAGCTCGCGAGCGCGGCGGGCAGCTTGCACCAAGCCGTCATCTACATCGACGACTCCGCCGGACTCTCCATTCTCGAGCTGCGCGCCAAAGCGCGCCGTCTGAAGCGCGAGATTCAGGCCCGCGGCAGCCGGCTCGGTCTCATCATCATCGACTACATGCAGCTCATGCGTGGCTCGGGTCGCAGCGACTCGCGCGAGCAGGAGATCTCGGAGATCTCGCGCTCGCTGAAGGCGCTCGCCAAGCAGCTCGAGTTGCCAGTGATCGCGCTCTCGCAGCTGAATCGTCGCGTCGAGGAAAAGGGCGCCGACCGCCGGCCCGTGATGGCGCACTTGCGCGAATCGGGCGCGATCGAGCAGGACGCCGACATGATCCTCTTCGTCTACCGTGAGGCGGCCTACAACAAAGAGCTGAGCCCGCAGGAAGAGAACGACGCCGAGATCATCATCGGCAAGCAGCGTAACGGCCCGACCGGCACGGTGAACGTGACCTTCCGGAAAGAGTTCATGCGCTTCGCCGATCGGGCGCTGCCGAGCGACGAAGCGTTCGAGCACAGCTCGCCGTTTGCCGAGCGCGATTACGAGATCCCCGAGATTTAGCGCGTCGCCGCGGGTCGGATGAGCACGCGCTACGATCTCGTCATCCGCGAGGCGGAGATCTACGACGGGACGGGCGGTCCGTCCCTGGTCGGCGACCTCGCGCTCGACGGCGACGCGATCGTGGCCGTTGGCGTCGTCGACGGAGCCGGCGCACACACGATCGACGCCCGTGGCCTCGCAGTAGCCCCCGGTTTCATCGACGTGCACACGCACGATGACTTCGCGGCGGTGCTGTACCCCGATCTGTCGTTCAAGGTCGCCGGCGGCGTGACCACGTGCATCGTCGGCAATTGCGGTCTCGGCGCCGCGCCGTTCCCGGCCGCGGCGCGGATGGCGCGCACCTTCCATCCGCGCGCCGTGCTTCCCGAGTGGCATGGGTACGCGGGGTACGTCGCCCATCTCGAGAGCGCGCCGCCCGCAGCGAACATCGGCGTGCTGGTCGGCCACGGTACCGCGCGTCTCGCCGTCATGGGGAGCACGCGTGTTACTCCGAGCGACGCCGACATGACGGCCCTGAAAGCCGTGGTGGCCGAGGGATTGGAGGCCGGCGCGCTTGGGCTGTCGTCGGGCCTCATCTACTCGCCCGGGTGCCTCGCGGAAACCGGCGAGCTCATCGAGCTCGCGATGCTGCTGCGCGGAACCGGTGCGCTCTACACGACGCACCTCCGTGACGAGAGCGTGGGCTTGGTGGAGGCGATTCGCGAGGCGGTCGCGATCGGCACGGCCGCGCGTGTGCCCGTCCAGATCTCGCATCACAAGGCGTCGGGCCGTGCGGCGTGGGGGCTGGTCGAAGCCTCCCTGCGTTTGATCGACGAGTCGCGCGCCGCTGGTCTCGAAATCCGCGCCGACCAATACCCTTACACGGCGGGCAGCACGGTCCTCTCGGCGGTCTTTCGCAACGGCCGCTTCGACTCCGGCATCGGCGTGCTCGAGCCGGAAGACGTCGTGATCGCCGCCGCGGACGGTCATCGCGAATGGGAAGGGCAGTCCATCACCGCGATCGCCGCGACCCTCGGGACGACCACGGTTGCGGCTGCCGAGCACGTGCTCGCGGCCCAGCCCGAGACGACCGTCATCGTGCACAGCCTGCGCGAGGAGGACGTTCAGACGGTCATGCGCCACCCCACGACGATGATCGGTTCCGACGGGATGCCGACGATCGAAGGGCGGCCGCACCCGCGACTCTACGGGACGTTCGCCCGCGTGCTCGGTCGGTACGCGCGCGAACTCGGCGTGCTGAGTCTCGCCGAGGCCGTGCACCGCATGACCGGCCTGCCGGCTGCGACGTTTGGCCTCGAGCGCCGCGGGCTCCTTCGGCCAGGGTACGCGGCCGACGTCGTGCTCTTCGATCCGATGCGCATCGCCGACTGTGGGACCTTCGAGGATCCACACCGTCATCCCGTCGGCATCGCGGCCGTCTTCGTGAACGGCGTGCAGGTGCTCGGTGCGAGCGGGTCGACCGGGGCTCGGCCCGGACGCGTGCTACGCCGGTGCGGCGCGTGATCCGACGAGGCTCGTCGTTAGACGGAGCGCCTCGTCGCTAGACGCGGGGCGGGTCGACGAGCGCGAGTAGCTCTGCCGTGGCGCGCTCCACGTCGGGGGCGCGGACGACGGCGGCGATGATGGCGACGGCGTCGGCGCCGGCGGCGAGCACGGCGGGCGCCGTGTCGGCCGTGATGCCCCCGATGGCGACCAGCGGGCCCTCGGTCAGGCGGCGCGCGGCGGCAAGCCGCTCGTAGCCGAGCACTGGATCGGCGGTGCTCTTGCTGGTCGTCGCGAAGATCGGCCCGAAGGCGAGGTAGTCGGCGCCGGCGTCGCGGGCGTCGCCGAGCTGGGTCTCGCTGTGGGTGGAGTAGCCGATCAGCTGGCCGGGGCCCAGGATGGTGCGCGCTGCCGCGACCGGCAGGTCATCCTGGCCGAGGTGCACGCCGTCCGCGCCGACGGCGCGCGCGACGTCGACCCGGTCGTTCACGATGAACAGGGCGCCGGCGGCGGCCGTCAGCTCGCGCACTTTTTCCGCGATTGTGAGCAGGTCCCCCGTGGCCGCGGTTTTGGCGCGCAGTTGGAGCAACCGCGCGCCTCCTGCCAACATCGCGCGCGTGAGCGTGATCGGGTCGCGACCCGTGTCGAGCGGGTCGACGATCAGATAGAGCCGAGAGGGGAGTGTCACGAGCTGCCGCGCGGGATCGGGATGCCGAGCGCGGTCAGCTTCTTCCGGAGCGTGTTGCGGTTGATGCCGAGGAGATCGGCGGCGCGCAGCTGGTTCCCACCGGTTTGTTCGAGGACCAATTCGATGAGCGGCCGCTCGACGGCCGCGACGACGGCCGCGTGCAGCTCTTTGGCGGGACGGCTCGGATCGTTGACGAGCGCGGCCACCGCGCTCCGCAGCGTTTCCGCGAGCGAGCCCGCGAGCGCCGGCGGCGGCGTCGCCTCGGGCAGCTGCAGGTCGGTTTCGGTCAGCGTTTGACCCGGCGCCAGGACCGCGGCGCGTACCAACGTGTTTTCGAGCTCGCGCACGTTGCCTTGCCAGGGATGCCGAACGAGCAGGGCCTCGGCTTCCGAGGTGATGCCGCTGATGTCCGTGCCCATCTCGGAGTTGGTCTTGGCGAGGAAGTGGCGGATGAGCTGCGGGATGTCACCCCGCCGTTCGCGCAGCGGCGGCACCGCGATCGGGACGACCTTCAAGCGGAAGTAGAGATCCT
Source organism: Binatia bacterium (assembly GCA_039917665.1). GTDB lineage: Bacteria > Desulfobacterota > Binatia > UTPRO1 > UTPRO1 > UTPRO1. Next base: position 27,058 of record JBDSJB010000480.1, read on the forward strand.
CGCGGAAGCGGCCCTCGCGGACCGCGCGTTCCAGGCCCTGATTGGTCGCGGCGATGATGCGGGCGTCGGCTTTGATGACGGTGGTGCTGCCGACCCGGCTGAACTCGCGCTCTTGCAGCACGCGCAGGAGCTTCACCTGCAGCTCGATCGGCATGTCGCCGACCTCGTCGAGGAAGAGGGTGCCGCCGCCGGCAGTCTCGAAGCGGCCGACGCGGCGCTCGCTCGCGCCGGTGAAAGCGCCGCGCTCGTGGCCGAAGAGCTCGCTCTCGAGCAAGTCGCGCGGGATCGCCGAGCAGTTGAGCGCCACGAACGGGCCGCTCCAGCGCGGTGAGTGCACGTGGATGGCGCGGGCGATCAGCTCTTTGCCGGTGCCGCTCTCACCTTCGATGAGGACGGTCGCGTCGCTGTTCGCGAGCCGCCCGATGGTCTTGAAGATTTCCTGCATCGCGGTGCTGGTGCCGATCAGCGTGACGCCGGGCTCGTAGCGGCCGACGACCTCCGTGCGGATGCGGCCGACGGTGTCCTTCAGCTTGTGCATCTCGGACGCCCGAGTCACGAGCGTCCGAACTTCGTCGAGATCGAAGGGCTTGGTGAGGTAGTTGAAGGCACCGCGCTTCATGGCTTCGATGGCGTTGGTCATCGTGTTCTGCGCGGTGATGACGATCACGATCACCGGCGTCTCGGTCTCGCGGACGCGGGCCAGTACGTCGAGGCCGCTCATGTCGGGCATCCGCACGTCGAGGATCGCGACGTCGAAGTTGCCGCCGATCAGCAGGGCGAGGGCCTCGCCGCCGGTGGCGGCGATCGAGACGTCGTGGCCGGCTTGTCCGAGCGCCGTCGACAATACGAGGCGAATCGATTCTTCGTCGTCGGCGACCAGCACACGTGCCATCAGCTCGTCTCCCCAGGCATGGCGACCGGTAAGCTCACCCGAAAGCGCGTCCAGCGCCCGGGCTCGCTCTCGACGCGCAGGAGCCCACCGTGCTGGGTGACCAGCCGATGACTCACCGCCAGGCCGAGGCCGGTGCCTTTGTTCTTGGTGGTGAAAAACGGCGTGAAGATCCGGTCGGTGTCTTCCGGCTCGATGCCGGGACCGGTGTCCTCGACATCGACCGACAGATATTGCCGCCCGCGAGCCTGGCCCGGCGTGCGGACGTGAAAGTCCGTCTCCATGCGGGTCGTGATCGTGAGGGTTCCGGTGCGCTCCATGGCTTCGAGCGCGTTCTTCACGAGATTCAGGAATACCTGGCGGATCTGGGCCTCGTCGGCCCACACGTCCGGCAAGCTCGGATCGAAGTGGCAGCGCAGTGTCAGCGTGTCGAGTGCGCTCGCGTGCTCGAGCGTCAGCACGTCCTGCAGCACGCGGTGCACGTTCACGGCCGCGAGGCGAAGCCGAGGCGGGCGGGTCAGCTCGAGCAATTGCTCCAGCAGGTCCGAGACGCGGTCGACTTCGCGCGTGATGAGCGACGTGAAGCGCAGGCCTTCGGGGTCGGCCTTCAGCGTGTCGGCCAGCAATTGGGCCGCGCCCTTGATGCCGCCGAGCGGGTTCTTGATCTCGTGCGCGAGGCCGGCGGCAACGGCGGCGAGCTCACCGACGCGGCTCCCGCGTTCCCCGGTCTCGGTGAGCGAGCGCGTCGCGACGACGTCGTGCAGGAGCAACATGCTGCCGACCGTGGTGCCGTCGCGGTCGATCACCGGCGACGCGCTCACCCGCACCATGGCGCGCCGGCCGAACGGGGCGGCGAGCTCGCCGCTGTCGCTCACGTGCCGGCCTTCACCGTGGAGAAACGCGGTGATGCGCTCCGCGAGCCAGTGATGCGCCGCGAACACCTGAATGGCCGTTTTGCCGCTCGCGTGCTTCGCCGAGACGGCCGTCAGGTCTTCGGCGCCGGGGCTCATGAAGACGACGCGCCCGTTGGTGTCGAGCAGCACCAGTCCGTCGCCCAGGCTCGCCAAGACATCCTCGGCGTACTTGTTCAGAAACTGCTCGGCGGGTGCCGCGGCGGTCTGGGTGTCGAGATCGACCACGCGGTGTTGCGCTGGATCACTCATGATTCGGCGGCGGACGTTATCACGGCCCGTGACGCCCTGCACCGTGTCGCTGGCCTCCGTTTGATTGACAGTCGCGCGGGTCGCCTCTAGCCTCGCCGGCCGTGTCGGGGTTTCGCATCGGTCAGGGGTACGACATCCACCCCTTCGCGCCCGGCCGCCGTCTCGTCCTCGGCGGCATCGAAATCCCGCATTCCCGCGGTCTCGCGGGACATTCCGATGCGGACGCCGTCCTCCACGCGGTCACGGATGCCATCCTCGGCGCCATCGGCGCGGGGGACATCGGCCGGCATTTTTCGGATCGCGACCCGCGCCACAAGGACCGTCCGAGCGGCGAGTTCATAGCGGAGACCATGGCGATGGCGCGGTCCCGTGGCTACCGGGTGGGGAACGTCGACGTGACGATCCATGCCGAGGAGCCGCGCTTGGCGCCGCATATCGATGCCATGCGCGACAACATCGCCGCGCTCCTCGGGATCGCGGCCGACGCGGCGAACGTCAAGGCGACGCGCGGCGAAGGCCTCGGGCCGATCGGGCGCGCGGAAGGCATCGCCGCGCAGGCCGTCGTGCTGCTGGAAAAGGCCTAGTCGGCGCCGCCGTCATCGCTGCCGCCACCGGAAGCGTCGCCGTCGTCGCTGCTATCGGTGTCGGCGCTCCCGCCCGCGGCCATCTCGTCGACCATTTCGTCGATGTCGCTGCCGCCGCCGACCTCGTCGCCCATTTCGCGACTCATGCGCTTCATCCACTTCGCCATGCTCGACGGGTCGTTCTCGTCGAGGCCGCTCAGATTGGACGGGTCGGAGAGGGATTCGAGACGGGCCTCGTCCGAACGGCCCATGGCGAAGCGGGACATCAGCCGGTCGAGCGTGCGGGCTCCGCACCGATCGCACACGGCATCGACTTCCTCGCTGGCGCGCAGGGTGAGGATGGTGACGCGCTTCTTGCAGCTCGTGCAGCGATATTCGTAGAGGGGCATCGTCGAGCGCAGCTTGAGCAATCGCTCCGCGCTTCGCAAGTGCGCTCGTCGTCGCAAGTGCGCACGTCGTCTTGACGCCCGCGCGTGGTGCCGCGTACCATGCGCGCCGCTGATGCGAGTCGCCGCTTGATGGATGACCGCGCCGCGGCGCTCGAAGCGTTGCGCGTGGACCTGACGCGTCGTCGGCTGTTGCAGACGGGCTTCGGTGGCGCGCTCCTGCTGGCCTTCGGCGCGGTGCTGCCGACCGGCTGTGCGCGCTATTTGCCGACCGAGCAGGATCTCCGCTTCCTCACGCGGAAGGAGTACGCGGTCGTGACCCAGGCCGCGGTGCGCATCCTCGGGCTTCCCGACGAGGCGCGGGAGGACATCGGTGGCTTCATCGACGGGCTCCTAGCCGCGCTGCCGCCGACCTCGCAGGGACAGGCGCGATTGATGTTGCGCGTCGTCGAGCACGGGACGCACCTGTTCGATTTGAAGCCACGGCGCTTCACGCGTCTCAGCCCGGTCGAGCAGGACGCCTATCTGCGGGGCTGGATGGAGAGCACCCTCGGAGCCCGCCGAGTCATCTTTCGGGCGCTGAAGACGTTGGCGGCGCTCGGGTACTACGCGCAGACGACGTCGTTCGCCGGCGTCGGGTACGATGGCCCCTGGCTCGGACGCGTCGAGGCGGGCTCGACGTTCACCCACGAGGCGCCCGTGGATCTCGCGACCGCGCTCGCGGCTCGGAAGGCCCGATGATCCTCGACAGCGGCACGGTCGACGCGGACGTCGTCCTCGAAGCCGACGTGTGTGTCGTCGGCTCGGGGGCGGGCGGCGCCGTCGCGGCCTGTGAGCTCGCCGAGGCCGGGAAGTCCGTCGTGCTCGTCGAGGATGGCTCGTATCTGCGGAGCAGCGACTTCGTGCAACGCGAAGAGGTGATGTACCCGCGCCTGTACCGCGAGGGCGGTACCAAGGCGACGGCCGACTACACCGCGCTGGTCTCGCAAGGGCGGTGCGTCGGCGGCTCGACGGTCGCGAGCTTTTGTCTCTGCGTGCGGCCACCGGGCGCGCTGCTCAGTTATTGGGCGCGACAGCTCGGGCTGCCGGGTCTCGAGCACGACGCGATGCACCCGTATTTTCGCCAGGTCGAGAAGCGCATCGCTGCGCAGCGCATTGTTCCCGAGCAGGTGAACGGCAACAGCGCCAAGCTCCAGCAGGGCAGTGCAAAGCTTGGGTTTCGCGGCTATCTGCCGCTCCACAATCGCACCGACTGTCTCCTCTGCGGCTATTGCGCGATCGGGTGCACGTACGACCGCAAGAACGACATGCTGACGACCTACGTGCCCGCGGCATCGAAGGCCGGAGCGCTGATCGTTCCCGATTGCCAAGTGCGGCAGGTGATGACGCAGAACGGGAAGGTCGCCGGCGTCGCCGGCGTGTTCGGCCGGTCCAAGACCGGGCAGCCGTACACGCTCAAGGTGAAGGCCGACGTGGTCGTGCTCGCGGCCGGTGCGATCAACTCGCCGCGCATCTGGCGTCAGAGCCGACTCCCCGATCCTGCCGACGAGGTCGGCCGCAATCTCCGCCTCCAGCCGCAGGTCGTCGTGACCGCGCTCTACCCCGAGCCGATCGAGGCCTGGAAGGGCATCCCGCAGGGCTACGTCGTCGACGAGTTTCTGACCATGGGGGCGCGGAGTGCTGGCGCGGGCTACTTGCTGGTGCCGAGCTTCGCGCATCCCGTTGCGGCGGCGAGCATGCTGCCCGGCTATGGCTCCGCGCATCGCGAGCTCATGACGCTCTACCCGCGGCTCGGCGCCATCAGCATCCTGCTGCACGATCATACGCGCGGCCGGCTCGAGATCGAGGAGAACGGACCGCCGAGCGTGAGCTATCGCCTCGGGGGCAGCGATGAGGATCAGCTGATCGACGCGCTGGAGAAGGCGACCGAGATCAGTTTCGCCGCCGGTGCCGAGAAGGTGTTCCTGCCCTACAACGATGTCGTGACGATCCCGAAGCGCGGCGCGTATCAGCCGATTCGCGATCGCGGCATCCGCGTGAACGATCCGCTGTTCCTCTCGTATCAGCCGCAGGGAACGCTGCGGATGGGGAACGACCGGCGGAAGTCCGTCGTCGACGTGAACGGTGAAGCGCACGGCGTGCGCAACTTGTTCGTGTGTGATGCGAGCGTGTTTCCGACGAGCGTCGCCGTTCCGGCGCAGCTGACCGTGATGGCGCTCGCGACGCGTGCGGCGGAGCACATCGTGAAGCGCGCCAAAGCGTCGTAAACGGCGTCGATCGTCACGCGCGTTGGCGCACGCTGTGCCGGGCGAGTGGCGAGGACGTGACGCCGCGACAGTACCGCAACGTGCGCTGCGTGTTGTAGGCGGAAAACGCGAGCGCAGCGGTTGCGCCGATAGTGGCACGCTGGCAGCTATTCGGTTCGTGCGGGTGCGGGTGTCGTCGGGGTTCGGAGTCACGTTGCTGTTGCTGTGCGCGTTCACGCGCGCCGCCTTCGCCGACGTCGGCGTATATGCCGATGGCATCGCGAGTGGCTGGCAGGATTGGTCCTGGGGCGGAGTGACGCGCAGCTTTACGCAGGTTGCGCCCGTTCATGCGGGCAGCGCCGCGATCGGCGTCACGTACACCGACGGCTGGAGCGGTCTGCAGCTCGGGACTCCGTCGAGCGTCGACGTCACGAGCTACGACAGCCTGCGTTTCTGGGTGCACGGCGGCAGCGCCGGCGGACAAGGCGTGCAGATCATCGTCGGCAGCAACACGTCCGGCGCCTCGGTTGCGCAGACGATCATGCCGGTCGCGGGCACGTGGACGCGCGTCGACGTGCCGCTCGCCGAGCTCGGCTCGCCGCGGCAGATCGATTACCTCCAGTGGTTCAACGCGACGCCAGGAGCGCAGCCAGCGTATTCGCTCGACGACGTCGCTTTCGTGTCGGCGGGATTGCCAACGCCGACGCCGGCGCCGCCCGGAAGCGGACCGCCGCTCGCCGTCGACGCGAGCGCGGCACGGCGCGCGATCAGCCCCTACATCTACGGCATGAACTTCGCCGACGAGGGACTCGCGGCCGAGTTGGCGTTGCCGGTGCGACGCTTCGGGGGCAATGCGACCACGCGGTACAACTGGCAGAACGACACCAGCAATCGCGCGGCCGACTGGTACTTCGAGAACATCCCGAGCGACACCCCGAACCCCGGCGCGCTGCCCAACGGCTCGGACGCCGATGAGTTCGTCGAACAGGACCGGCGCACCGGCACGGCGACGCTACTGACGGTGCCGCTGATCGGATGGACACCGAAGTCGCGCGCCATCAGCTGCGGCTTCGGCGTGTCGCAGTACGGCGCGCAGCAGTCGACCGATCCGTGGCAGCCGAACTGTGGTAACGGCGTGACTCCGGGCGGCGCTGACGTCACCGGCAACGATCCGACCGACACGAGCGTCGCGATCACGCCGACGTTCGTGCAGGACTGGATCAGCCATCTTCAGAGTCGCTACGGCGCCGCGGCGAGTGGTGGTGTCCGGTTCTACAACCTCGACAACGAGCCGATGCTTTGGAACGACACGCATCGCGACGTCCACCCGAGCCCGACGAGCTACGACGAGATGAAGACGCGCACGCAAGCCTACGGTGCGGCGATCAAGGTGGCCGATCCGGCGGCGCTGACGCTCGGCCCGGCCGAGTGGGGATGGACGGGTTACTTCTGGTCGGCGCTCGACGCGGCACCCGGCGGTGCGTGGTGGAACAATCCGCAGGATCGGCTCGCGCACGGCAACGTGCCGTTCATCGAGTGGTACCTGCAGCAGATGCGCGCGTACGAGCAGCAACACGGCACGCGCATCCTCGATTACGTCGATCTGCACTACTATCCGCAGGCGAGCGGCGTCTCGCTGTCGTCCGCGGGGAGCGCCGCGACGCAGGCCCTGCGTCTGCGCTCCACGCGTTCGCTCTGGGACCCGGCCTACGTCGACGAGAGCTGGATCGGCGAGGCCGTCCGGCTCGTGCCGCGCATGCGCGATTGGGTATCTACGAGCTACCCCGGCACGAAGACCGCGATGACCGAGTACAACTGGGGCGGGCTGGAGCACATCAACGGTGCGCTCGCCCAGGCCGACGTGCTCGGCATCCTCGGCCGCGAGGGGATGGATCTGGCGACGCTCTGGAGCCCGCCGACGTCCAGCCAACCCGGCGCGTACGCGTTTCGCCTGTACCGCAATTACGACGGCGCCGGCAGCCGCTTTGGCGACGTGAGCGTGCAGTCGCAGAGCGGCGACCAAGCGCAGCTCGCGGTCTACGGGGCCGAGCGTACGAGCGACGGCGCGCTGACGCTCATGATCGTCAACAAGACGGGCACGCCACTCACGAGCCACCTGGCCCTCGCGGGGTTTGCGGCTGGGGTCACGGCGCAGCAATGGCGCTATAGCGCGTCGGCCACGACGACGATCGTGCACGCCGCCGATCTCACGGTGAGCGCGGGTGCGATCGACGCGACGTTCCCCGCATCGTCGATCACGCTGGTGGTCGTGGCGCGGAACGGCGCGGGGCCGACCGCGACCCGAACGCCGACCCCGGGCGCCACGCCGACGCGGACCGCCACGCCGACTAGAACGCCCACGCCCTCGCGGACCGCGACCGCAACGACGACCGTGATCGCAACGACGACCGCGACGGCCACACGCACGGCGACGCCGCTGCCCACGGCCACCCGCACTGCGACGCCGACGGTGCTCCCGACGGCGACCATCGGTGCGACGGTCACGCGGACGGCGACGCCCATACGCACCACGACACCCACGGCCACGATCACGGTGACACCGGCAGCCACGCCGACGGCCGTCGCTGGCACCTCGATTTCGGGGACGCTCTCGTATCTCGGCAGCACGACGCCGATCGGCGATGCGACGGTAGCGCTGAGCGGTCCGAGCGACGCGGTCACGACGACGGGCCCGGACGGCGGATACACGTTCGGATCCCTCACCAACGTGGCCTGGACCATCGTCCCCGTGGGAGCGGCCCAGGTGGACGGCGCCGTGACGGCCCGCGATGCGGCCGTCGCGCTCCAGGTGTCGAAACATCTTCGCACTGTCACGGGCTTGCAGCAGCTCGCCTGCGACACCGGTGCTGACGGCAAGGTCTCGTCGAAGGACGTGAAGCTGCTGCTCGCGCGCGCCGTCGGGCTCGGGCCCGAGCTTCCGACGGTCGTGCGTTGCGGCACGAGCTGGCTCTGGGTGCCAGAACCCGATGCGGCGGCGAATCAGACCCTGACCCCGCCGACGCTCACGCGGACGATGTGTACGCCCGGGGCGATCGCCTTCACGCCGCTCGCGGGAACCGTCGCCGGGCAGGATTTCAGCGGCCTGGTGCTCGGAGATTGTGCCGCCGACTGGCTCCCAGCCAGCAGCGGTATTGCAGGAGCGACGGTCACGCTCGGATCGCCCGAGATTGCCGGGAGCCGCATGCGGATTCCGGTGGTGGTCAGCGCGCCTGGGGCCTTCTCGAGCGTCGACCTCGTGATCGACTACGCCGCGGCGTCGTACGAGCGCGTGAAGGCGCGCAAGGTCGAGAGCGGACGGCGGGCGTCGATCGCGGCGAACGGCACCGAGCCGGGGCGCGTACGCGTCGCGCTCGCGAGCGCGCGGCCGATGGCGAGC